>NZ_BOMS01000025.1 GCF_016862315.1 Actinoplanes palleronii | reverse complement strand
GCCCCAAGACCGCAGAGCCCCACCGAGATCAAAATAGGCTGAGCGGCATTGGCGCGGTCCCGGCTGGCGCTGGCGGTCGTCTCGACGGCCGTGAGGGGACCGTGGGCGCCAGCCGGGGTGCGGGGCGACCGGCTGCGGGAGTGGTCGCCTACCTCTCGGACGGTCGGGACCGGCAGCGGCCTGGGCCGGCGCCGGGGGCCGGGGACCGGGGGCCGCCGCGCGCGCCGGACTGGTTGGGCGTCTCGGCCACCCCGCCGTCGGGAGCGTCGGAACGGCTGGGGGTGACCGATCCCGGCCACTGAGCGGTCCGCGGCCAGGCAGGGCGGGCGGATATTCCGGGTGGTCGGGGGGAGCTGGGCGCGGCGTAGCACTGTACTGCCCGGCCTCTGCGGGTAGCCTGCCACCCAGCAGATTCCGCCGACCCTCGGAGATCCGTGCACCTCAAGAGCCTGACGGTCAAGGGCTTCAAGTCCTTCGCCTCCGCGACCACGCTGCGGCTGGAACCGGGCATCACCTGTGTGGTGGGGCCGAACGGGTCCGGCAAGTCCAACGTTGTCGACGCCATCGCCTGGGTGCTGGGCGAGCAGGGTGCGAAGGCGCTCCGTGGCGGCAAGATGGAGGACGTCATCTTCGCCGGTACGGCGGGGCGGGCGCCGCTGGGCCGGGCCGAGGTCACGCTGACCATCGACAACAACGACGGTGCTCTGCCGATCGACTACACCGAGGTCTCGATCACCCGGCGGATGTTCCGGGACGGCGCCAGCGAGTACGAGATCAACGGCAACTCCTGCCGGCTGCTCGACATCCAGGAGCTGCTCAGCGACTCCGGCATCGGCCGGGAGATGCACATCATCGTCGGGCAGGGCCGGCTCGACGCGATGCTGCACGCCAAGCCGGAGGACCGCCGCTCGTTCATCGAGGAGGCGGCCGGCGTCCTCAAGCACCGCAAGCGCAAAGAGAAGGCGATCCGCAAGCTCGACGCGATGCAGGTCAACCTGAACCGGTTGAACGACCTGACCGCCGAGCTGCGCCGCCAGCTCAAGCCGCTGGGCCGGCAGGCCGAGGTGGCCCGGCGGGCGGCCGGCATCCAATCCGACCTGCGCGACGCCCGGCTGCGGCTGCTCGCCGACGACCTGTTCACGCTGCGGACCACGCTGGACCGGGAGATCGCCGACGAGTCCGCGATGCGGGACCGGCGCGGGCAGGTCGAGGCGGAGAACCGGGAGATCCAGCGGATGCTGGCCGACCTGGAGCTGGCGCACGCCGAGGACGCGCCGCTGCTGCAGGCCGCCCAGGACACCTGGTACAAGCTTTCCACCCTGCAGGAACGGTTCCGGTCCACCGAGCAGCTGGCCTCCGAGCGGCTGCGGCACCTGGCCGCCACCCCGGACGACGAGCGGCCGGGCCGTGACCCGGAGATGCTCGAGGCCGAGGCCGAGCGGGTCCGGGAGCAGGAGGAGGAGCTGCGCGAGGCGCTCACCGAGGACCAGATGCGGCTGGCCGAGGCGGTCGAGCACCGGCAGGACCTGGAACGCCAGCTGGCCGCCGCGGAGAGCGAGCTGCGGAGGGCCGCGAAGGCGATCGCCGACCGCCGTGAGGGTCTCGCCAAGCTGACCGGCAACGTGAACGCCGCGCGGGCCCGGACCACCAGCGCGGCCGAGGAGATCGAACGGCTGGCGGCCGCGCACGAGGACGCGCTGATGCGGGCCGAGGCGGCGCAGGGTGAGGTCGACCTGGTGTCCGCCGAGTCCTCGGAGGCCGACCGGGACAACGCCGACCTGGACGCGCAGCACGACGAGGCGGTCGCCGCGCACGACCGAGCCGCCGCCGTGGTGCGCGAGCTGTCCGACGCGGAACGCGCCGCGGAGAAGGACGCGGCCGGTCTGAAGGCCCGCGAGGAGGCGCTCGGGCTCGGCCTCAAGCGCAAGGACGGCGCGGGCGCGCTGCTCGCCAAGGCCGGCCAGGTGCCCGGCCTGCTGGGCAGCCTCGCGTCGATGCTGACCGTGCGGCCCGGCCACGAGACCGCGCTCGCCGCCGCGCTGGGCACGCTCGCCGACTCGGTCGCCCTGGCCAGCCTGGACGAGGCCGTGGAGGCCGTCCGTACCCTCAAGATCGCTGATGCCGGGCGGGCCGCGCTGGTGATCGCGGCCTCGGCCGGGCCGGGTCTGCAGGGGTCGTTGGACAGTTTGCGGCCGGCGCTGCCCGAGGGTGCCCTCTGGGCGCCCGACCTGATCGACTGCCCGGAGCAGATCCGTCCTGCGCTGAACCGCGCGCTGCGTGACGTGGTGCTGGTCCCGGACCTGGCCGCGGCGACCGCACTTGTCGGCACGAACGCCGAGCTGCGCGCGGTGACGCCGGACGGCGACGTGCTGAGCGCCTACGCGGCGGCCGGCGGTTCGGCGAAGGCCACCAGCTACATCGAGGTGCAGGCGGCGGTCGACGAGGCGAAGGCCGGCCGGGCCGCCGCCGAGCAGGCCATCGCCGAGCTCAAGGAGCAGCTCGGCGAGGCTCGCGCCCAGGTGGCCGAGCTGAAGCAGGTGGTGGCGGTGGCCGCCCAGGCGAAGCGGGCCGCCGAGGGTGAGCGCAACGCGGCCGCCCGGCGGCTGGCCGAGCTGGGCGCGGCGGCCCGGTCGGCGAAGGCGGAGAGCGAGCGGCTCGGCGCCTCCCGGCAGAAGGCCGAAGCGGCCCGGGAGGCCGACCTGATGCGGGTGGCCGAGCTGGAGGAGCGGCTGCGGCTGGCCGAGGACTCCCCGATCGACGAGGAGCCGTCGACCGAGGAACGCGACCGGCTGGGCGCGCTGGTGCCGCAGTCCCGGCAGAACGAGATGGAAGTACGGCTGGCCGTGCGGACCGCGGAGGAGCGGGTCTCCTCGATCGCCGGCCGCGCCGACTCGCTGACCCGCCAGGCCAACCAGGAGCGCCAGGCCCGGGAACGCGCCGCCGCCCGCCGGGCCGCGCGCGCCCGGGGCGCCGAGATCGCCAGGGCGGTCGCGTCCGGCGCGGCCACCGCGCTGGCCCGGGTCGCGGTCTCGCTGGCCGCCGCGGCCGAGGACCGGGACCGGATCGCGAGCGAGCGGACCAGCCGGGAGGCCGAGCTCCAAGAGGTGCGCGCCACCGCGAAACGTCTGGTCGGCGAGCTGGAGCGGCTGACCAGCGAGGTGCACCGGGACGAGATGGCCCGGGCCGAGCAGCGGATGCGCATCGACCAGCTGGAGGCCAAGGCCGCCGAGGACTTCTCGCTCGACGTCGAGACGCTGATCAACGAGTACGGCCCGGAGCAACCGGTCCCGCCGACCCAGGCCGACGTGGCCGCCGCCGAGCGGGACGGCAAGCCGGCGCCCGAGCCGGCCCCGTTCCACCGGCCGGCCCAGGAGAAGCGGGCCAACAAGGCGGAGCGCGACCTCACCCTGCTCGGCAAGGTCAACCCGCTGGCGCTGGAGGAGTTCGCCGCGCTGGAGGAGCGGTTCAAGTTCCTCTCCGACCAGCTCGAGGACCTCAAGGCCACCCGCAAGGACCTGCTCACCGTGGTCAAGGACGTGGACGACCGGATCCTCGAGGTGTTCACGTCGGCGTTCGAGGACACCGCGCGCGAGTTCGAGCAGGTCTTCCAGGTGCTCTTCCCGGGTGGTGAGGGCCGGCTGATCCTGACCGACCCGGACGACATGCTGACCACCGGCGTCGACGTCGAGGCCCGGCCGGCGGGCAAGAAGATCAAGCGGCTGTCGCTGCTCTCCGGCGGTGAGCGTTCGCTGACCGCGGTGGCGATGCTCTGTGCCATCTTCCGGGCCCGCCCGTCGCCGTTCTACATCATGGACGAGGTGGAGGCAGCCCTCGACGATGTCAACCTGGGCCGGTTGATTACGCTCTTCCGGCAGCTCCGGGAGAAGAGCCAGCTGCTCATCATCACGCACCAGAAGCGGACGATGGAGGTCGCGGACGCGCTCTACGGCGTCACGATGCGCGCCGGCGTCACCCAGGTGATCAGCCAGCGCCTCAACCGCGAAGACCGCGAAGAAGAGGACTAGGACAAGCATGCGCGATCCCGCCCAGGCCCTGCTGATCGACTTGGACGGCGTGCTGCGCCGCTGGGATCCGGCCCCGATGATCGCCGTCGAGGTGAAGTACGGCCTGAAACCGGCCGCCCTGCTGGAGACGTCGATGTCCTGGGACATCTACCAGCCCGCGATGGCCGGCGAGATCACCGACGCGGAGTGGATGGGTCTGGTCGCGAGCCGGCTCCCGCTCGACGAGGCGCAGGCGGCCGCCGCGGTCGCCGAGTGGCAGGAGTACCGGGGTGAGGTGGACCCGGACGCCCTGGCGTTCGTCCGCGGGGTGCGGGCGGCCGGCCGCCGGGTCGGGCTGGCCACCAACGCCACCGACCGGCTCCGCGGCGACCTGGACGCGCTCGGCCTGACCGACGAGTTCGACCTGGTGCTCAGCTCCTCGGAGATGAAGGTGCACAAGCCGGCGCCGGAGTTCTTCAAGCAGGCCTGCCTGGCGATCCGGCACCTGCCCAAGTACGTGCTCTTCGTGGACGACGACGACCGGGTGATCCAGGGAGCGCGGGCGGCCAAGCTGGCCGGGTACCGCTGGGCCGGCCCGGAGCACGTCGCCTACCTGCGCAAGGCCCTCGATCTCCCGGATTGATGCCTGTTCTGTCCCCGGACGGGTATTTCATCGATGATGTTCGTTGATGATGAACGGCATACCGGCCCGGAGGGAACGTGATGTCTGCCGCTATCGCCAAGATCGGTGTACTTGTCGCGCTGATGAGTGTGGCGGCCTGCTCCTCCACGTCAGCGGGGGAGCCGGCCGCGGACAGGACGGCGGGGAGCAGCACGCCGTCGGCGATGGAAACGCCGGGTGGGTTCGCGCCGGTCGGGCCGGGTGTGCCGATCGAGGCCGGGCGGCAGTTCGTCTTCGCCACCACGCAGTCCGGCGGCCGGATGATGCTGACCGTCGGCGCCGACGGGGTGCTGACCGTCACCGATCACCTCGAGGACCAGGCGCTGTTCGTGACCACGCCGGTCAGGGCCGGTGGCGACGAGTACCTGATGCAGACCGCCAAGATGCTCGAGGGCGGGGAGCCGTGGTGCCTCGCGGTCCACTCGCCCGGCGGCACCCAGCCGCTGGAGCTGAAGACCGCCGCGTGCGACACCGGCAAGCAGGACCAGATCTTCACGTTCCCGAAGACCAGCGCCGGCAAGGGCATCGTGATCGAGGTCGACGGTCGTTACCTGCTCACCCAGGACAAGGGCGAGCAGGTGGTGGTCCAGGAGGGCGGGAAGACCTCTTTCACCGTACGGGACCAGGGGAAGTCGACCCTCCCGCGGCTCGGCGACTGACCCTCACGAGTCGGCGCCGGATCCGGCCGCCACCGGATCCGGCGTCCTCACCTACGGCCGGTACGTGTTGTCCGCCACCTCGTGCAGGTGGCCGTCCTTCGAGGTGCCCTCGATCCGGGCGCGCGCGGTCCGCCCGTCCAGGGTGAGGGTGCCGATGGCGTTGCCGAAATACGGGTCGGAGAGCCGCTTCCACCGGATCAGCGGCTTCTTCACCCCGGCCGACTTGGCCAGGCCGCGGACCACCCGGGCGACCGGCGGCAGCCAGCTCACCCGCATCAGCGGCCGCAGCGGCAGCGGCACCTCGTTGTGGATCGGCGAGCAGGTCAGCTGCATCACCGGGGTGACCATGGCGTGCCCGAAGTCGGCCCGAGCCACGTACGAATGGTGCACGTCCCCGGAGAGCACGCTGATCGAGGCGGGTGCGGCGTACGCCCCGCCGGCGCCGACCCGGTGGCCGGGCGCGCCGACGCCGCCCTCGCCGAGCCGCCGGAACAGCTCGCCCAGCGCGGTGAAGGACTTGCCGAACGCGGCCCAGTGCTCCAGGTCGAAGACGCGCCGCAGCTTCTCGCCGAACGCCGCCCAGCGCGGGTTGCGCGACTCGGAGACCGCCTCGTTCCACGCCTCCAGGTGGTGGATGGCCGGCGGCATCAGCCACGGCAGCGACGAGCCGACGACCAGGTGGTCGTAGTCGCCGTGTGCCTGGCTGATGAACCAGTCCCACTCGGCGGCCGGCAGCATCGCCCGGGCGCCCGGGGTGAGCACCCGGTTGCACCGGTTGTCCAGCACGACCAGCCGGGTCCGGCCCAGATCGACGGCGAAACTCCACTGGTACGGCACGTCGGTGTTGTCCGCGGAATCCGGCTCGTCGACCGACCGGCCGAACTCGTGCAGCAGGTCGGTGGCGTCGTCGGCGGCGGACACCTTCTGGAACAGCGGGTCGGCGGCCAGCTCGTCCGGGCTGAGGTTGCCCAGGTGCTGGTAGACCCAGTAGGAGCCGAGACCGCCGGCGATCCGCTCCCGCCACCACGACTGTCCGGCCATGTCGGCCCGCCAGGACGCCGAGGTGTTCCAGTCGTCGATCAGCTCGTGATCGTCGAAGATCATCACGCTGGGCACCGTGGAGAACAGCCAGCGGACCTCCGGGTCACGCCAGGACTCCAGGTAGAGCTTGGTGTACTCCTCGAACGTGACCACCTGGTCGGACGGCGCGTCGCTGCCGGCCTTGCGGTGCCGGCGCAGGAACCGGCGCACCTTGTGCGAGGTCTCGTCCGCGTACACCTGGTCGCCGAGCAGGACCAGCAGGTCGGGGCGGTGCTCCGGCTCGGCCATCAGGCGCCGGGCGTAGGCGTCCAGCGCGTCCGGCGGCAACGTCCGGCCGGCGTCCTGCGGGCTGCCCTGCCGGCACGAGCCGAAGAGCAGGCTGACCGGCTGGGCCGCGTCCTCGGCGGCCCGGGTCCGGATCACCGACGGCGGGTACGGCGACCCGGCCGCCGGCCACACCTCGTTGTCGTCGAGGGTCACCCGATAGGCGTGCGAGGAGTCCGGGGCCAGCCCGGACACCACGACCAGGGCGTAGTGGTGGCCGTACGCGCAAAATGTCGCAGCGGACCCGGCGGCCCCGCCGTCGGCCTCGACCCGCACCTGCGCGGGTTCGCTGGTCTCCACCCAGATGGTGGCGCGGTCGCCGGTGACGCGCCGCAGCAGCGGACCGATCAGCAGTTGGGCGGTCACCGGGCGGCGCCGGGGATGTGTCGCATGCGGGAGAGCCTTCCGAACGGTGTCACGAGGGGCCTGCACATCCTTACTACCCACGCCCGGATTCGCCAGTGCGTGGCCTCTGCCACGGCCGGACGGCTCATCTGTCAGGATTTCGGCTATGGAATACGTGGTCGCCGCAGTGATCCTGCTCGTCGTCCTGGTCGTGGGCGCGGTCGGGCTGGTGGTGCCGAAGATGCGCCGCCGGGAGCTCCCGCCGCCGTCCGAGGCCTCGACCACCACCCTGGAGCGGCCGCCGGTCGTCGAACCCGCGGTCGAAGCGCCGCCGGTGGTGCTTCCGCCGCTTCCGGTGGAAGAGGAGGAGCTGCCTCCTCTCATTCAAAAGATCGAGACCCCCGAGCCGACCGCCGGCCGCCTGGTCCGGCTGCGCGCCCGGCTGGCCCGCTCGCAGTCCGCGCTGGGCCGGGGCCTGCTCACCGTGCTCTCCCGGGACCACCTGGAGGAGGACGACTGGGAGGAGATCGAGGACAGCCTGATCACCGCGGACGTCGGCGTCGAGGCCACCCAGGTGATCGTGGAGCGGCTGCGTGAGCGGGTCCGGATCCTCGGCACCCGGACCGTGGCCGGTGTGCGTGAGCAGCTCGTCGAGGAGCTGACCGCGGCACTCGAGCCGGATCTCGACCGCAGCCTGCGCACCACCGGGCACGAGGGCCGTCCCGCGGTGGTGATGGTGGTCGGCGTCAACGGCGCCGGCAAGACCACCACCTGCGGCAAGATCGGCCGGGTGCTGATCGCGGACGGGCGCACCGTGCTGTTCGGCGCGGCCGACACGTTCCGGGCGGCGGCCGCCGAGCAGCTGGCCACCTGGGGCGAGCGGGTCGGCGCCGAGACGGTCCGCGGGCCGGAGGGCGGCGACCCGGCCAGCGTGGCGTTCGACGCGGTCAAGCGCGGCATCGAGACCGGCGTGGACGTGGTGCTGGTGGACACCGCCGGCCGGCTGCAGAACAAGATCGGCCTGATGGACGAGCTGGGCAAGGTCAAGCGGGTGGTGGAGAAGCACGGCCCGGTCGACGAGACGCTGCTCGTGCTGGACGCCACCACCGGCCAGAACGGCCTCGAACAGGCCCGGGTGTTCACTGAGGTGGTGGATGTCACGGGTGTGGTGCTCACCAAGCTGGACGGCACCGCGAAGGGCGGCATCGTCATCGCGGTGCAGCGCAAGCTGGGTATTCCGGTGAAGCTGGTGGGCCTGGGCGAGGGTCCGGACGACCTCGCCCCGTTCGAGCCGGCGGCCTTCGTCGAGGCCCTGCTGGGAGAGACCGCGTAGGCTCGCCTTTGTTACGTGGGTATATCCAGGGAGGCTGTGGGTGACGCAGGAGCCGCTGCGCGAGATACCGCTGCACGGTGGCAACGTCAGCACGGTGTCCCGGATCGGCGACACGGTCCGGCGTAATGCCGGGCCGTGGACGCCGGCCGTCCACGCGTTGCTCAACCACCTCGAACGGGTCGGGTTCACCGGCTCGCCGAGCGCGCTGGGGATGGACGAGAAGAACCGCGAGGTGCTCACGTACCTCGACGGCGAGTGCGGCGAATACCCGCTGGCCCCGCACTGGGTGACCGAGGAAGCGCTGGTCACGGTCGCGACCATGCTGCGGATGTTCCACGACGCGCAGTACGGCTTCGTACCGCCGCCCGGCGCGGTCTGGCGCTCGTTCGGCCCGCCCCCGCCGGACACCGAGGTGATCTGCCACCACGACGCCGCCCCGCACAACGTGGTCTGGCGTCCGGACGGCACCCTCGCCCTGATCGACTTCGACCTGGCCTCGCCCGGTTCCCGGATCTACGACGTGGCGTACGCGGCGTGGACCTGGGTGCCGCTGTTCAGCGACCGGGACTCGTACACGCTGGGCTGGAAGCGGCCGAACCGGCCGCGCCGGCTGCGGTTGTTCGCGGACGCCTACGGGCTGATCCCGCGGGACCGGCATCGGCTGGTGCGGACCATAAGGAAACGGATCGTCGATCACGTCGAGGGCATCCGCCGGATGGCGGCGGCCGGTGACCCGGCGTTCGTCCGGATCGTGCACAAGGGCCATCTGCGCCGCCCGATGCGCGATCTGCGGCTGCTGGATTACGAGCGGCACACGCTCGAATACGCCCTCCGCTAGATCAGGCGGGCATTTTGCCTGTTCAGCCAAGATCACTTAACCGCCTGTGAGAGTTTCTTCACACGTCGGAAACAACCCGTGACGCGCCGGAAATCGCGCGTAGACCGTGCTCGAAACAGCCAGCCGGAACGCTCTGCCTCGAACCGGCCGACCGGCATCGCAGCCACCTCGGTCAGGTGTGAAGACACTTAATCCCGAGAGGAGGCAGCGTGGAGATCAACATCGGCAACACCGCTTGGTTGCTCCTGTCGTCTGCGCTCGTTTTGCTCATGACACCCGGCTTGGCGCTCTTCTACGGGGGCCTCAACCGGTCCAAAGGCGCCCTGAACATGATGATGATGAGCTTCTCCAGCATCGGGATCATCTCCGTGCTGTGGGCGCTCTACGGATTCAGCCTCTCGTTCGGCGCCAGTGGCAACGCGAGCCTGAACCAGTTCATCGGCAACCTCACCCAGTACGGCGGCACCGACATCAGCTGGGCCGGCGACCTCTGGGGCACCACCGGTATCCCGATCTACGTCTTCATGGCCTTCCAGATGATGTTCGCGGTCATCACGGTCGCCCTGATCAGCGGCGCGCTCTCGGACCGTCTCAAGTTCGGCGGCTGGGTGCTCTTCGCGATCGGGTGGTTCACCCTGGTCTACGTCCCCGTCGCCCACTGGGTCTGGGGCGGTGGCTGGATCGGCGCGAAGCTGCACGCGCTGGACTTCGCCGGTGGTACCGCTGTGCACATCAACGCCGGTGCGGCCGCCCTCGGTGTCGCCCTGGTGCTCGGCAAGCGGGTCGGCTGGCCGCGGGACAACATGCGTCCGCACAACGTGCCGTTCGTCGCCCTCGGCGCCGGTCTGCTCTGGTTCGGCTGGTTCGGCTTCAACGCCGGCTCCGAGCTGACCGTCGACAGCGTCACCGGTATCGCGTTCGTCAACACCCAGCTCGCCACGGCCGCCGCGCTGCTCGGCTGGGTCGCCGTCGAGTGGATCCGGGACCGTAAGCCGACCCTGGTCGGCGCGTCCTCCGGTGCGGTCGCCGGTCTGGTCGCCATCACCCCGGCGTGTGGCTTCATCGCCCCGCTGCCGGCCGTGCTGCTCGGTCTGATCGCCGGCGTGGTCTGTGCCCTGGCCGTCGGCCTGAAGTACAAGCTGGGCTACGACGACTCGCTCGACGTGGTCGGCGTCCACTTCGTCGGTGGCTGGATCGGCTCGCTCTCCATCGGCTTCTTCGCCACCAACACGGCCAACAGCGCGATCACCGACGTGCTCGGTGGTTCGGACGGCCTCTTCTACGGCGGCGGTTTCACCCAGCTCGGCCGGCAGTTCGTCGGCAGCGCCGCGGTCACCGTCTACTCGCTGGCCATCGCGGCCCTGATCGCCTTCGTCCTGAAGAAGATCAAGCTGCTGCGGGTCTCCGAGGAGGCCGAGATCGGCGGCATCGACATCGCCGACCACGGCGAGACCGCGTACGAGAACACCCCGGCCGCCGGTTCCGGTGGCGGTGGCGCCTTCGCCATGGCGGGTATCTCCTCGAGCAAGGCCGTCGACGCCGATGGCAAGGCTGATGTCAGCCAGAAGGTCGCCGGTTAATCTCCCCCCATGGCTGCTGGATTGGAAGGACTGAGCATGAAGCTGGTGACCGCGGTCATCAAGCCGTACCAGCTCGACGCGGTGAAGGAGGCTCTGCACGCCCTCGGCGTCGCCGGGCTCACCGTGAGCGAGGTACAGGGTTACGGCCGGCAGAAGGGGCACACCGAGGTCTACCGGGGTGCCGAGTACACCGTCGAGTTCCTCCCGAAGATCAAGGTCGAGGTGATCACGGACGAGATCGACGTCGAGAAGATCGTCGACGCCGTCGTGACCGCCTCGCGGACCGGCAAGATCGGTGATGGCAAGGTCTGGGTGACGACGGTCGACGACGTCATCCGGGTCCGTACCGGCGAACGCGGCCTGGACGCACTGTAAGCACATGACGAACCCGTTGAGTGAGCCTCCGGCCCCGCCCGCGCGTCCGGCCGGGGGCTCCCTCGACAAGCTGCGCGAACACATCGGAGCCGCGGCACGCGACGAGCGTGCCGCGGCGCTCGACGTCTGGCTGCGGGAGCTCTTCCCGAGCCACCTGCCCGGCGTCAGCCTGCTCGCGGTGGGCGGGCTGGGCCGGCGCGACTGCGCCCCCTACAGCGACCTGGACCTGGTGCTGCTGCACAACGGGACGGCCGGCATCGACCGGATCGCGTCCGCGCTGTGGTACCCGATCTGGGACGCCCGGCTCGGCCTGGACCACTCGGTGCGCACCCTGCCCGAGGCGCTGTCGGTCGCGCACGACGACGTGAAGGTCGCCCTCGGCCTGCTCGACGCCCGGCACGTGGCCGGCGACGCGAGCCTCTCCGCCGAGATGATCGCGGCTTCCGGGGATCAGTGGCGGCGCACCGCGGTCCGCCTGATGCCCCAGCTCAAAGAGATCACCCAGAGCCGCTGGGCCAGCCACGGCGAGCTCGCCTTCCTGCTCGAGGGCGACCTCAAGGAGGCGTCCGGCGGGCTGCGCGACGTGACCCTGCTGCGCGGCGTCGGCCGCGCCGGGATCGCCGACACCATGCGCCCCGCGGTCCGCGCCGCCGCGCTGCGGCTGCTGGACACCCGGGACGCCCTGCACCTCGCGGTCGGCCGCCGGGTGGACCGCCTGGTCGCCCAGGAACGCTCCACCGTCGCCGACCTGCTGGAGATCGAGGACCCGGACACACTGCTGCGGCGGGTCTCCGGCGACGCGCGGACCGTCGCGCACGCCGTCGACGACGCCTGGCGGGCCATCGACCGGCTGCGCAGCGGCCGCCGCCGGGGCACCACCCCGATCGCACCGGCCCGCCGCCCGGTCGCCCGCGACGTGGTCGAGCAGGACGGCGAGCTCGTGCTGGCCCGCACCGCGATCGGCCCGCTGCCGGACCCCAGCCTCTCGCTGCGGGTGGCCGCCGCGGCCGCCACCGTGCAGCTTCCGATCGCCCGGGCCACCAGCGAGTGGCTCGCCTCGTTCTGCCCGCCGCTGCCGAACCCGTGGCCGGCCTCCGCCCGGGCCGCGCTGGTCTCGCTGCTCGGCGCCGGTCCCGGCCTGCTGCCGGCCTGGGAGGCCTGCGACAGGTACGGCCTGATCGACGCGTGGCTCCCCGAGTGGGCCCGGATGCGCAGCCTCCCGCAGCACCACCCGGTGCACCGGTTCACCCTGGACCGGCACCTGGTCCAGGCCGCCTACGAGGCCACCAAGTACGCCCGCGAGGTGGACCGCCCCGACCTGCTGCTGATCGGCGCGTTCCTGCACGACGTCGGCAAGGGCCTGCCCGGTGACCACAGCCTCGTGGGCGCGCCGATCGCCGCCGACATCGCCGCCCGGATCGGTCTGCCGCCGGCCGACGTGGCCACCGTCGAGAAGATGGTCCGCCTGCACCTGCTGCTGCCGGACGTGGCCACCCGCCGCGACCTCGACGACCCGCTGACCATCTCCGCGGTCGCCGAGGCGGTCGGCGACCCGGCCACCCTCGACCTGCTGCACGCGCTGTCCCGGGCCGACTCGCACGCCACCGGCCCGGCCGCCTGGTCGGACTGGAAGGGCCGGCTGATGGCCGAGCTGGTCCGCCGGGTGCACACCGCGCTGGACACCGGCGCCCTGCCCGAGCCGCCCGAGCCCGACCCGGAGCTGCTCACCGGCGACCTGCCGGTGGTGCACCTGGAGGGCGACGAGGTGTCGGTGGCGGCCGCCGACCGGCGGGGACTGCTCGCCGGGGTGGCCGCCTGCCTGGCCATGCACCGGCTTGACGTGGTCGCCGCGAACACCTCCACGGTCGACGGGCGAGCCATCGTCTCGTGTTACACCCAGCCGCGGTACGGCACGCCGTACGATCCGGTCGCCCTCGCCGCGGACCTGCGCCGCGTCGCCTCCGGTGACGTCTCGGTGACCCAGCGGGTCCGGGCCCGTGCGATGAGCGCCCGCGGTGGCACCGCCGAGCCGCGGGTGGTCTGGCAGCGCGCGGTCGCCACCGGCGCGGTCGTGCTGGAGTTGCGGGCGGCCGACTCGCCGGGCCTGCTCTACCGGGTGACCAGCGCGCTCGACGAGGCCGGCGCGGAGATCCGGGCGGCGCGGATCTCGACCCTCGGCGGTGACGTCGTCGACGCGTTCTACCTGGTCGGGGCGTGGGACGAAGCGGCCGAGCGGGATCGGGTGCAGCGGGCGGTCCTGGCCGCCGTGTAACTCGACGCCGGTCGGCGCGTTGGACCGACCGATGATCGGGGACGAGAAGCCGGCCACTCTGGTGGCCGCGATGGTCCGTAACCGCGCGGTGAGTCTGCGGGAAGAGCTGGCGTCTGCCGGGCTGAGCGGCCGGGGTGGCCTGGCCGAGCTGCTGGCGGCCGCCCGGGGCGGGCTGCGCGGGCGGGACGTGACGGTCCGGCCCGACCTGCTGGCCACCCTGGCGCGGATCATGGCGTTGCAGGACGTGCTGCCGACCGACCGGGCCGACGCCCTCGCGCTGTTCGAGCTGATCGGCGCCCGGGGGATCGCGGTGCACGCCCAGCTGGCGCTGCTCGAGGGCCGGCCGGTGCGGCTCGCCGGGCTCGACCGCCAGGTCCGGCACGAGATCGGCACCGACCTGGCCAACCCGTTCCGGAACCCGGGGCGGCCGGTGGGGCCGTGGCTGCGGCGGTTCGGCGCCGGGCTGCCCGGTCCGTCGCTCCGGCTGGACCACCGGGACCATCTGGCGCCGTTCGACCGGCTTTACACGCGGGAGCCCGCCCCGATCGAACGACCGGAACGGATCACCGTGGTGATCACCGCGTACCGGCCGGACGAGGGGCTGATCACCGCGGTCCGGTCGATCACCCGGCAGTCCTGGCGGAACCTGGAAGTGCTGGTGGTGGACGACGCGTCGCCGCCGCAGTTCGACGTGGTGCTGCGGCGGGCGGTGGCGCTGGACCCGCGGGTGCGGCTGCTGCGTCAGAGCGTGAACGCCGGCACGTACGTGGCCCGCAACACCGGGCTGGACGCGGCGACCGGCGAGTTCGTGACGTTCCAGGACTCCGACGACTGGTCGCATCCGCGACGGCTGGAGCTGCAGGTCACCCCGCTGCTGATCGACCCGGCACTTGTCGCGTCCACGTCGGACGGCCGCCGGGTCACCGAGGACCTCACGCTGACCCGGCTCGGCCGGCGCGGCGGCAAGCTCAACCCGTCCGCGCTGCTGGTGCGCCGGGCCGCGGTGCTGGACCGGGCCGGATACCTCGACGTGGTCCGCAAGGGCGGCGACTCCGAGTACATCGCGCGGATCACCGCGGCGTTCGGCGAGCGGGCGGTGCGCCACCTGCCGGTGCACCTCGCGCTGATCCGGCTGTCGGCCGGCTCGCTGTCCCGGTCCGAGATCCGGCCGTACTGGATCCACCCGGCCCGGGCCGCCTACCTCTCCGGCTACACCACCTGGCACCGGCGGATCGCTGCCGGTGAGGCGTCGGCCTTCCGGCCGCGCGACGGATCGGACCGCCCGTTCCCGGCGCCGCCGCACCTCTCGCGGTCCGCGTCGACCGAGGTGCCACCGCTCTGGTACGACGTGACAGTCGCCGCCGACTGGCGGGTGCTGGCCGAGACCCAGCGGTCCGCGCTCGCCGAGATCGAGGCGCTCGCCGCCCGGGGGCTGCGGGTGGCGATCCTGCACCTGGAGGACTGGCGGCGACCGGTACGGACCCGGCTGCCGGTGCACCCGGCGGTGCAGCACCTGGTCAACACGGGGCGGATCGGGCAGGTGGTGCTCACCGATCGGGTCCACTGCGGACTGCTGCTGGTGCGGCAGCCCGAGGTGATGCGCCATCCGCCGGCCGGGGAGGTGGGGCTGTCACCCCGTACCCTCATGTTTTTGATCGACGAGGTGCCGGGAGGCGCGCTGGGCGCCTGTACCGCCGCGGCCGAGCGGATGTTCCGGGTCCCGGCGCTGTGGTGCCCGCAGGGGCCGGCGGTCCGCGCGGCGCTGCACGGCGTGCCGGACCTGGTGGTGACCGACTTTGATCTGCCGACGGTGGCCACCGACGGGCCTGACACGCTGCGCCGCCCGACGCTGCCCCGGGTGCCGGTGGTCGGTGCCGAGGTGACCGACAGCCGGGAACTTGCCGTGTTCGACGGGCTGACCGGCGTCGACGTGCGGATCCGGCTCGCCGACGGGGCGCCGCTGCCCCGGCAGTCGGCCCGGCGGCTGATCTACCGGGCCGCCGAGGTGGACCCGCCGGAGTTCTTCGGGCAGCTCGACTTCGCGCTGAGCTTCCCGGCGCCGACCGGCCGCTCGGTGCTGGACGCCGCCGCGATGGGCTGCGTCGTGATCACCGGGGAGCCCGGGCCGATCGGGGTGCACTGCCGGCCCGACCAGGTCGGTGCGCTGCTGCGCCGGTTCCAGGCCGATCCGGAACTCGTCGCCGAGCAGCGGCGGCGCAACCGGTCGGCGCTGCGCGCGGCCTACCACCCGGAGCCGTTCACCGACCGGATCCGCGTAACGCTCGGTAGCTTGCCGCGTTAGGGCTTGATGTGGTCGCCCCCGCGGCCGCGCGCAGGCACGGGAGGTGGCGGTTTTCATGGTCCGGAGACTTGATCGGCTGGCCGGGCGGGTACGCGAGCTCGGCCCGCGGACCCTGGCCGCCGTCGCGCTCACCGCACTGCTCGTCGCCGCCGTCACCGCGGCCGCCGCGCTCGGGGCGACCGGTCTGGCGGTCTGCCTGGTCGCCGCGCTGCTCGCCCTGGTGATGGCCGGGGTGCTGCACCTGAACCGGCGGCTGGTCACGCTGCGCGCCGACCGCCGGGAGATCCGCGACCTGCGCGTGGTGCTCGACCAGACGCAGCGCCGGGTGGTGTCCGCCGTGGAACGCCAGCGGCTCGCCACCGAGGACCGGCACCGCGAACTGTTCGACGCGGTCACCCGGGTGCAGCGGATCGCCGACCGCGGGGTGCGCAACCTGCAGCTGGCGGTGCCCCGCGAGCTGGAGGCGACGGTGCAGCTGTTCCAGGGCTTCACGCCGCGCGCGCCGATGCCGTCCTCCGGCGACTACGCGCTGAACCCGACCGACCTGCTGGAGCTGCTGTTCCTGGTCCGCTCCCGGCGACCGAAACTGGTCCTCGAGCTGGGCAGCGGCACGTCCACGATCTGGCTGGCCTACGCGCTGGAACAGGTCGGCGGCCGGCTGATCTCGCTCGACCACGACCCGGAGTACGCGAACCGCACCCGCGCGGCCCTCGAGGCGCACGGGCTGACCGGGGTGGCCGAGGTGCGCGACGCGCCGCTGGCACCGGTCGAGCTGGCCGGCCGTGTCTACCCCTGGTACGACCCGGCCGCCTGCGAGGATCTGGACGGCGTCGACTTCCTGCTGGTCGACGGGCCGCCCGCGGCGGTCGGGCCGGACAGCCGCTACCCGGCGCTGCCGGTGATCGGCCCCCGCCTGGCGGACCACGCCACGATCGTCTTCGACGACGTCAACCGCAAGGACGAACAGGCCGCCATCGACCGCTGGCTGACCACTGTCGACGGCCTGTCCCGCGAGGGCGAGATGCTCGGCCGCCACGCCGTCCTTTCTTACGAGCGCAAAGTCCTCATGACGGCAACGGCAAACGCCCCGGCCGCAGGGGGATCGGCCGGGGCGTTGCCTTGAGCCCGTGAAACGGATGGTGTAACCGGAGTTCCGGCCGCAGGGGGATCGGCCGGAACTCCGTGCTGTGTCCGCGACACGGGCGTTGATCCGGAGTCCCGGCCGCAGGGGGATCGGCCGGGACTCCGAGCTTCTTCCGTCAGGCAGGCTGGTGTGACCGCAACCAGCACGCATGTCGCCCGACTCTCAGGGGCGAAACGCCTGCTGAGCGGAGCGAGGCCAATTGGCTCAGTAGCCGAAGTCCTGGGTGAAATAGGGGGTGCCGTTGTCGCTGTAGACGGCGCCTACGCCGACCGTCTTCGACTTGCAGCTGAGGATGTTGGCGCGGTGGCCCGGGCTCTTCATCCACGCGCTGACCACGTCCTTGCCGGAGCGGTAGCCCCAGGCGATGTTCTCGGCGGACGGCTTCGGGTAGCCGGCGGCCTTCTCCCGGGCGACGAAGTTCGAGCCGCCCTTGCCGGTGTGACTGAACGAGCCGGTCTGCCCCATGTAGGCGCTGTGCCCCCGCGCCGCGGTGATCAGCCGCTCGTCGACCTTGAGGGCGGCGCAGCCGTGCGCGGTGCGCTGCACGTTGGTCAGCCGCACGATGTCGGCCTGCATGGTGGCCTCGGTGACCGGCGCGGCCTGCGCCGGCGCGGCGAACAGGGTGACGCCGAGAGCGGCGGCGGGGGCGAGAGCAGCGACCAGGGCGAAGCGGCGGAAGAGCGAGCGCAAGGGAGGCCCTTTCGGAGTTCGGCGCCTGGCTGCTGCCAGGTTCACCGTTCTCTTCGGCCCCGCTCCGGCCGACTCGAATGCCAACCGGGCGTAGCTGCGTCGCTGTTCGGTTGCCGACCCCCAACCCCATTTTGTACGAATACGGAGCGCCCCGCCGCAGGCTACGAGCCGAGTCCCGCCCGTGAGGCCGACGCGACGTCGCGGCCCGCTCCGGACCGCGGCGCGCGTGGCGGCCCCGGCTGGGCCTCAGGGGTGTCTCCGCAGCGCGGAGACACCCCTGAGAGCCAGCCACCAACCCGGAGGCGCGCTGCCTGCCGGTGCGGCCGCCCGCGTCGCGTGCGGGTCAGCGGGGGCGGGGGATGGGGTGCAGGAGGGCCTGGAGGGCTTCGGCGTAGCGGCCGTGGTGGTGGCGGCGGGCGTAGTCGCGGCCGCGGGCGCTCTGTGCGGCGTAGCGGGCCGGGGAGCGGTGCAGGCGACGGACGGTGCGGTGCAGGTCGTCGGGGGTGCAGTAGACGGCGGCTTCGCCGTATTCCGGTTCGCGGTCCGGGGGGAGCAGCAGGACGCAGCCGGCCGCCAGCGGGGCCAGCAGGTCGGCCGGGCCGTCGGCGCCGCCCAGGTAGTAGTCGAGCTGGTGCAGGAACGACCGCGGGGTGACGTCGCGCTCCTGGTAGATCAGCCAGTGCAGCGGCGGGCGGGCGCCGAACGCCGCGGGGGAGCCGTCGGAGCGGTCCAGCAGGCGGACGTCGAAGTCGGGTGAGTCCCGCAGCGTCTGGCGCAGCGACCGGAACTCGTCGCCGGCGACGGCCCGGCCCAGGATCGGGCGTTCCGAGTCCGGTTCCCCGCGGGTCGCCCGCCACCGGCGCGGATCCACCGTGGCCGGCAGCGTCACCAGCGCCGGCTCGGCGCCGAACAGCCGCCGGGCCGCGGCCAGGCACGCGCCGGCGGCCGGCGCCCACGCCGGATCGTCCTCGATCACCACGCGGTCGGCGCGCACCCCGCTGGGCAGTCCGGACGCGAACGCCAGCGGCGCCGGGCCGCGGACGACGAGCAGCCTGGCGTGCACCCGGTCGGCGAGCAGCACCTGCGCCACCGAACCCACGTTGATCATGCGTTGGACGTCCGGGTCGAGGTTGCGGGTGGCGGCGTCGAGCGTCGGCAGGTGCAGCACGGTCACCGGCACGTTCTCGGCCAGCAGCGCGCGCAGCGGGCCGGCGCTCTCCGGCGCGGTGAAGTCGCCGGCCAGCACCAGGTCGTACCCGTCAGGGTTGACCGTGGTCCCGGCCAGCCGGTGCGGCGCGGCGAACGTCCGCCGCAGCGGTCTCCGCGGCCGGAAGGCCGCCTCCCGCCCGGCGGTGACCCGGGTGTGCCAGGCCTGGAACGCGGAGAGGTACGCGTGCCGCGCCGGGTGCATCCAGCCGGCCGCCATGTCCGCACTGGACAGTGAGCCGCCGGAGAGCCGGATCAGGGCCAGGGTCTCGCCGCCCAGGTGTGGTACGGCCGGCCGGCCGAACACCGCCCGGGCCCGCTCCACGTATTCGGCGTCCGCGCCCTTGCGGACGGTGTCCAGGTAGCCGAGCTCCTTGAGGGCCGGCTCGCGGCGCAGCATCAGCGACGACAGGTTGTACGACCGGTGCCCCGGATACCCCGGCCGGGTCACCACGAGATCCCCGGTCACCCGCATCCCGGCCGACGTGGTCGCGAACACCTGCTTCTCCGCGATCAGTGGCGCCACCTGCCGTTCCAGCCGCAGCGGATGGGACCAGTCGTCGGAGTCCTGGAACGTCACGAACTCGCCGGCCGCCGCGTCCAGCCCGGCGTTGCGGGCCAGGTACGTGCCGCCGTTCACCGATAGCCGCAGCACCCGGACCCGCGGGTCCAGCGCGGCCGCCGCGTCCAGGGCCGTGGTGTCCTCGGACCCGTCGTCGACGATCAGGATCTCGTGGTTCGTCCAGCTCTGCGCGATCAGCGAGCGCACCGTCACCAGCAGCGCCGGCCCGGGCCGGTACGTGGTGACCACCGTCGTGATCGTCCGCGGGTCGTCCACCGCGGCCACCGCGCCGGGCACCAGCCGGTCGAACCGCGGCCCGGTCCCGTCGGCGACGGTCAGCCCCGGCGCGGGCAGCAGGGCGGTGAACCGGGCCAGCCAGTCGCCCGGCTCGGCCAGGTCGACGGCGAGCGCCTCGCGGACCGTCCTCGGGATCGTCGGGTACCGGGCCAGCAGGTCGGCGGCCCGCCCGACCGGGAACGCGAGCTGGGCGTGCAGGCCCTGGTGCTCCGGGGCGATCGCAGCCGGCCCGTGCTCGCGCAGCAGCGCGTCGAACAGCGCCAGCCCGTCCGCTCGGTCCTCCGGCTCGAGGTCCTGGCAGGCGATCACCCGGGCCAGCTCGCCGAGCGCCCACGGGTCGGCGCCGCCGGGCAGCGGGCGGCCGGCCCGGGCCGTGGCGATCAGCGCGTCCAGGTCGGTGACGCCCGCGGCGTGTGCCAGCAGCGCTCGCGCGTCCACCGAGCGGGCCTGCAGCGCGGCCGTCGCGGGCCCCTCCGGACCGGCCTTGCGCAGCGTCCGCAGATGCCGGTCCAACAGGGCTGATCCGTACGAATCCGGGGTGATGTGCGTGCGCATGGTCTGCCCAACGCCCCGGCCGGGCCCGGCGTGACGTGACCGGGCCGCGGTTCGTTGTGCCCGCCGGGGGAAAGTCCGGTTCTAGCAACGGAGTACACGAGCATGACCGTGACCGTCCATGACGTGGCGATCCTCTCCGATTTCCGATACCCGGGCGGGAACTCGGCGGCCATCGCGGCCGAGGTGCGCGCCCAGGCCGAAGCCGGGTTGCGCACGATCCTGGTGCACGTACCGTCCCCGCACAATCGGGACGGGCTGCCGTTCAGCCCGCGGATCGCCGACCTGATCCGGGACGGCCTGGCCGAGCTGGCCACGCCGGACGCCGCGGTCAACGCCCGGCTGCTGGTGGTCCGCCAGCCCCGGATCTTCACGGCCGACCTGGCCGTGGTGCCGCGGGTGCAGGCCGAGCACACCGTGATGGTGTTCAACCAGGCGCCCGGCGACGCCGCGGACCCGAAGCGGTACTACGACGTCGACGAGGTCCGGGACCGGGTCGAGCTGTACTTCGGCCCGGCGATCGAGTGGATGCCGATCAGCCCGCAGGTGCGGGACACCATGCCCGGTGTGCCGCTGGCCGCCGGCGACTGGCACGAGATCATCGATTCGGGGCAGTGGTGGGCCGATCGGCACGGGCCGGTCGCCGCCGTACCGGTGATCGGCCGGCACGGGCGGGCCGACCCGGTGAAGTGGCCGCGGACCGCCGGTGAGCTGCTGCGGGCCTACCCGGACCGGGGCGACCTGCGGGTCCGGGTGCTGGGCGGCGGTGAGATCGCGACCCGGCTGCTCGGCCGCCGGCCGGCCGGCTGGGACGTGGTCCCGTTCGGCGCCGAGGAGCCTGCCGCGTTCCTGCGCACCGTCGACTTCTTCGTCTACTTCCACGACCCGGACCTGGTCGAGGCGTTCGGCCGGACCATCCTTGAGGCGATGGCCGCCGGGGTGCCGGCGATCGTCGGTGAGCACTTCCGGCCGATCTTCGGCGACGCCGCGCTCTACACCACGCCGGCCGGGGTGGAACCGCTGGTCCGGGAGCTGTGGGCGGACCGCGACCGGTACCGCGCGGTGGTCACCCGGGCCCGGGACTTCGTCGACGCCCGGTACGGCACCGCCTCGCACCTGGCCCGGCTCGCCGACCGGGGAGTCGTCGGACGGGCGGCCGCCCATCGCGCGACGACGCACCGGGCGCGCCCGCCGGCGCCCCGCCCGGTGCTGATGCTCAGCGACAACGGGGCCGGGCTCGGGCACCTGTCCCGGCTGATGGCGATCGGCCGCCGGCTGCCGGCCGGTCACCCCGCGGTGATCGCGACCCAGTCGTACGGCGCGTCGGTCGCACACCGGGAGGGTTTCCTCACCGAGTACCTGCCGTCGCGCGCCGTGCTCGGCCTGCCCAAGCAGCGCTGGGCCGGCTTCCTGCAGTCCCGGCTGGAACACCTGGTCGACCTGCACCGCCCGGCCGTGGTCGCGGTGGACAGCGTCCCGCACGAGGGCATCGTGGCCGCCGCGGCGGCCCGGCCGGACGTCACCTGGGTGTGGGTGCGCCGGCCGATGTGGCGGCGCGACACCGGCGCCGAGTGGATCAGCCGGGGCGCGGTCTTCGACGGCATCCTGGAGCCCGGCGAGTTCGCCTCGTCGGTCGACGCGGGACCGACCGTCGCCGACCGGGCCCGGGTGCACCAGGTCGAGCCGATCATGCTGCTGGACCGGGACGACCTGGCCGAGCCGGACGAGGCCCGGGCCGCGCTCGGCATCGAACCGGGCCGGCCGGCCGCGCTGCTGCAACTGGGCGCCGGCAACATCAACGACATCGCGTCGCCGGTCGGCCGGATCGCCCGGCACCTGCGCGAGGCCGGCTTCCAGGTGCTGCTCGCCGAGTCGATGATCGCCACCGACCCGATGCCGGTGGTGCCCGGCGCGCGGGTGGTCAAGGTGTACCCGATCAGCCGGTATCTGCGCGGGCTGGACCTGGTGGTCAGCGCGTCCGGATACAACTCGTTCCACGAGCTGCTGGCGTTCGGGGTGCCGGCCGTGTTCGTGCCGAACCGGGCCACCTCGCTCGACGATCAGGTGGCCCGGGCCCGGTTCGCGGCGGCCACCGGCGCGGCGTTGTGCGTAGAAGACCCGGAAAGTGGTGAATTGGACCGGGTGCTCGCCGAGGCGGTGCGGCCCGAGGTGCGGGAACAGCTCGCCCGGCGGTGCGCGGAAGTCGGATTCGGCAACGGCGCGGCGGCCGCGGCCCGGTGGCTGGCCGGGTTGGCCGCAGAGAACGTACGAAGCGGAGCGTGAACATGTCCGACTCATCCACGATGGCCCCGGCCGGGCCCGAACTCGAGAGACTGCGCTGGGAGATCGCCGCACTGACCGGGCGGATGCGCTCGGTCGAGCTGGAACGGGACTCGTGGCGGGCCCGCTGCGATCGGCTCGCCGAGCAGCGGGACCGGGAACGGGAGAAGAGCCAGCGGTTGCGGACCAGCGGGTCGTACCGGCTGGGACGGGCGCTGGTGTCGTTCGCCCGGGACCCGTGGCACACCTCGCCGCAGCTGGTCCGGGGACTGGCCCGGCGGTTGCGGCCCCAGGGGGAGGGGGTTCCGGTCGTACCCGAGCAGGTTTCCCGGACGCCGGCCGCGAAGCGGCGGCCCGCCTGCCTGTACGTGGCGATCGGCCTGGACCACGACGCGCTGCGCGACTTCCTGGTCACGGTCAACCAGCGGCTGCTGGTGACGCCGGACCACCGGCCGGTGGTGCTCACCGACGATCCGGCGTTCTCCCTACTGCGCAAGCTCGGGGTGCTGCTGGAGTACCTGCCGGACCGGGCCACCTGGGAGAAGCACCGGCCCGACCGGGCCTGGGACGACCTGCTCGCCGAGCGACTCGCCCAGCTGTCCCGGGACCACGCGCTGGACCGGACCGTGGTGGTGGACCGGCTGCGCCCGCCGGTCCTCGCCGACCTACTTCAGCTGCGGTAGCGCCTGCTCCAGCGCCTTTTCTAGCAGCGGCGCCACCGTTCTGGCATACGTGCTGGTCAGGTGGTTGGAGTCCCGGTAGGCGAGCACGTTGCCGATCACCGGCGGGCAGAAGTCCGTGCACAGCCACGGCACCGGGTCGATCACCGTGACCCCGGTGAGCCGGTGCAGTGCCGAGCGCTGCGCCGGCCCACGCAGGGCCGTCGCGGCGCTCTTCCCGCACCGGTTGATCCGCTTCAGACGGGCCTGCCGGGCGACGCAGATCGGCACCCGCTCGCCACCCAGGTAGGGGGTGTCGGCGATCAGCGCGACCGGTGCCCGCACCGAGGTGACCGTTCGCTGCCAGGCGGCCTGCCACTGGGTGGCCTCATCCGTACGGGTGTCGACCGGCCGGTAGTTGAAACTCGACCCGATCACCACGAGCGCCGGTCGCAGCGCCCGGATCCGGGCCACCGCCGAGGTGTGGAACGCGCCGCACTCGGTGTACTCCCGCTTCAGCCCGTCGTGCCAGAGCCGCAGGTCGGCGGCCGAGCAGGAGGACTTGCTGAGCGAGACCAGCTTCCAGTGGCGCCGGGTGGCGAGCTGTTCCAGCGCCGGGAACCACTGGGCGGCGTGCGAGTCGCCGTAGAGCACGATCGTGGTGGCCGAGGCCGGGTCGCCGTAGACGCACCCGGCCGGCGCGACGAGCACCGGCACCTCCACGTGGCACTGGTCCGCCCACACCCGGGCCTTGTCGGCGTTCACCGTGGTCAGCGACGGGGTCAGGTTCGCCGGCAACTCCCGGGTGGTGCGACTGCTCCGGACCGCTCGGGTGATCACCGCGTACGGGTCGGTGGCCCGGGCCGCCGCGGCCGGCAGGTCCCGGATCGCCGCGCCGGCCGGCACCGGGTGCGGCAGCAGCGCGATGGTGACCGCGACGGCGGCCACCGCGCCGGACAGCCCGGCGCCCAGCCCGAGCGCCCGGATCGGCCGCCGGCGCAGCTGCGCGTGCTGCCGCAGCGGGTTCTCCACCAGGTGATACGTCATCCAGGCCAGGCCCAGCGCGACCGCCGAGAGCAGCAGCGCGAGCGGCAACGACGGCTCCACCCCGAGCGCGGCCGGCCCGATCAGCAGCAGCGGCCAGTGCCAGAGGTACCAGCCGTAGGAGAGCCGGCCGACGACCTGCAACGGCCGGGCCGCCAGGGGGCGGAAACCACCGGCCAGCACGGCCGCCGCGCCGGCCACCGGAAGCAGAGCAAACCCACCGGGGTACGCCGTGCCGTCGTCGAACCAGAGCGCCGCGACCAGGATCCCGGCCAGCCCGGCCCCGCCCAGCCACGTGTTCGGCCTCGGGTTCTTCAGGAACACCGCGAGCAGCGCGCCGACGCCGAGCTCCCAGGCCCGTGCGTGTGGCCCGAAATAGCCCCAGGGCGCCGAGCGCGCGGTCTCCAGCACCCCGGCCGTGAACGACGCCAGCACCAGCGCCACCAGCAGCGGCTTGCGTCCCCGGGCCGGGATCAGCAGCAGGAGCAGCGGCCAGACCAGGTAGAACTGCTCCTCGACGGCGAGCGACCAGAAGTGCTGGAACGGCGAGGGCGGGGCGTCGGCGTTCAGGTAGTCCGTACCGGTGACCGCGAAGCGCAGGTTGGCGACGTAGCCGGCGGCCGACAGTGCGTCCCGGGCCAGCTCGCCCATCCGGATCGCCGGCAGCCACAGCCGGGCCGCCACCAGCGTGGTGACCAGCACCAGCGCGGCGGCCGGCAGCAGCCGCATGGCCCGCCGGGCATAGAACCGGCGGATCGACACCCGTCCGGTCGCCGCCTCGCGCAGCAGCAACGACGTGATCAGGAAACCGGAGATGACGAAGAAGACGTCCACCCCCACGTAGCCGCCCGCGGCCAGCGGCACCCCGGCGTGCCCGAGCACGACCAGGAGCACCGCGACCGCACGCAGGCCTTCGATGTCGGGACGGAAACCTGGGCGGTCCGGGGTCGTCGGCGAGTGGCTCATCGCCCTCTAACGCGCCGCCCCGGGCACAGGTGTCGGCCTGTCGTCCGTGTCGCATCCTCGCCACCGGGCCGTCGTTGCGTCTGGTGTGACAGCCGAGACGTCGATCGCCACCCCACGGCCGGACGCCGGCGCCGGGCCGCGTCCCACGCTCGCCGCGAGCCCGTCCTGGCGGCCGGTGTGGCGGGGCATCGTGCTGCGCGCCGCCCTGGTCCCGCTGATCGTGATGTCCCCGCTGGTCGCGGTCGCCCCCAGCGCCGACCACCGGTTCAACGTGTACGCCAACGGCGCCCGCTACCTGTCCCGCCCGTGGGAACTGTTCGGCGAGGCGATCCGGTCCGTCCCGCAATACCTGAACCTGGGCAACTTCCGCCCGCTCGGCCGGATGGTGGAGTGGGCGCTGGACGCCGTCACGTTCGGGCTCGTCGACCTGTTCGGGCTGCCGGCCAACGTCGCGCTGCGGCTGGTCTCGTTCGCCACCGCGATCCTGCTGACCCTGGCCACGCTGGTGCTGGCCGAGTGCGTGGTGTCCCGCGGCCGCCCGTTCGCCGGGCCGCCGTCGCTGATCACCGCGGTGCTGCCGTTCGCGCTCGGCGGCGGGTTCGTGGCGGCCGGCCGGACCAGCACCACGGTCCTCTTCGGCGGCCTCTACTTCCTGACCGCCGCGATGGTGCTGCTGGTCGCCGCGCTCGCCGCCCGGACGGTCGGCCGGATCCGGCTCGGCACCCGGCTCGGCGTGCTCGCCGTGCTGCTCGGCGCGGTGCTGGCCGCCTTCAACGAGATGGCCTACCTGGCCCTGCCGCTGGCCACCGCCGCCGCGGTGATCCGGGCCCGCACCGTGCTCGGGCTCACCTGGCGGGAGACGTTCCGGGGCGCCGGGGCCCGCTTCACCGGGCTGCTCTGGGCCGGGTTCCTGCCGGTGGCGGTGCCGGTCCGGGCTCTGATCGCGGACAAGTGCGCGGACGGGAACTGCTACTCCGGCTCGGACGTGGCACCGGCCGGCGCGCTCGGTGCGATGCCCAACCGGCTGACCTCGTGGCTGCCCCCGCTGATGTGGCAGCGCGCCACCGAAGGCCCGTACGGCCACACCCTCGGCCCGGCCCTGCTGCTCGCGCTGCTGGTGCTGCTCCTGCTGGTCCGCCGGTTCTGGGCCGACCTGCCCCGCTGCGACACCCCGGACCGGCGGCAGGCCTTGGCACTCGCCGGCATCGGGCTGTCCGCGCTGATCCTGGCCGCCGGGATGGGCGCGCTCAACGAGCAGGTGCAGCGGCTCGCCACGGCCGGCTGGTGGGGGCTGGGCTGGCGGGACAGCGCGCTGGCCGGGGCCGGGGGCGCGCTGCTCACCGTGGCGGTGCTGACCGGAGTGTTCGCCCGCGGGCACCGGAGCGCTCGGGGGCACCGGATCGGGGTGCTCACCGGCGTACTCATGCTGGTGTTGATCGCAGCGGTCTCGACCTCGGCGAACCGCGACTTCCGGGCGGCCGGCGCGTCGGAGAAAGCCGCCTACCTGCACGATCGGGTGGCGCAGGAGGTCGTCGACTTCGACCGGTCCGCGGCCGGCGACGCCCGCCGCTGCACGCTGCGCGACCAGTTCCGCGCGACGCTGCCGCCCGCCCGCCGGTCCGGCTACCCGCCCGAGATGCGGCGCTTCGACCAGGCCGTCGACACGGCCGCCGGGAAACTGGCCGGCCGACCCTTCTGTACGGAGGCGCCGTGATGATCTCTGTGGTCGCTCCTGTCTACAACGAGGGCGCCGGCGTCGACCGGTTCCTCCGCCGGATGGACGAGGTGCTCGCCGGCTACGAGTACGAGCTGATCCTGGTCGACGACGGCTCCCGCGACGACTCGTGGAACCGGATCGCCGCCTGCGCGGTCCTCGACCCGCGGATTCACGGGGTGCGGCTCTCCCGCAACTTCGGCAAGGAAGCCGCCCTGCTGGCCGGGCTGGAACACGCCACCGGCGACGCCACCGTGGTGATCGACGCCGACCTGCAGCACCCGCCGTCCGCGATCCCCGAGATGATCCGCCGCTGGCGGTCCGGCGCCCAGGTGGTCGAGGCGGTCAAACGCAACCGCACCGGCCAGTCCCTGAGCAGCCGGCTCGGCGCCCGGGTCTTCAACGGCGCGTTCACCCGCCTCACCCAGGTCGACCTGGTCGACGCCACCGACTTCCGGCTGCTCGGCCGCCCCGCGCTGGACGCGCTGCTCCGGATGCCCGAACACTCGTCGTTCTTCCGCGGCACCAGCAGCTGGATCGGCTTCACCCGGGAGACCGTCGAGATCGACATCGATCACCGGGAGGGCGGCACGTCCCGGTGGACCGTCCGCTCGCTGTTCCGCCTGGCGGTGAACGGCCTGACCTCGTTCACCTCGGCGCCGCTGCACCTGGTCACCGGCGTTGGTCTGGCCTTCGCCGCGTTCTCGCTGGTGCTGGGCGTGCAGACCCTGGTCCGCTGGATGCAGGGCCACTCGGTGGCCGGCTTCCCCACGGTCATCCTGCTGCTGCTGATCACCGGCACGTTCGTGCTGCTGGGCCTCGGCGTGATCGGCGAATACCTGGCCAGGATCCACGAGGAGGTCCGGGGCCGCCCCCGCTACCTGATCCAGGAACACGCCGGCGGCCACCGGGTCACGGAGACGACCGGCCCGAGGCGGCTACGGTCACTCGATGTCCCGGAACAGTGGACCGAACATGCCGACCACCACTGACCCCACCGGAGCGCTGCCCTCCCGCGCGGTCTTGTCTCGCGCGGTGTCTGATCTTGTGCGTTTGCCCGGCGGCGTGGCCCGATTCTTTGCCGCTGTGCTGCGGCGCCCGAAAGTGGCACGGCTGGTCCGATATGCCCTGAGCGGCGGAGCCAGCGCACTCACCCATTTCGCCATCGGCCTGGCCGGGGTACACGTGCTCCACCTCCGCCCGGTACTCGCCTCGACGGCCGGCTTCCTCGCCAGCATCGCGGTCTCCTACCTGCTGCAACGCGCCTGGGTCTTCCGCTCCACCGCCGGCCACGCCCTGGCCGGCGCGAAGTTCCTGACCGTCACCGCGGTCGCCTTCACCATCAACACCGCAGTCCTCTGGACCGGCACGGAACTCCTCTCCACCCCTTATCCGATCGTCCAGCCGATCGCCCTCACCCTGATCCCGCTGATCAACTACTCCCTCAACTCCCGCTGGACCTTCGCCACCCCCACCCGGCCCACTCCCGGTAGACCGCACGCTGGTGCCGACCCGGCGCTGCCCACTCCTTGACCGGCCCTCGCTCCCGGCAGACCGCAGGCTGGTGCCGACCCGGCCCTGCCCGCTCCTTGACCGGTCCCGCTCCCGGTTGATCGCTGGCTGGTGCCGGCTAGCCAGGCGGGGGAGCCGTCGGGTCACGGTCCGCCACGCCACCCGGGGTTTCTGCTGGTCAGGGCTTCCTGCAGGGTGAGCGTCCGGTCCCGGCAGCTGGTCAGATCCGCCCCGCCTCGCCGCAACGGCAGCACTCGTCGCGCGGCCCCGGCTGGGCCTCAGGGGTGCCTCAAGGCCTTCGACACACCCCTGGGGGCCAGCCGCGTGGCCCGGGCTGGCGCGCAGGGGTGCCTCAGGGCCGCTTTGACACCCCTGGGGCCCAGCCGCGGGCTCGGCTGGCGCGGGCTGGTGCGTGGGGGTGTCTCAAGGCGGCTGAGGCACCGCTGAGGCCCAGCCGAGTGAGCTCGGCTGGGCCTGGTGGCCGTTATGGCAGGCGTGAAAGGGCCGTGAGGGCCAGCCGGGCCGGGACCGGACCAGCTGCCGGGATGAGACGCCTACCTTTTGGGACGGCCGTGCCCAGCGGCGATCGGGGGCGGCGTGCCGGACCGTGACACAACAGCGCCCCCGCCTGGCTAGCCAGCCCCAGCCACCGACGGCCCGCCACATACCGCGATCCTGCAACACCGCGATCCTGCAACACCGCGACCCCGCAACACCGCGACCCCGCAACCACGCAACACCGCGACCACGCGACGACGCGACCACGCGACGACGCGACGACGCGACGACGCGACCCCGGGAGTGGGTGCGGGTTGGGGGTGGGGCTCTGGGCCGGGACCACCTGCACCGCCCCGGCGCGCGCGGTGTCGGTCGGGAGCACGGACTGCCTCGCGTTCGCCGCCACGGGACTTCGCTGGTGCGGTTGGGGAGGGGCAGCCCGTACCGAAAAGGAAAATCAGAGGCGGTGAGCTTCGCGGATCGTGGTGGCGCCGCGGGTGTCGAAGAAGCGTTTGGCGAGCCTGGCCAGATGGTCGACGTCGTATTCGCGGTGGTTCTGGACCAGGATGACCAGGTCGGCGGAGGTGACCGCGCCCTCCAGGTCGTCGGTGCGGGAGACCGGGACGCCGCCGACGTCCCAGGTCTGCACGTGCGGGTCGTGGTAGGCGACCGTGGCGCCCAGGGCGGTGAGCTGCCGGGCCAGCGGGGTGGCCGGTGACTCGCGCTGGTCGGCGATGTTGGCTTTGTAGGTGATGCCGAGCAGCAGCACGGTCGCGCCGCGGACCGCCTGGCCGTCCGCGTTGAGCAGGTTCTGGGCGCGGCGGGCGACGTAGGCCGGCATCGTCGCGTTGATCTCCTGGGCCAGCTCGACGAAGCGGAACGGGTAGCCGAGCTTGCTGCGCACGTTGTGCGAGAGGTAGTTCGGGTCGATCGGGATGCAGTGGCCGCCGACGCCCGGGCCGGGGTAGAACGCCTGGAAGCCGAACGGTTTGGTGGACGCCGCGCGGATCACGTCCCAGAGGTCGATGTCGAGTTCGTGGCAGAACCGGGCCATCTCGTTGACCAGCGCGATGTTGACGTGCCGGTACGTGTTCTCGAGCAGTTTCGCGGTCTCCGCCTCGCGGGTGCCGCGGGCCCGCACGACGGTCTCGACGAACCGGCCGTAGAACTCGGCGGCGGCCGTGGTGCAGTCCGCGGTGTAGCCGCCGACCACCTTCGGGGTGTTGTGCGCGCCGTAGACCGGGTTGCCGGGGTCGATCCGCTCCGGGGAGAACGCCAGCTTGAAGTCGATCCCGGCGGTCAGCCCGGAGAGCTGCTCGAGCAGCGGCCGGACCACGTCGTCGGTGGTGCCCGGGTAGGTGGTCGACTCCAGCACGACGAGCATGTCGGGGCGCAGGTTGCGGCCCACCGACCCGGTCGCGCCGGTGACCGCCCGCAGGTCCGGGCCGTCGCCCTCGGAGAGCGGGGTGGGCACGCAGATCACCGCGGTGCGCGCCTGGGCGATCTCGGTCTCGTCGCAGGTGGGCCGGAAGCCGCCGGCCAGCATCGCGGCGATGTCGTCGTCGCTGAGGTCGTCGACGTGCGACCGGCCGTCGGCGAGTGACTTGACCACGGTCTCGTCCACGTCGAAGCCGAGCACCGACAGGCCGGCCCGGATCGCCTGCTGGGCCAGCGGCAGTCCGACATACCCCAGGCCGAGGATGACCACGTCGTAACTCAAGGGAGTCTCCTTGCGTGTAGCGGATGGGTTAGGCGACCGGGGGGAGTGCGACCTCGCCGACCGGCCGGCGGGGACCGGCGGGCAGGCGGGAAAGGGCGGCCAGCGCGGCCGGCGACGCCGTGGCGCCGCGCGGCCGGCGCAGCTCGAAGGGGGAGGGGAACGGCAGGTACGCCGGCAGGAAGTCGGCCAGCAGGGCCTCCTGCTCGGCCCGGGTGGCGTGCCCGTCGTCGACGTCGTTGAGGCAGAACGCGTCCACGTTCCGCGAGCGCAGCAGCCGGGCCAGCCGGTACGGGGTGACCGGGTCGGCCAGGTCGGTGTACCGGTAGCGGATCTCCCCGGGGGTGGCCTGACCGGTCAGGTACGCGTAGTACTGCTGCAGCGAGGAGAGCATCGACACGTCGTCCGGGTGCCGGAACTGGTGTTCCGCGGTGCTGCGTACCTGCTCGGCGAACCGTTCCTCGATCTCCCGGAGCACGCTGCGCCGGGACGGGTGCGGGGTGTGCATCATCTTGCGGGTCAGCACCCGGCCGAACGTCTCCCGGATCAGCCGCCGGTTGTTCTTCGCCGCCGAGTCGGCCGGCCGGTCGCCGGGCCCGCGCGGCGCCGGGTCGACCAGTGACGCGGACGGGAAGAACTTGGTCAGCCCGCCGGGGGTGAAGAACATGTCCGGGGTGACCGGGCGGCCCAGGATCACGTCGTCGTTGAGGTAGAGGAAGTGCTCGGCCAGCCCCGGGATCCGGTGCAGCTTCGACTCGATCGCCTGGGAGTTGAAGGTCGGCAGCCGGCCCGCGTCGCCGAAGATCTCCCGGTGCGTGACCAGGGTCAGCCGCGGGTGGTTCAGGTCCAGCCAGGCCGGCACCTGGTCGTCGGTGACCAGGTAGACGTGGCGTACCCAGGGCGCGAAGCTGTGCAGCGCGCGCATCGAGTAACGCAGCTCGTCCCGGCTGATCCAGCGGGAGTCGTTGGCGGCCTGCCCGTTCACGTCGCCGACCCAGGCGTTCTCGGCGCGGGCCCGGTTCTTGCGCCGCTGCCAGGCCGGATCGCCGCCGTCCACCCAGGTGTAGACCACGTCGATCGGGAAGCCGATCCGGTCCGGGTCGACGGTGGTGAAGGTGCGCCGGGTCCGGTAGGCGGTGGTGTCGTCCGGCGCGCTGAACGGGCCGAACACCGGCTCCGCGGCGATCACCGAGGGTTCGCCGGCCGGGATGCTCCAGGCCACCGGGTTGGGGCGGGGCGCGACCAGGCCGCGCTCCTCGGCCCGCCAGAACTCCACCTCGCAGGCGTGTTCCGGCCCCAGGACCACGTTGCCGTCCGGGTCGGTGACCGGCCAGCAGACCGCCAGCACCCGACTCTCCCGGCCCTTCGGGCCACTCGGGCGCACCATCCCGTGGTCCCGGCGGACGATTCCGGCCAGGAGTCCGGCCACCAGGTCGCTGTCCTTTTCCGGTACGCCCACAGCAGTCTTCCCGGGGTCGACCGACGGCACCCGGAACCAGTTCACCCCGGCCAGCTCGAGGGCCTCGACGACCCGGTCCAGGTTGGCCCGGCGCACCTCGACCGGGCTGCCGGTGACGACCACGCGGGCGCCCAGCCGGCCGTGCGGGGTGCGTACCCGGATGATCCGGCCGGCCGCCGCGGCGCGGTCCCGGCGTACCGGGCCGAGCGGCATCAGCGCCCGGGCGACCCGGAGCCGTCGTTCCGGCGCGATCCGGGGCAGGACCCGGTTCTCGGCGGCCTGGAAGATCCGTCGCCGGATCGGCCAGGGCGTCTGCCGCAGAATCCGCCGCAGAGTCACGCCGTCGTCCTTTCGCCGCACGTCAGCCAACCGGCCACGCGACCCTTAACGGCGCGCTTGAGACGGAAGTTGCGGTCTATGCCCTTTAACAGTGGTATACGGCTCGATGAACCTCTTTGGGGTTTATTCCGGATCACCCACCCCTAGGGGACCGTCTCAGGGGGTCGGCCGATGCGGGGCGTTGCGTGGACCCGGCATGGTGGTAGGTAGTCGAGACCTGGAGGAACGGTTATGGGCAAGGCAGTGATGTACCTGCTCGCGGTGATCGGCGGCGTGGTCGTGGTGAGCTGGGTGGCCCACCTGCTGTTCGGCGCGTTCTTCTACCTGATCGTGGCGGCGCTGGTGGTCGGCGGCGGCCTCTGGCTGTACGGCCGGATCAAGCGCGAGATCGCCCCGGGCACCCGCACTCAGCGGCGCATCGAGGCGGCGACGAAGACGTACCGGATGCGGAACCGGTGAGCGTCGTCCGCTACGGCTAGGCTTGCGGCGACGCCATCACTAACGACCAACGGGAAGTCGCACTGTGTTTGACACCCTGAGTGACCGCCTGTCCGGGATCTTCACCAAGCTCCGCGGCAAGGGCAAGCTCACCGATGCCGACATCGACGCCACCGCTCGCGAGATCCGTCTCGCGCTGCTGGAGGCCGACGTTGCGCTGCCGGTGGTCAAGGCGTTCATCGCCAACCTGAAGGAGCGGGCGCGCGGCGCCGAGGTCTCCCAGGCGCTCAACCCGGCCCAGCAGATCATCAAGATCGTGCACGAAGAGCTGATCACCGTGCTCGGCGGCGAGGGGCGGCGGCTGACGTTCGCCAAGCAGCCGCCCACCGTGATCATGCTGGCCGGCCTGCAGGGCGCCGGCAAGACCACGCTGGCCGGCAAGCTGTCCCGCTGGCTCAAGGGCCAGGGGCACCAGCCGCTGCTGGTCGCCGCCGACCTGCAGCGACCGAACGCGGTCAACCAGCTGCAGGTGGTCGGCACCCGGGCCGGCGTCGACGTCTACGCGCCGGAGCCCGGCAGCGGCGTCGGCGACCCGGTCAAGGTCGCCCGCGACTCGATCGAGCACGCCAAGCGCACCGCCAAGGACATCGTCATCGTCGACACCGCCGGACGTCTCGGCATCGACGAGGACATGATGCAGCAGGCCCGCGACATCCGGGACGCGGTCAACCCCGACGAGGTCATCTTCGTCATCGACGCCATGGTCGGCCAGGACGCGGTGCAGACCGCGGAGGCCTTCCGCGACGGCGTCGGCGTCACCGGCGTGGTGCTCTCCAAGCTCGACGGTGACGCCCGCGGTGGCGCGGCGCTCTCCGTCCGGCACGTCACCGGCCAGCCGATCCTGTTCGCCTCCACCGGTGAGAAGCTCGAGGACTTCGACGTCTTCCACCCGGACCGGATGGCGAGCCGGATCCTCGGCATGGGTGACGTGCTGACCCTCATCGAGCAGGCCGAGGCGGCCTTCGATGACGATCAAAAAGAGAAGATGACCAACAAGCTGCTCGGTGGCGAGCAGTTCACGCTGGAGGACTTCCTGGACCAGCTGATCGCGGTCCGCCGGATGGGCCCGATCGCCAACATCCTCGGCATGATGCCGGGCATGGGCCAGATGAAGGACCAGCTGGCCGAGCTGGACGACAGCCACTTCGACCGGGTCACCGCGATCATCCGCTCGATGACGCCGAAGGAGCGCACCGAGCCGAAAATCATCAACGCGTCCCGCCGGCTGCGCATCGCGAACGGCTCCGGCGTCACCGTGATGGACGTGAACCAGCTGCTCAACAGGTTCACCGACGCGCAGAAGATGATGAAGCAGATGAGCGGCATGATGGGCCTGCCGGGCGGTCGCCGCAGCGCCACGAAGTCCTCGAAGAACAAGCGCAAGGGCAAGAACAACCGGCCGCGTGGCGGCGGGATGCCGGCCGGGCTGCCCGGTGGTTTCCCGGGCGGGATGCCGCAGCTGCCGCCGGGGATGGACCCGGGCGCGCTGGCCGGTGGCGGGATGCCGCCGGGCTTCAAGCTGCCGAAACTCGACTTCAACAAGCTGAACAAGCCGAACGGCAAGGACAGCTGAGGTTGGCATGGAGCAACTAGTCGCAGGGCAAGTAGCATGAGTGTCGATCCCAACGAGGAGGACATCATGACTGCTGCTCTGCGACTGCCTGACAAGCAGGACTGGACCGTCGACGACCTGAAGCTTCTTCCGCCGGATCTTTTCTATGAATTGATCGACGGGAGGCTGATCTTGCCCTCGCCCACCACCTTTCATCAGCTTCTCGGCGTTGAGATCGTGTTGGCGTTGCGACCGGGTTGCCCCGAGGGGTACGTCGCCGTTCCTGACATGTCGCTGGATATCGACCAGTGCAGCGAGCCTCGTCCTGACGTTGCCGTCATCGCGGACAGCGAGATGATGCGAACTCCTGTGCCCGTCGACAAGGCCATCTTGGTGGTGGAGATCGTTTCACCGACCTCGCACTTCCGTGACATGCACGCCAAAACCAAGGTCTACGCGGCGGCGGGGCTCAAGCACTACTGGGTTATCGATCCGACTTTCTCTCACGGCCTGGTGCTGACCGAGTTCCAGCCTGGTGGCAACGGCGACTACGAGATCGTCTCCAACACGAGCGAGATCTTCGAGACGGATGAGCCGTTTCCGGTCAAGATCAATCTTCTGGCGTTGACCGCCCTGCGGAACAAGTACCTCGCTGCGCAAGAGGAGTCGTGATCCGGTAGGACTGTTCCCATGGCGTTGCATGTGCGTGGGACTGTCCTGCCCGACGGCGAGGTCCGGGATCTGTGGCTGGTCGGGGACCGGGTCACCTTCGAGCCGGTGGCCGAGGCCGAGACGATCAGCGACGGCGGGTGGATCGTGCCGGGGCTCGTCGACGCGCACTGCCACCTCGGGATCGCGTACGGCGCCAAACCCGTCACCTCCCTCGACCAGGCGCGCGACCTCGCCCACACCGACCGGGACGCCGGGGTGCTGGCGCTGCGGGACGCGGGCTCGCCGTACCCGTACCCCGAACTTGATGACGAACCCGGAGTGCCCCGCCTCGCCCGCGCCGGGCGGCACGTCGCGGCCCCGCGCCGCTACCTGCGGGACATCGGCGTGGAGGTGGCCGCCGAGGAGGTCGCGGCCGCGGTGACCGCGCAGGCCAAGGCCGGCACCGGCTGGGTGAAGCTGGTCGGCGACTGGATCGACCGGGAGGTCGGTGACCTGGCCCCGAGCTGGGACGCGGCGACCATGACGGCGGCGGTCGAGGCGGCGCACGCGGCCGGCGCGCGGGCCGCGGTGCACACGTTCTCCGAGGAGGGTGTGGAGGTCATGGTCAAGGCCGGGGTCGACTCGGTGGAGCACGGCACCGGCCTGTCCCTGGAGCTGATCGACGAGATGGCCCGGCGGGGCACCGCCCTGGTGCCCACGATGATCAATATCCGGACGTTCGGGAAGATCGCCGAGCAGGCCAGGGACAAGTTCGCCGGATACGCCGACCACATGATCGCCCTGCGGGACAACTTCCCCGAGGTGGTGCTCGCCGCGCACGAGGCCGGCGTGCCGATCTACGTGGGCACCGACGCGGGCGGCGGGATCCGGCACGGGCTGGCCGCCGAGGAGATGCTCTACCTGCACGAGGCCGGCATCCCGGCCGTCGACGTGCTGGCCGCCGCGTCCTGGCGGGCCCGGGAGTGGCTGGGCTTCCCGGGCCTGGTCGAGGGCGGCCTGGCCGACCTGGTGGTCTACGACGCCGACCCGCGCAAGGACCTGCGGGTGGTGCGGGCGCCCCGCCGGATCGTGCTGCGGGGCGCCGTCATCCGCTGACGCGGTGGTCAGCGGGTGAACCGCCAGGTCCGCAGCTCCGTCCCGGTCGGGCAGGTGAGCAACTCCGCGTTCCAGTCGCAGCGCCCGGAGAGCTCCGGCGTCGACCCCAGCCCGACCGGCTGGAAGTCGATGTTGGAGACGCCCCGGACGACGAACCGGCCGTCGTCGTCCCGGGTCATGGTCAGCGCGTTGCCGTCGTCGATGAACCCGCCGACCCCGGCGTCGGAGTAGCGCGCCGTTCCGTTCTCGTCGTAGAGCGCTGTGCCCTTGTCGCCGCCGGCACTGGTCATGATGTGGCCGAGGCGGACCGCGGCGGTGCCGGTGACGGGCGCCGGGGTCGTCCGGAGCGTCGCGCCGGTGGTCGCGTCGATCAGGAGCAGGCGCGACTCCTGCTCGTCGGACTCGAAGACGCAGAGCCGGTCGCGTCCGCAGGGGAAGAAGTCGTCCGAGTACCACGGGGTGCGGGGCTCGTAGACCACGCGGGACGAGACACCGGTCGCCCGGATGACCGGCCCCGTGGTGGTGTACGCCATGCCCTCGTACGCCATCAGCGACCCGGCCTCCGACGGGCCCGGCGTCGTCGAGCGGACCGTGCCGGTGTGGATGTCCCGGATCACGATCCGGCCCTTCGTGGTCGCCTGGACCAGCCGGTCGTCGGTGAACGGGAACGCCTTCGCCGAGGACGGGTCCCACAACGCGTCGCTGCCTCCCGCGGTCACCTCCCGCGCGTCCGCCCCGGTCTGCGTCCCGGTGATCAACAGCGGACGATCGCCGCCGGCCGGGGCCGACCACCGCCGCTCACCGGTGACCAGGTCGTAGGCCTCGGTCGCCCCGGTGGCGCCGACCAGCCGGACCAGCACGTCCTCGTGCAGCACGAACCGGTCCTGGTCGGTGTGCGGCAGTTTCCAGAGCTCCGCCCCGGTGGCCGGGTCGTGGATCTCGAAGCTCCGGGCCACCGGCGCACTCGACGCCTCGGACTGCTCGCCGGTCTGGCGTACGAAAATGACCGCCGTCGCCGTGGTCGCCACCCCGAGATAGCTGACGTCGAGGTCGCGCACGGTCCAGAGCGTCTTCCCGGTCCGGGTGTCCCGGGCCACCACCTCGTGCCCGCCGCCCGCCGCGCCGGCGAACCCGATCACCCGGGTGCCGGAGATCCGGGCCGCGGTCCAGTTCGCCCCGGTGGCGACGCGCAGCGGCTCGCCGAGCGGCGCCATCCCGCGGATCCGGGACGGTGTGGTGGCCGGCAGGATCGGGTCGGCGTGCCGTTCCCGCTGCAGGGCCACGCCCAGGCCCGCGGTGACCAGCAGCACCGCGGCCGCGGCGGCCAGCGCCGTCCGGTTCCGGTTGCGCTGCCGCCCGCGCGCCTTGACCGCCGCGAGCGGGACCGGCGGCACGGCGTCGGCCTGCCGGCCCAGCGCCATGAACAGTTCGTCCAGATCAGTGGACACGACGAGCTCCCTCCAGCGAGCCGAGGGACACCGCGAGCGCGGCGCGGCCCCGGGACAGCCAGGACTTGACGGTGCCGAGCGAGGCGCCGGTCTCGACGGCGATCTCCGCGATCGAGCGGTCCAGCAGGTAGTGCAGGGCGAGCGCGCGCCGCTGCTTGTCCGGCAGTTCCCGCATCGCCCGGACCAGCAGCACCACGTCCTCGGACGGCGCGGCCACCGGCGTGGGTGGCGGTTCGGCGGCGGCCCGTGCCCGGCGGATGCCGAGCCGGCGCCACCGGTCCGCGGACAGCCGGTTCACCACCAGCCGCAGCCAGGCCTCCGGGTCGTCGTACCCGGCGAGCCGGCGCCGGCGCTGCCAGGCCCGGGCGTACGCCTCCTGGACCAGGTCCTGCGCCTCACCCGGATCACCGGTCAGTCCGTAGGCGTACCGCAACAGCCGCCGGGAGGTGTCCCGGTAGAAGCCGTCGAAATCCATCCGTCACCCCGTCCTTCTCCGATGAGGGACACGGGATGCCCACCCGGCCGGTTGCACTCGGGACGCGACTAGGATGCTGCCTCATGGCTCGTGTGCTCACTCCCCGTGCGGAGGATTTTCCCCGCTGGTACCAGGACCTCATCGCCAAGGCGCAACTCGCCGACAACGGCCCGGTGCGCGGCACGATGGTGATCCGGCCGGTCGGCTACGCGATCTGGGAGCGCATGCAGGCCGACATGGACGCCCGGATCAAGGAGCAGGGCGTCCAGAACGCGTACTTCCCGCTCTTCATCCCGGAGAGCTACCTGCGCCGTGAGGCCGACCACGTGGAGGGCTTCTCGCCGGAGCTCGCCGTGGTCACCCACGCCGGTGGCAAGGAGCTCGCCGAGCCGCTGGTGGTCCGTCCGACCAGCGAGACCGTGATCGGCGAGTTCATGGCCAAGTGGGTCGACTCGTACCGGGACCTGCCGCTGCTGCTGAACCAGTGGGCCAACGTGGTGCGCTGGGAGCTGCGTCCGCGCACGTTCCTGCGGACCACCGAGTTCCTCTGGCAGGAGGGGCACACCGCGCACGCCACCGAGCAGGACGCCCGGGACCACGCGCGCGACATCCACCACAACGTGTACCAGTCGTTCATGGAGGACGTGCTGGCCATCCCGGTGGTGCCCGGCCGCAAGACCAAGGGCGAGCGGTTCGCCGGCGCGACCAACACGATGACCGTCGAGGCCATGATGGGCGACGGCAAGGCGCTGCAGATGGGCACCTCGCACGAGCTCGGGCAGAATTTCGCCAAGGCGTTCGACATCACGTATTCCTCCGCCGAGCGCACCGTCGAGCACGCCTGGACCACGTCCTGGGGCACCTCGACCCGGATGCTCGGTGGCCTGATCATGGTGCACGGCGACGACAACGGCCTGCGGCTGCCGCCGCGGCTCGCGCCGATCCAGGTGCAGATCATGGTGGTCAAGGCGGGCGAGGGCGTCACGGAGGCTGCCACTCAGCTCCGCGACGAGCTCAAAACCGCAGGTGTACGTGTGAAGCTCGACGAACGCTCGGACATCCCGTTCGGTCGCCGGGCGGTCGACGCCGAGCTGCAGGGCATCCCGATCCGCGTGGAGGTCGGCCCCCGCGACCTGGCCAACGGCAACGCCGTGGTGGCCCGCCGGGTGGACGGCACGAAGTCGCCGATCGCGCTGGCCGAGGTGACCACCGCGGTGGTGGCCGCGCTCAAGGCCGACCAGCAGCGGATGTACGACGACGCGCTGGCCTTCCGTGCCGAGCGCACCGTCGAGGTGAAGACGCTGGGTGAGGCGATCGAGGCGTCGCAGACCGGCTGGGCGCGGGTGCCGTGGTCGGTGGTCGGCGAGGCCGGCGAGAAGGAAGCCAACGGCAAGGCCGTCACGGTGCGCTGCCTGGTCCGCGAGGACGGCACGATGCCGGAGTCGGACGAGGAGCCGAACCTGATCGCCTACCTGGGCCGCTCGTACTGATCGTGCCTTTCGACACCGGCCGGCCGGTCCTCTACCGGAACTTCTCGGGGGACCGGCTGGTCACCGTCCGGCTCTGCCGGGTGATCACCGACGACGACCGCGGGCTGCTGATCTGGCTGGCCCGCGGTGCCGCCGTGACGGTCGACGTCGCCGTGGACGGCCGTGGCGTGCGGGACATGCCGTTCGCCGAGTGGGCGACGACTCCGCGCGAGCTGGTTCCGTCCACCTGGTCCGGCCCGGGTGTGCTGAAGTTCCTCCCGCCCGGCGCCGACCACTCGGTGTGGTTCTTCCGCACGGCGGAGGGCGTCTTCGACGGGTGGTACGTCAACCTCGAGGAGCACGCGGTCCGCTGGGACGACGGCGCGCTGGCCGGGGTCGACGTGATCGACCAGGACCTGGACGTGGTGATCGCCCCGGACCGTACCTGGCGGTGGAAGGACGAGGACGAGTTCGCCGAGCGGCTCGCCGTCCCGGAGCACTACTGGGTGCCCGACCCGGACGCGGTCCGGGCCGAGGGCCGCCGGGTGATCAAGCGGATCGAGGCCGGTGAGTTCCCCTTCGACGGGACCTGGACGGACTTCCGGCCGGACCCGGCCTGGCCGGTTCCCGCCTCGATGCCGGCCGGCTGGGACCGGCCCGGCGCCCGCTGACACCCGGTTGGGATTTCCGGTCTCCGGTCTGGCAGAATGGCTTGTTGGTATCCGGCATGTCGCGAGGCGCCCTCTAACCCCGCGCGACAGGCCAATCCACGAGGCATCGGTCCCGCATCCCCACGTGGGTTACCGTTCGGCTCACCCTCGCAGTCATCAGGAGCGAATTAACCGTGGCCGTCAAGATCCGGCTCCTGCGGATGGGCAAGATCCGCAACCCGCAGTACCGCATCGTCATCGCCGACTCGCGCACCAAGCGCGACGGTCGCGCGATCGAGTACATCGGCATCTACCAGCCGAAGGAACACCCCTCGGTGATCGTGGTCAAGTCCGAGCGCGTGCAGTACTGGCTGTCGGTCGGCGCCCAGCCGAGCGAGCCGGTGCAGCGCATCCTCGAGAAGACCGGCGACTGGCAGAAGTTCAAGGGCCTGCCGGCCCCGCCGCCGCTGCTGGTCAAGGAAGCCAAGCTCAGCAAGACCGAGGTGTACGAGGCTGAGGCCAAGGCCGCCGCCGGTCTGACCGAGGTCACGAAGCCGGCCGCCACGCCGAAGAAGGCGAAGGCGGAGAAGGCCGACAAGACCGAGAAGGCTGAGAAGCCGGCCGAGGCCGCCGCTGAGGCGAAGCCGGCCGAGGCTGCTGCTGAGCCGACGCGCGAGGTTGTCGCCGAGAAGGCTGAGGACCCGGCCGGTGCCGGCGCCGACGCGAGCTGACGGGGCGCTCCGGCCCGCGCTGGAGCACCTCGTCAAGGGCATCGTCGACAGCCCGGACGACGTCCGGGTTCGCCTTGTCGACTCGCGCCGCGGCAAGCGGCTCGAGGTTCGTGTGCACCCCGATGACCTGGGAACGGTCATCGGGCGCGGCGGGCGGACGGCCAAGGCGCTGCGTCAGGTGATCGGGTCGATCGGTGGGCGCGGCATCCGCGTCGACATCGTCGACGCGTACTGATCGCGATGCTCCTCGTCGTCGGCCAGATCGGCAAACCGCACGGCATCCGGGGCGAAGTCTCGGTGGTCGTGCGGACCGACGAACCCGAGGCACGCTTCACCGCCGGTTCGGTGTTCATCACGGAGGTCCCCCGGGACCGCCGGGTGAGCACCGGCCCGGCGGGCGCTGCCGCTCTCGGCGTTCCGTTCGAAGTTCCCCAGCAACTCACTCTCGAGTCGATCCGCTGGCATCAGGGCCGCGGCATCGCGGTGTTCGAGGGTATCCCCGACCGCAACGTCGCCGAGGCGATGCGCGGGGTGTACCTGAAGGTGGACAGCGCCGGGATGGCTGCGCCGGCCGACCCGGACGAGTTCCACGACCACCAGCTGGTCGGTCTGCGCGTGGTGTCGGCGGACGGTACCGAACTCGGCACGGTGGACCGGATCGACCACGCTCCGTCGTCCGATCTGATCGTGCTGAAGAAGGCCGGCGGCGGCACGGCCCTGATCCCGTTCGTCACCGCGATGGTCCCGACCGTGGACATCGCCGGCGGCCGGATCGTCGTCGACCTACCGGAAGGCCTGCTGGATCTGTGAAGGTCGACATCATCTCGATCTTTCCGGACTACTTCGCCCCGCTCGGCCTCTCGCTGGTCGGCAAGGCGCGTACCACCGGGACGCTTGACCTCGCCGTGCACGACCTGCGCACGTGGACCCACGACGTGCACCGGACGGTGGACGACAGTCCGTACGGCGGGGGCCCGGGCATGGTGATGCGCCCGGAGCCGTGGGGTCAGGCCCTGGAGGCGGTGGCCGGCCCGGGCGCGACGCTCGTCGTCCCGTCCCCGGTCGGCAAGCCGTTCACCCAGGCCGACGCGTACGAACTGGCCGCACTGGACCACCTGGTCTTCGCGTGCGGGCGGTACGAGGGCATCGACCAGCGGGTGATCGACGACGCCGCGGACCGGATGCCGGTGCGCGAGGTCTCGCTCGGCGACTACGTGCTGTTCGGTGGCGAGGTCGCGGTCATCGTCATCATGGAGGCGATCACCCGGTTGCTGCCCGGTGTGCTCGGCAACGCCGACTCGCTCACCGAGGAGTCGCACGCGGCCGGCCTGCTGGAGGCCCCGGTCTACACCAAGCCCGCCGCGTGGCGCGACCGTGAGGTGCCCGACGTGCTGCGCTCCGGTGACCACGGCCGGATCGCCCGCTGGCGCCGTACCGAAAGCCTGTTGCGGACCGCGGCCCGGCGGCCGGACCTGTTCGCGGCCTATCCGCCGGAGCACCTCGACAAGCAGGACCGCAAGGCCCTGGCCGAGGCCGGATTGGAGCTCCCGCCACCCGGTGTGGCAAAGTAGGGAGGTTGCCGTTTTCTCGCACACCGTGCGGGACGACGAGGATCCCTCGGATCGGTGGGGGATCAGAGTCACCCCGCGCATCGAGTTCCGATGCGCTCTAGTTATTCAAGGATGCAGCGATGAACACGCTGGATGAACTCGACGCCCAGTCGCAGCGCACCGACCTTCCGGACTTCCGCGCCGGCGACACCCTCAAGGTGTTCGCCCGGGTCGTCGAGGGTAACCGTTCCCGTGTCCAGGTCTTCCAGGGCGTGGTCATCGGTCGTCAGGGCGCCGGTCTGCGCGAGACCTTCAAGATCCGGAAGATCAGCTTCGGCGTCGGCGTCGAGCGGACCTACCCGATCAACAGCCCGGTGATCGACAAGCTCGAGGTCGTCACCCGTGGTGACGTCCGCCGCGCCAAGCTCTACTACCTGCGTGAGCTCCGTGGCAAGAAGGCCAAGATCAAGGAGCTGCGGGAGAAGCAGACGGTCTGATCTTCCGCTCCGGCAGTCGCAGGCGCGAGCGCACTAAGCTGGCGCCTGTGCCGGATGATGAACCATTCCAGTCCTACCGCTCGTAACTTCCCCTAGCCGGGAAACTCGGGCGGTAGTGCTGTATCCGGGGGCGGATCGGCCGGTAGGCGTCAGGAGATGCGAAGCGTGGATCCGATGGAAGGCTATCGACCGCCTCGACGGCGTTCGATTATGCGGCGCAAGGAGATGCCCCTCTGGCAGGAGCTGCCGCTGTTGCTCGTGGTGGCGTTCTGCCTGGCCGTACTCATCCGGACGTTCCTGGTCCAGGCCTTCTACATCCCCAGTGGGTCGATGCAGAAGACCCTGGAGCTCAAGGACCGGGTGCTGGTCAACAAGGTCGTCTACGACATGCGCGACCCGCTGCGCGGCGAGATCGTGGTGTTCCGCGGCACCGACAACTGGGCGCCCGAGGTCAGCGAGCCGGTGAGCGACGCGTTCATGTCCAAACTCGGTCGCACGATCGGCGACCTGGTCGGGGTGAGCCGTCCCGGTGAGCGGGACTTCATCAAACGGGTGATCGGCCTTCCGGGTGACAAGGTCGCCTGCTGCGACGCACAGGGCCGGATCACCGTGAACGGTGTGGCCATCGACGAGTCGTACATCGCCGAAGGCTTCAACTCCGACCTGAGCCAGCCGCCGATCGCGGGGCAGTGCACCAGCCGGAGATTCGCCGAGATCACCATCCCGGCCGGGCAGATGTTCGTGATGGGTGACCACCGGGCGGTCTCCCAGGACGCGCGATGCCAGGGTCCGGTGCCGATCGAGAACATCATCGGCCGGGCCTTCGTGATCGTCTGGCCGAGCGACCGATTCAAGAGTCTCGACGTGCCGGACGTCTGGAAACAGTTCGCCCAGGACCATCCGACGGCGGCGATCGGTCCGGCCCCGCCGGAGCCCCGGCGTGATCCGCAGGTGGCCATGGGCCTGTTCCCGTTGCTGCTGAGTGCGGCGTTGTCCGCGCGTTCCGGCATGTCGTTCGTGACTCGACGACGTAGGCTCCGAGCGTGATTGACGAGCACACCGAAAAGCGCAGCGGATCGTTCTGGCGCGAGCTGCCCATCCTGCTGGGCGTGGCGATCCTGGTCGCTGTCCTGGTCCGCGCGTTCGTGCTGCAGACGTTCTACATTCCGTCCCCCTCGATGGAACACACCCTGAACGTCTGGGACCGGGTGCTCGTCAACAAGCTCGTCTACGACTTCCGTGACCCGAAGCGCGGCGAGATCATCGTCTTCAAGGCGCCGACGGAGTGGCAGGCCGGCGCCGAGGGCGAAGACTTCATCAAGCGGGTCATCGGCACCCCTGGTGACACCGTGGAGTGCTGCGACGACCAGAACCGTCTGATCGTCAACGGCAAGCCGCTCGACGAGCCGTACATCTACACCGACGCGGACGGCAAGCGGAACGAGGTCGCGGACGAGAAGTTCAAGATCGTCGTTCCGGCCGGCCGGCTCTGGGTGATGGGTGACCACCGCGCCGAGTCGGGCGACTCGCTCGAGCACTACGAGACGAGCACGGCGGCCGACGAGGCCGGCAAGATGCTGGACTCGACCGTCACCATCGACTCGGTGGTCGGCCGGGCCTTCACCATCTTCTGGCCGGTGGGCCGGGCGACGTGGCTGACCGTGCCGGACTCGTACGACGACATTCCGGACTCCGCGTCCAAATGAGCGCGGCGCCCGAGGGCGGTTCGGAAGATCCACCTCGGGCGCTTAGGCTGGTCCGGTGACCGAGTCGAACCAGCCCGTGGTGTCCCGCCGCGCCGGACGGGTGCTCCTGGTCGATCTGGCCGGGCGTGCCCTGCTGCTGCACGGCGGCGATCCGGCCCGGCCCGGCATGCACTGGTGGTTCACGCCGGGCGGCGGGCTGGAGGCCGGCGAGAGCCCGACCCAGGCGGCCGCCCGCGAGCTGTTCGAGGAGACCGGGCTCCGGGCCGACCCGGCCGAGCTGAGCGCGTCGATCCTGCACGAGCAGGCCGAGTTCTCCTACAACGGCCGGGCGTATGTGCAGACTCAGGACTTCTTCCTGTTCCGGGTCGCCGACTGGCAGGTCGACACGGCCGGGATGGACGCCGAGGAGCAGCTCACCATCACCGAGCACCGCTGGTGGTCGGCGGCCGAGATCGAGGCCAGCGACGAGCTGATCTACCCCGCCGACCTGGCCGCCCTGCTGCGGTCGCAGGAGCCCTGATGCTGGCCCCGCCGCGCACCGTGGTGCGCCGGGAGGCTGGTCTCTACGCCCTGGAGCAGGCGCTGCAGCGGCGCGGCTTCGAGCACGTGGCCGGCGCCGACGAGGCCGGCCGGGGCGCCTGCGCGGGCCCGCTGGTCGCGGCCGCGGCGATCCTGCCGGCCGGCAAGCGCGGCGAGGTGCCCGGGCTGGCCGATTCCAAGCTGCTCACCGCGGCGGCCCGGGAACGGGTCTACGCCGAGGTGGTCGACCGCGCCCTGGCCTGGTCCGTGATGATCATCCCGCCCACTGAGGTGGACGCCCGGGGCCTGCACGTCTGCAACCTGGCGGCGATGCGGCGCTCGCTCGCCCTGCTGACCGTCCGGCCGGATTACGTGCTGACCGACGGCTTCCCGGTCGACGGCCTGGGTGTGCCCGGGCTGGCGGTGTGGAAGGGCGACCGGGTGGCGGCGTGTGTCGCGGCGGCCAGCGTGCTGGCCAAGGTCACCCGGGACCGGCTGATGGTGGAACTTCACGACAAGTTCCCGGAGTACGGCTTTGCCGTACACAAAGGTTATATAACGGACGAGCACAGTTCCGCGCTGCTCAGGCACGGTCCCTGCGCCGAGCACCGGTTCTCGTACGTGAACGTGGCCGCGGCCTCGGGCCGGGGCAATGTGCCGCCCCGAGCCCGCCGCCCGGCTAATACCACGGCGGAGCCGATCCCGTCGTTGTTCGATGCATCCGTTACCGAGCCGCTGCTGCTTCCGATGGCGGCTGAGGGTACCGTCGGCGTGGCGTCGGGCGAGCAGCCTCAGCCGTCGCCGTCGGTGGGGGAAGATGAGGCCATGGAGGGCGAGACACGATGAGCGCAGAGGATCTCGAGAAGTACGAGACCGAGATGGAGCTGCAGCTCTACCGGGAGTACCGCGACATCGTCCGCCAGTTCTCCTACGTGGTGGAGACCGAGCGTCGGTTCTACCTGGCCAACCAGGTGGACCTGCACGTGCGTAACTCCGACGGCGAGGTGTATTTCGAGGTCGAGATGCACGACGCCTGGGTCTGGGACATGTACCGCCCGGCCCGGTTCGTCAAGAACGTGCGGGTGATGACGTTCAAGGACGTGAACGTCGAGGAGCTGGAGAAGCCGGACATCTCGTTGCCGGAGGATGGTGGCTTCGGCGGATAACCCGCCTTCTGCACAGGAGGCGGTTGTCCACAGGTCGGGTCGCCGGCCGGCTGACGGCTGGCCAGACTCGCCCGCATGTACTTCTTCTGGGCATTTTTTCTGGGCGTCAGCCCGGTCCCCTGGTCGTGGCCGGTGACTCCGCCCGCGGTGGTGCGGCGGTTCGAGGCCCCGCCGCAGCCGTGGCTGGCCGGGCACCGCGGGGTCGACCTGGCCGCGCCGGCCGGATCGGTGGTCCGGTCCGCCGGCGCCGGCATCGTGGTCCACGCGCGGGTGCTCGCCGGGCGCGGGGTGGTCAGCGTGGCGCACGCGGGCGGGTTGCGGCTCACCTACGAGCCGGTGACACCCGCCGTCGCGCCCGGTGACGTGCTGGCCGCCGGTGATCCGCTGGGCACGCTCGACGCGGGCCACCCGGGCTGCCCGGTGCGGGCCTGCCTGCACTGGGGCGTGCGCACCGGCGAGGGGTATCTCGACCCGCTCGTCCTGCTCGGCCTCGGCCGGGTCCGCCTGCTACCCGTGTTGCCAACCGTTGAGCAGCGCGGGTAGCCGCTCGGCCAGCCGGTCGTACTCCTCGGGACGGTTGTAGATCTGCGCGCTCAGCCGGAGCAGGCCGCGCCCGCCCCACGCGTTCACCGCGGTCTCCACGCCCAGCTTGTCGGCGATGTGCTGGCGCAGCGCGTGTGCCTCGGGGTAGGTGGTGGCCAGGCCGGCCGGCAACGGGACGATCCGCATCGAAACCCCGGGTCCGCCGGGCTGCGGGAGGTCCGCCGGTCCCAGACCGAGGGCTTCGCCGACAACCCTTTGTCCGTACGACACCAGCGCCGCGTTGTGCTCCCGGATCGCGTCGAGCCCGATCGTGCGCATGGCGTAGACGCCGGCCGGGGCGGCCAGCCAGGCCGTGTAGTCGAGCGTCCCCTGGAACTCGACCGACAGCGGGAAGCCCTGATCCTGCTCCCAGGACACGATCAGCGGCTCGATCCGCCGCCGCCACTCGGGGGACACCGCCAGCACCGACGTGCCGCGGGGCGCCCACGCCCACTTGTGCAGGTTGCCCACCCAGAAGTCGGCACCGATCGCGGCCACGTCCACCGGCAGCATCCCGGGCACGTGCGCGGCGTCCACCATCACCGGGATGTCCAGGTCACGGGCCGCGGCGGTGATCTGATCCACCGGGAACAGGGTGGCGGTGGCCGACGTCAGCTGGTCGACGATCAGCAGCCGGGTACGCCCGGGCCGCAGTGCTGCCCGGACCCGGGCGACGACCTCCGCGCTCGGTGCGCCCAGTGGCAGCGCGACCGTCCGCGCGGTGGCTCCGGTGCGGCGGCACTCCCGGCGTACCGCCATCGCGACCGCGCCGTAGGCGTGATCGGTCAGCAGCACCTCGTCGGACCGGCCCAGCCCGGCCGACTGCAGCACCAGGCTGACCACCGAGGTGGTGTTCCCGGTCAGCGCGGAGCCCTCCGGGTCGGCGCCGAGGAACTCGGCCAGGTGCCGTCGGGTGTGGATGATCCGATCCAGCAGCCCGTCGCCGAAGAACCGCATCGGGTTCGCCTCGGTCTCGTCGCGCAGCCGCTGCTGGGCGCGCTGCACGCTGATCGGCACCGCGCCGAACGACCCGTGGTTGAGATAGGACACCGCCGGATCCAGCGAGAACAGGAGCCGGGCGCCGGGAATCGGGCGGGGCGGGGCTGCGGCGCTCATGGTCAGGATCGTACGTGCCCGGCGCCTGGACCTCGCCCCGGACTCGGCCCGCTTCCGGCGCAGGCCCTGCTCAGGCTCGTGGATGGGCCTGTTCGAACGCGGCCCGGAGCCGCTCGGTGGAGACCTGGGTGTAGATCTGGGTGCTCGACAGCGAACTGTGACCGAGCAACTCCTGGACGGCCCGCAGGTCGGCGCCGCCGTCCAGCAGGTGGGTGGCGGCGGAGTGCCGCAGATCGTGCGGCTTGGTGTGCGGCAGCCCGGCCGCTCGCGCCGCGGCGGCGACGATCCGGCGCACGACGGTGGGTTGCAACCGCCCACCCTTGAACCCGAGGAACAGCGCGTCACCGTCCCCCTTGCCCTTTTTCCCCCTCGTCCTCCGGCCGCCGCTCATCCCTTGCTGGTGCGACATGGCCTGCCCGCCGGCCGTTGCTTGCCCGCTGGACATTGCTTGCCCGCTGGCCGTTGCTTGCCTGCCGGCCATTGCCTGCCCGCCGGCCATCAGTTGCCCGCTGGCTATCGCCGGTCGGCCGAGGGTGAGCCAGGCGGCGAGGGCGTCGCGGGCCGGGTGACCGTAGGGGACGGCACGCTCCTTGCCGCCCTTGCCAAAGACCCGGACCACCTGGCGACCGTGGTCGACGTCGGCCTGGTCGAGGCCGCAGAGCTCACTGACCCGAATACCGGTGGCATAGAGCATCTCCAGAACAGCCCGGTCCCGCAGCACAGCGGCGTCCCCATCAGCTCCGCCGTCCCCGTCCCCGTCCTCGCTTGCTCCGGTGTTGCCTGCTCGGGCGGGGATTTTTCCGGCCCGGTCGCTTCCGGTTTTGTCTTTTTCGGCGGCTGACGATCCGCTGGGCGCGGCCGGCTTTCGGCCCGTGGCGGCGGCCCGGTCGGAGCCGGGGGCGGTGACCAGGGCGGCGGCCTGGTCGGCGCGCAGCACGTGCGGGAGGTCGCGGTGGCCGCGCGGGCTGGCCAGCCCGGCGCCCGGATCGCCGGGGGAGAGGCCGACCCGGTGCGCCCATCCGGTGAAGGTGCGGACCGCTGCGGCCCGGCGAGCCTGCGACGTCCGCGCGGAGCCCTCCTCGAGCCGCGCCGCGAGCCACCCGCGCAGCACCGCGATGTCGAGCTCGTCGACGGATGGAACGCCCTGGTCAGCGGCGTGCGTCAGGAGCGAGACGACGTCACCGAGATAGGCGCGGACGGTGTGCTCGGAACGCCCGTCCACCACGGCCAGGTGATGCCCGAACCGGTCCACCGCCTCGCGCAGCCCGGGCGGAAGCGCCTCGTGCTGCTCCCGCACACTCTTGCGCCGCTGCGGCCGCCGCCGATAGACATCCACGGCGTCCAGTGTGCCGCGATTCCTGTCGTACCCCGCCCCTAGCGTGGACCCATGGCGCGCCGCTCGAAGTCGATTCCGGAGCCGGCCCGCCCGGCCCGCGACGGTCGCGGGTCAGGGGCGGGCGAGCTGCACGCGGTCTGCGGGGTGCACCGTCTCGGCGCCATCCGCCGCGGTCACCACCAGCACCGGCACACCCTCGGCGAGCCGGTGCTTGCGTCGCTCGGCGTCAGTCGGCATCCGGGCGCCGACCCGCTCGCCCCGGCCCAGTGTCACGGTCTGCACCGCCTCCGGCACCCGTACGAAAGTCCCTCGTGGCCGATCCACCGTGACCAGACCTTCGGTCCGCAGTTGCCCGATCGCCTGCCGCACCGTGGTGCGACTGATCCCATAATCCTGAGCCAGCCGCAGCTCACTGGGCAGCGGCTCACCCGGCCCCAGCTCACCGGAGGCGATGCTGTTCCGCAGCAAATCAGCAAGCTGCCGGAAGACCGCACGGTCCGCCGAGTGATCGATCATGGCAACTATTTTACGCAACCACGATGTGCCGTCACGTTGTACCTACAGGCCAATCTAATTACAATAAACCCGTCGCCCCGAGAAGGCCCCGCCGGACCGGGCGACAGGGCGGGCGGCGGCTTTGCCAGGCCGGTCGAAAGACTGCTGGGCGCGGCCGTCGCCCGTTCCCCGTACAGGCGCCCCAGGCCCACTCCCGGCCCCTCGGCCCCTCGCGCTCCGGCTGCCTCTTGCTGTGGTCCTGACCGCCTACACCGCTGTGCTTGGCCTCGGTTCCGGCGTCGGCCGCCAGTTCTGACCGCCACTGCCACCCGTCCCTGCCACCGCCACCTGCCCCTGCCTCTGCCCTGGCTACCGGTCCCGGCCACCGGCCTCTGCCTCGGCCACCGGCCTCTGCCTCGGCCACCGGCCTCTGCCTCGGCCACCGGCTCTGGCCTCCGCCACACCGGCCCCGGCCCCGGCCCCGGCTACCGGCCACGGCCACGGCCACGGCCTCCGCCTCCGGCCCTGGCCCTGGCCTCCGCCGTCGCCGGCCCCCGGGTCCGGCCGCCGTCGCTGCCTCGCCTCTGCCGCCGGGCGCTGGCCATCGCCACGGGCCCCGGGCGCTGCCTCGGGTGCCGCCACCGCCACCAGCCCTTGCCTGGCCGATCCTGCTCTCGGCTCCCGCCCGCCTCGGGTCGAGGTCCCGGATCCGGCGCCAGTCGCTGCCGGCGGTCCCGATGCCGGTTTGTTCGGTATTGCACGCTGGCCCCGCCGCGCTCGTGTTCGGCCGTTCTTTGTCGCAGCGGGTAGCGGCATCGTCTGTGCCGGGCCTGGAGGCTGGGCGCGATGTCATGGGGACGGTGGGTGGGTTTGGACCCAGGAGAGGAACCGCTCGTACAGGTTCATCGGCGGTGCCTTGCCTTCGATGGTCAAGTCGTCGAGGGCCTCGTACATCTGCGCGGACAGGTAGATCCGCAGCAACGATGGGAAGGCGCGGTATTCGTGCATCAGCGTCGCGCGGGCCGTGGAGCACGGCCAGGGTGCGCCGCAGACGCGGCAGGTCCAGTCCGGCCGGTCGTGCAGGTGTTCGGTCTCTTGTGTGGTGGTCAACGGTGCCCCCGAAATCCGACCAGGGCCGTCACGCCCGGGCCCGGCCCGGCGGGCCCGCTGCGCGACGGTGTTCCCCAACAGCTCGTTTCCTTTCAAGACGTGGTGGTCACCCGCGAGCCGGGCGCCACCGGCATCGGCGGTGCGCCGTTCGATCCGGTATCAGTGGTGGTCGCGGCGCCGATGCGCGTGATGCGTGAACGGTTCGTTGCCGGCCGCCCGCAGCTGCTGCCCGGGCGTCAGATTCCCGGCTCGCCCCACGTTCTCGTCCGGATTCCTCGGCCGCGGAACCGTGGCCCGTCCTGAGCCAGACCCCGGCGGCGCGGGAACGGGCGGCTCCGGTCGCGCGGGAACGGGCGGCTCCGGCGCCGCGTGATGAGCTGGCCCCAGCTGCTCATGGATAGAAGGTCCGCGCTGTCCCGGAATCGGCGGTCTCGGTGCGGGGGCCGGTGGTGTCAGCGGCGCGCCATCGTTCGGTCGCGGCCGCTGACAACCAGATGGACCGCGCTGTCCCGGAATCGGCGGGCCCGGTGCGGGCATCGGCGGTGCCAGTCGTGCGTGATCGGTCGGTCGCGGTTGCTCATAGCCAGACGGCCCGTGCTGTCCCGGAATCTGCGGTGCCGGAGGGGCGGGGATGGCCCGGCCCGGCTGGTCGAACCCGGACGGCCCGTGCTGTCCCGGAATCGGTGGTGGAGGAATGGTCCCTCCCGACTGATCGGAACCGGACAGTCGGTGGTGCTCCAGAATCGGTGGCGCAGGTGACTCGGGGCTGGTCGGCACCCGCTGATCGGAACCGGACCATCCGCGCTGGCTTGGGGCCGGCGTAGTCGGTGGTGCGGGGATGGGCGGCCTGGACGGTGCGGGAGCAACTGGCCTGGGCGGCGCGGGGATGGGCGGCCTGGGCGGTGCGGGAACGGGCGGGGCCGGCTGGTCGGGAGTGGGCGGTGCGGGTTGATCGGTCGCGGCGGGCCAGTCCGGGTGGGTGGTGGATGTTCCGGGTTGCGGCCACTCCGGGGCTTGGGGTGATTCGGCCGGGGGCTCGTGCGGGTCGACGGCTTCGTGGCGTCCGCGACCGCGCGGGTGGGGGACACGATGGTCGGGCGGGGTGGGGAGACGGGGCTTTTGCCGGTCCGGTGAGGGGTTGTCGTGTTGTGCAGCCATCGGATCCCCGGAGGGGAGGGAGCCCCGTGCCGGGTACGGCATCGTCGTCGGGGGAACCAGTCGATCGACGCAGGGAGCCGGTAAACCGCACCGGCACCGGCGCCACAGGGTTCGCCAATCACGGCGATGACTTGGCGAAACGGGTACCTGATAGGTAGTCGCGCGACATCTGGACATGCGGCGATAGTACTGTCTTCACGACTAGATGTCTCCTGACAACCTGCTGAATGCCTAATAGTCCCGCGCCTACGGTCGATCATGTGGGAGTGAAGCCGATCCGCCTCATGGGCGCACACGAGATCCGTATCCGCCTCGGTGGAGTGAGCCGCCAGCGGGCGTACCAGATCACCAGCCGCGCGGACTTTCCGAAGCCGGCCGCTGACCTTGCGCAGGGCAAGGTGTGGCTGACCGAGGACGTCGAGGCATGGATGAAGGTCCATCGCCGTGACCTGGACGAATCCGAGGACTGACCGGCTCCGCGCCGAGCGGTCCGGCGGAAGCGTGCCGACCGGACCGGGCCACCGTGCCGCAGCGTCAACGCGGCACCGTCGCCCGGCCCGGCCCCGGCGCTGCCCACCGCCACCCCGAACGCACCCAATGCCCTCGGCATCCGAGCGAGCCGGAGCATCCGCGTGTAAGTCCTATCGCGTGTGTGAAGTAACGGTGCGCTCCGCGCCCAAAGTCCCCACGCTGTATTCGAGGCGGCCTTGCGTGTGAAGTTTCGGTGCGCTCCGCACCCAAAGTCCCCACGCTGTATTCGAGGCGGCCTTGCGTGTGGGGTTTTGGTGCGTTCCGCACCCAAAGTCCCCACGTAACGGTTGAGGCGGCTTTGTGTGTGGGGTTTTGGTGCGTTCCGCACCCAAAGTGCCCACGTAACGGTTGGGGCGGTCTTGTGTGTGGAGTTTGGGAGGGTGGTGCTGCGCGGGGCGGGGCGGGGCGGGGCGGGGGTCAGGGTTTTCGGGGGGCCAGCGTTATTCCTGACTCCGTGCGGATGACCAGTCCGGTGGCTTCCAGCAGGGTCAGGCGGCGTAGGACCGTACGCAAATCGAGCCTTGCCGTTGCCGCCAGTTCCTCCGGTGTGGCCGGGCCGCGCCGCGGGAATGCCTCCAGGATCAGCGCGGACTCCTCATCGAGGCGGTCCCGGACGCGTTCCTGGCCGCGCGGCGGCGGTTCCAGATATTCGCCGATCCGGCCGACCTCCTGCAGTACGTCGTGGGCCGAACAGACCAGCCGGGTCGCCGGATGGGCTCGCAACAGTTCGTGGCAGCCGACCGACATCGCCGAGGTCACCGGCCCGGGCACCACCATGGCGGGCCGGTTCAGGGCCAGCACCCGGCTCATCGTCTGGGTGGCGCCGCTGCGGGCCGCGGCCTCCACCACGACGGTGCCCGCGGTGGCCGCCGCGATCACCCGGTTCCGGATCAGGAACCGGTGCCGGAACGGCTCGGCGGCCGGCGGCCACTCGCTGATCAGCAGCCCCCGCTCGGCGATCCGCGCGAACAGTGCCGCGTTGCTCACCGGGTACGGCCGGTCCACCCCGCAGGCCAGCACCGACACGGTCAGCCCGTCCGCGGCGAGTGCACCGTGGTGTGCCGCCGCGTCGATGCCGAACGCCCCGCCGGACACCACCGTCCAGCCCCGTTCGGCCAGGTCGTAGGCCAGGGTGCTGGTCACGTGCACGCCGTACCCGGTAGCGGCCCTCGCCCCGACGATCGCGACCGACCGATCCAGCGTCGCGCCGAGCGGCAGCGACCCGAGGACCCAGAAGCAGAGCGGCGGCCGGGTGTCCTGATTGACCCGCCCCGCGATGTCGGTCTCCAGCGTGGCCAGTGCGCTCACCCGGGCCGGCCACTCCGGGTCGGCCGGGACGATCAGCCGGGCGCCGACCTCGTCGCCGAGCCGTAGCGCGATCTCGGCCGCCCGGCGCGGGTCGTCGGCCCGGGAGCGGGCGGCTACCGCGGACCGCAGTGGACCGTCGGGGATGTCCCCGGCGATCAGGCGGTCCAGGGTGGCCTCCGCCCCGCCTCGCTGGACCATCGTCCAGACCGCCCGGTTGCCGGGTTCGGCCAGCCAGGTGAGGGCGACCCGGGCGGCCCGGTCGGCGTCGCTGCCCGGCCCGTTCATCGCGGCACCGCCGATCCGGCGGCCGCGGAGCTGCCCGGAGAACCGGAACCGGACGCGGACGCGCTGCCAGCAGGCACGCTGGCCTCGGCGGACCCGGTGGCGGCCCGGGGCGAGCGGTCTCGATCCGGCGAGGCCGCGGTGGTGGTGGTGGCGGGTCGGGGTGAGCTGTCTTGATCCGGCGAGGCCGCGGTGGTGGTGGCGGTGGCGGGTCGGGGTGAGCGGTCGTGAACCGGCGGGGCCGCGGCGGGGGCGGCAGCGGTGGGCCGAGGTGGTCCGAGGTGGTCCGGCTGTGGGGCCGGCTCGGCCGGTTCGTAGTTGCAGGGCTTCGGCGACGTCCTCGCGGCCCGGGCGCTCACGGCCGTCCAGGTCTGCGATCGTCCAGGCCAGCCGGATCACGCGGTCGAAGCCTCGCGCCGACACCCTTCCCCGGTCCAGGGCCTCCCGGAGCACGGCGGTGTCCTGGCCCGGCAGCAACCACGGCGGACGCCGCAACTGCGGACCCGGCACCTCGGCGTTGAGCCGCCACCCGTCCGCCGCCCACCGCTGCGCGGCCGCCGTCCGGGCCCGGGCCACCCGGGCGGCGACGACGGCCGACGACTCGGCCGGGCCCGCCGTGGCCATCAGCTGCGCGGCCCGCATCGGCAGCAGGTCGATCCGGATGTCGATCCGGTCCAGCAGCGGGCCGGACAGCCGGCCCAGGTAGCGCCGCCGGACCAGCGGGCTGCAGGTGCAGCTCGTGTCGCCGGCGGTCGAGGCGCACGGGCACGGGTTCGCCGCCAGCACCAGCTGGACCCGGGCCGGGTACTCGGTGGTGCCGCGGGCGCGGCCGAGCACCACCCGGCCGTTCTCCAGCGGCTGGCGCAGCGCCTGCAGGGTGGCTCGTCCTATCTCCGGTGCCTCGTCGAGAAACAAGACCCCCTGGTGAGCCAGGGAGAGCGCACCCGGCCGGGCCAGACCGCTCCCTCCTCCGATCAAGGAGGCCAGGCTGGAGCTGTGGTGCGGCGCCTGGAACGGCGGGCGCCGGATCAGGCCGCTGTCCGGCGGGAGGACGCCGGCGATCGACTGCAGTGCGGTCACCTCGAGTGCGGCCTCGTCGCCGAGCTCGGGGAGGATCGACGGCAGGCGTTCGGCGAGCATCGTCTTGCCCGCGCCCGGCGGGCCGAGCAGGGCCAGGTGGTGACCGCCGGCGGCGGCGATCTCCAGGGCGTACCGGCCGAGCTGCTGGCCGGAGACGTCGGCGAGGTCGGGGCCGGAGCGGGGCGCGTGCGGTGACTCCGGCGGCGGCTCGAGCAGGCGACCGGCGCCGTGGACGAAGTCGACGAGCCGGCGCAGCGAGTCGACGGCACGGACCGTGACGCCGGGCACCACCGTCGCCTCCCGGGCGTTGGCCAGCGGGACGATCACCCGGGTGATCCCGGCCTGCGCGGCGGCGGCCACCATCGGGAGCACGCCGCGGACCGGGCGGACCGCGCCGTCCAGCCCGAGCTCGCCGAGCAGCACCACGCCCTCCAGCGGGGTGGCCGGCAGATCGCCGGCACCGGCCAGCAGCGCCGCCGCGATCGCCAGGTCGAAGCTGCTGCCCTGTTTGGGCAGTGCGGCCGGCAGCAGGTTGACGGTGATCCGGCGGTTCGGCCACTCCCGCCCGCTGTTGACCACGGCGGCCCGGACCCGGTCGCGGGCCTCGTGCAGCGCGGTGTCCGGCAGGCCGGTCAGCACCACGGCGGGCAGGCCGACGGAGAGGTCGGCCTCCACCTCGACCAGGCGGCCGGCCACGCCGACCAGGCCGACACAGAGCACGCGGGCGTAGCTCATCAGAACGCCGCCCGGATGTGCACGACCCGGCTGGCGCCGCGTCGCTGCGGGAGCACCTCGACCACGTCGAACCGGATCTGCCGGGCGTGTGTCCCGGACTCGTCCAGCCAGCGGACGGCGAGCAGCCGCAGTTTGCGCACCTTGCGCGGGTCGACAGCGGCGGCCGGTGGCCCGAACGTCGCCGTCCGCCGCGTTTTGACCTCGCAGAACACCACGTCGTCGCCGTCCCGCAGGATCAGGTCGACCTCGCCGTCGGAGCACCGCCAGTTGCGGGCCAGCACCCGAAGCCCGCGGTTCTCCAGGTGCCGGGCGGCGAGTCGTTCGCCGTACGCCCCGATCGCCTGTCGCTGTGTCGTCATGAGGCCGGACGGTGGCAGGGCCGGCCACTCGGAGTGGATCCGCCTGTGGACACAGCGTGACTGTGGATTCCCGTACGGTCACCGATCAGGTGTGATAAGTGCTCACCGGTGGCATCGGCGGCCCGGGTCGCCTACGGTGCGAATTCGTGGAGCATCGATACGCCGACGAGTCCGGCCCGAGCTGGTATTCCGGAAGCCGGTACAGCGGCCCGCCGGGATACCCCGAGGCGGAGTCGACAGGCGCGCACGCACTCGGCGAGGGACGGCACGACACCGGCGCCGTGCGACTGCCCGAGCAGCGTCCGGCCGGTCCGGAGCCGCGTGGCCCGTACGAATCAGGTCGTATCCCGATCCGCGGCCCGGAGTATCCGACGATCCCGCCGCCCGCGTTGCCGCCGGCGCCGCAGCCGATCCAGCAACCGGTACCGCAGCCCGGTAAGGCGTCGGTCCGCCGTCCGCTCTCCTCGGTGATCGTCGCGGTCGCGGTGCTCGTCCTGTTCGTCCCGGTGTTGCGATTGCTGATGACAGTGACTTTCGCCGCCGATGCCACCGCCCGGGGCATCGTGCCCGCCGTGCTGTTGGCGCTGGGCCTGGCGCTCACCGGGTTCGGCCTGTTCTCGGCCGGCAACGCGGCGGCCGGCGGCGGCCCGGCGACCCGGGACGCCTGGCTGCGCGCGCCGCTGATCTACCTCCCGGCCGGCGTGCTCCTGCTGCTCGCCGCCGGCCTTGCCGTGGCCTGACAATGACTGAGCGGCCGGCTTGGCCGTGAGCCTGAGCGGCCGGCTTGGCCGTGAGCCTGAGCGGCCGGCCTGGCCGTGAGCCTGACGGGGATCAGCGGCCGGCTTGGCCGTGAGCCTGACGGGGATGAGCGGCCGGCCTGCCAGGACGAACCGTGGAGACGAGCGGCCGGCAAAGACGGGGATGAGCCGAAGCCTCCAGGCACCCCGGCAGAAGCACCCCGGCGCCCCTGACGAAAGCCGACACAGCCCTCTGATAAGGGACGACGCGACCCTGCGAAAGGCCAGCAGAAGAGCGCCCGGCGGGTTGGCGTATGCTGGACGACGGCGACCGCCCACGCGGTCGACCTCGCGCGCCCTCCGAAGGTCTGCATGCTGTTTCTTCAGCGAAGACCGACGGCGACGGCCCTCCCTGGTCCTGAAGATCTTTCGGGTCCGACTGTGGCTGCTGACCGGGCGCCAGGACGCCCATCGCCGGTGGGCGTGACAACCAGGGTAGATCAGGGAGCACCACCATGGCCGTAGTGACCATGCGTCAGCTGCTGGAGAGCGGTGTCCACTTCGGGCACCAGACCCGCCGCTGGAACCCGAAGATGAAGCGCTTCATCTTCACCGAGCGCAACGGTATCTACATCATCGACCTGCGCCAGACTCTCGAGTACATCGAGAAGGCGTACGCCTTCGTGCGGGGCACCGTCGCCGAGGGTGGTCACATCCTCTTCGTCGGCACCAAGAAGCAGGCTCAGGAGGCCATCGCCGAGCAGGCGACGCGGGTCGGTCAGCCGTACGTGAACCACCGCTGGCTCGGCGGCATGCTGACCAACTTCCAGACGGTGTACAAGCGTCTGCAGCGCATGAAGGAGCTCGAGGCTCTGGGTGACCTGACCGGCACTGCCGCGGGTTACACCAAGAAGGAGACCCTCCAGCTCTTCCGCGAGAAGACCAAGCTCACCAAGACGCTCGGTGGCCTCCGTGACATGACCAAGACGCCGTCGGCGATCTGGGTCGTGGACACCAAGAAGGAGCACATCGCCGTCGACGAGGCCCGCAAGCTGGGCATCCCGGTCATCGCGGTGCTGGACACCAACTGTGACCCGGACGAGGTCGACTTCCCGATCCCGGGCAACGACGACGCGATCCGCTCGGCCGAGCTGCTGACCCGGGTCATCGCGACCGCGGTCGCCGACGGTCTGATCCAGCGCTCCGGCCGCAACCGCGGTGACGCGGACGCCAAGCCCGAGGCCGGCGCCGTCGCCGCCGGGGAGCCGCTGCCCGAGTGGGAGCGGGACCTCTACGAGGGTGCCGAGAAGAAGGCCGACGAGCCCGCCGCCGCTGAGCCGGCCGCTGCTGTCGCCGCCGTCGCCGCCGCTGAGCCGGTTGCCGCCGAGCCCGCTGCTGCCGAGCCGGCCGCCGAGCCGGTCGCCGCTGCTCCGGCCGCCGTCCCCGCCGAGTAAGTCAACCGACGTGCTTCCGGCCGCCGTCACTTGCCGGTGACGGCGGCCGAATCCCGACTGACATCGAGAGAAGAGTCATGGCTAACTACACCGCCGCGGACGTGAAGAAGCTCCGCGAACTCACCGGTGCCGGCATGATGGACTGCAAGAAGGCGCTCGAGGAGTCCGAGGGCGACTTCGACAAGGCCGTCGAGTTCCTGCGCATCAAGGGTGCCAAGGACGTCGGCAAGCGCGCCGGTCGGACCGCGGCCAACGGCATCGTCAGCCACTCCGGTGGGGCTCTGCTCGAGCTGAACTGTGAGACCGACTTCGTCGCCAAGACCCCGGACTTCGTCGCGCTGGGTCAGCGCTTCGTCGAGTTCGGCGCGGCCAACAAGATCGCCGACGCCGCCGCGCTGCTCGCTGCGACGCTGGAGGACGGCAAGACCGTCGCCGACACCGTTCAGGAGTACGCCGCCAAGATCGGTGAGAAGATCGTGGTGAACCGCTTCACGATCCTCGACGGCACCGTGGCGATCTACCTGCACCGCAAGGCGCAGGACCTGCCGCCGCAGGTCGGCGTTCTGGTCGAGTACTCGGGCAAGAACGACGAGGCCGCCGACGCGGACGCCCGTGGCATCGGCATGCAGGCCGCCGCGATGCGGCCGAAGTACCTGACCCGCGAGGACGTCCCCGCCGAGGTCGTCGAGTCGGAGCGCCGGATCGCCGAGCAGACCGCTCGCGAGGAGGGCAAGCCCGAGCAGGCCATCACGAAGATCGTTGACGGCCGGGTGAACTCCTTCTTCAAGGACTACGTCCTGCTCGAGCAGGCTTCGGTCGTCGACAACAAGAAGACGGTCAAGCAGATCGCCTCCGAGGCCGGTATCGAGATCACCCGGTTCGTCCGGTACGAGGTCGGCCAGGAGTAAGGCACCACAAGTTATGGCACGGGAGGTCGGTCACGCGATTGAGCGTCCGGCCTCCCGGTCGCATAAGGTCTCCTGCAGAAAGTGAAGGGAAGGCGGGTCTCATGACGATGGTGACCGAACAGTCCGCCGCGGTGGACGATCCGAACCCGCCGACCATGCGGCCGCGCCGGGTGGTGCTGAAGCTGTCCGGCGAGGTATTCGGTGGCGGCGCCGTCGGCGTCGACCCCGACGTGGTGTCCGCGCTGGCCAGGCAGATCGCCACGGTCAACCAGCGGGGTATCCAGGTGGCCGTGGTCGTCGGTGGCGGCAACTTCTTCCGGGGCGCCGAGCTGCAGAAGCGTGGCATGGACCGGAACCGCGCGGATTACATGGGCATGCTCGGGACGGTGATGAACTGCCTCGCTCTCCAGGACTTCCTGGAGAAGGAGGGCATCGAGACCCGGGTGCAGACGGCCATTCACATGGCACAGGTCGCCGAGCCGTACATCCCGCTGCGGGCGATCCGGCACCTGGAGAAGGGCCGCGTCGTGATCTTCGGCGCCGGGGCCGGCATGCCGTACTTCTCCACCGACACGGTGACCGCTCAGCGTGCGCTGGAGATCCACGCGGACATGGTGCTGATGAGCAAGAACGGCGTCGACGGGGTGTACACCGCCGACCCGCGGGTCGACCCGGACGCGCGCAAGCTGGACAACATCACCTTCCAGGAGATCCTCCAGCGCGGGCTGCGGGTGGCCGACCAGGCCGCGTTCAGCCTCTGCGAGGAGAACAAGCTCCCGATGCTGGTGTTCGGCGCCGACGGTGACGACACCATCGTGCGCGCGTGTGCCGGCGAGAAGATCGGCACCCTGATCACCGCGTGAGCTCGCTGACCCGCGGACGTCCCCACATCCCGCACCACCGAAGCCAGCAAGGAGGCGAGAAGAGCCGGTGATCGAGGAAACCCTCTTCGAGGCCGAAGAGAAGATGGAAAGCGCGGTCGAGCACGCCAAGGAGGAGTTCGCCGCCATCCGTACCGGCCGGGCGACTCCGGCGATGTTCTCGAAGATCATGGTGGACTACTACGGCGCGCCCACCCCGGTGACCCAGATGGCCTCGGTCGGTGTTCCGGAGCCGCGCATGGTCATCGTCAAGCCGTACGACGGTACCCAGCTCGGCCCGATCGAGCGGGCCATCCGCGACTCGGACCTCGGGGTCAACCCGAACAACGAGGGCACCCAGCTGCGCATCCACCTCCCGCAGATGACCGAGGAACGTCGTCGCGAGATGATCAAGGTGGCGCGCGGCAAGTCCGAGGAGAGCCGGGTCGCGATCCGCAACGTGCGCCGCAAGGCCAAGGATCAGATCGACAAGCTGGTCAAGGACGGCGAGGCCGGGGAAGATGACGGCCGTCGTGGTGAGAAGGAGCTCGACGACGTCACCCACCGGTACGTCGCGGTGATCGACGAGCTTCTCAAGCACAAGGAAGCCGAGCTGCTCGAAGTCTGATGTCCTACCTCGATCCGCGTGCCGGGCAGGCCTCCGGCGACGACACCAGCGTGCCGGCGTCGTACGCCCATCGCACCCCCGCCACCCCGGAGGATCCGTATGCCGAGCACCGGCGCAGTCCCGCCGCGCAGGCCTACCCCGATCCGGTCCGGCACGTGGACGAGCGGCCCGCTCCGATGAACGCGCCGGACGGCCCGCTCGAGCCGCCGGCCGGCAAACGGGTCAAGGGCCGGCGTCGTGCCGGCCGTGGCCAGGGTGAGCAGGGCAAGAGCCGGGCCGGGCGCAACCTGCCCGCCGCCATCGCGGTCGGGCTCAGCCTGGGCCTGGTCGTCCTGGCGTCGCTGCTGGTCTGGCCGCCGGCCCTGCTGGGCGTGGTGGTCGTGGCGGCAGCCGTCGGGGTCTGGGAGACCGCCCGCGCGCTGACCGTGACCGGCGCCCGCCCGCCGCTGGTCCCGCTGATCGCCGGCACCGTGGTGATGACCGGCCTGGCCTGGTACGAGGGCACCGACGCGCTCACCCTCGGCCTGGTCGCCACGATCGGCGCCGCGGCCCTCTGGCGTCTCGCCGACGGTATGCAGGCGGTGCGCCGCGACTTCACCGCGATCACGCTGATCGCCGTCTACGTGCCGTTCCTGCTCAGCTTCGCCGCGATGCTGGTCCGGCCGGAGGACGACGGACAGTGGCGGGTGCTCGCCACCGTCGTCGCCGTGGTGCTCTCGGACACCGGTGGTTACGCGGCCGGCGTCTTCTTCGGCAAGACCCCGATGGCCCCGAAGATCAGCCCGAAGAAGTCCTGGGAGGGCTTCGCCGGCTCGGTCACGGCGGCCGCGATCGGCAGCGGCGCGTTGCTGTTCTTCCTGATGGAGGTGCCGGTCTACTACGGCCTCCTGTTCGGCGCGGTGATCTCGGTGGTCGCGGTTCTCGGCGACCTGTTCGAGTCGATGCTGAAGCGGGACCTCCGCGTGAAGGACATGAGCAACCTGCTGCCCGGCCATGGTGGGCTGATGGACCGGTTGGACTCCATCCTCTTCGCGGTCCCCACGGCCTACCTGCTCTTCGCGATCATCGCGCCGAACTAGCTATGGGCGACGTACTCAGCGAGCGTGGGAGACTGGATACGCCATGACGATTCTTCCGGTCATCCCGATCAGTCCCGACAAGCCCGACGCGGTCATCACTCGCCGCCGTCCCAGCATGCCCCCGCGCCACCTGGCGGATCTCGACCTCGACGCGCGCAAGGCGGCCGTCGCCGCCCTGGGCGAGCCGGCGTTCCGGGCCAAGCAGCTCTCCACCCACTACTTCGGCAGGTTCGTCCGTGACGCCTCGGCGATGACGGATCTCCCCGCCGCCTCGCGTGACCGGATCACCGCCGATCTGCTGCCCACCCTGCTGACCCCGATCCGGGAGCAGGACTGCGACGACGGCGCGACCCGTAAGACGCTGTGGAAGCTGCACGACGGCGCTCTGGTCGAGAGCGTGCTGATGGGGTATTCGAACCGGGTGACGGCCTGTGTCTCCAGCCAGGCCGGCTGCGGGATGGCCTGCCCGTTCTGCGCGACCGGCCAGCAGGGCCTGACCCGCAACCTCTCGGTGGCCGAGATCGTCGACCAGTGCGTCTATCTGGCCGGGGTGGCCGCCTCCGGCGTGGTCACCGGTTCACCGCCCCGGTTGTCCCGGGTGGTCTTCATGGGGATGGGTGAGCCGCTGGCCAACTATCCCCGGGTGATCGAGGCGGTCCGCCGCCTGACAACCCCTGCTCCGGAGGGTCTCGGACTTTCACAACGGCACATCACGGTGTCCACGGTGGGTTTGGTGCCCGCAATGCGCCGGTTGATCGCCGAACAGCTCTCAGTGACTCTTGCGTTGTCACTGCACGCCCCCGATGATGATCTGCGCGATGAGCTTGTGCCCGTCAACCAGCGTTGGAAGGTGGCCGAGGTGCTCGATGCCGCGTTCGACTACGCGGCGCAGACCGGCCGTCGGGTCTCCATCGAATACGCCCTGATCAGGGACGTAAACGATCAGCCCTGGCGTGCCGACCTGCTTGGCCGCCTACTGCACGGCAAGCTGGCCCATGTGAACCTCATCCCGCTGAACCCGACCCCGGGCAGCAAGTGGGATGCCAGCCCGAAGCCGGTCGAGCGGGAGTTCGTCCGGCGGCTGCTCGCGGCCGGTGTGGAGACAACGGTGCGCGACACCCGCGGCCGGGAGATCGACGGCGCCTGCGGCCAGCTGGCCGCGGGGGAGTTGACGCAGGCAGGCGCAGACGGCGTCGCAGCCGACGCGGAGGTGGCACAGTGACTGGGCGTAGGTCCCAGCGAGCGGAGTGGGAGACGTTGTGACGAGTCAGGGACAGCGTTTCCGGCGGCGCGCGCTGCGCCGGGGCTACAAGGTCGACGAGGTCGACGCCTTCCTGGACCGGGTCGAGGCGACCCTGGCCGGCGAGCAGGCCGGTCCGCCGGTCGCCGCTCAGGAAGTGCACGACGTCGTCTTCCGGGTGCGCTTCGGCGGCTACGACGAGTGGCAGGTGGACCTGCACCTCGACCGGGTCGAGCGTCAGCTCGCCGAGTTCGAGGAGCGGGGCGGCCGTCCGGTCGACCCGATGCGTGACTCGATGCGTGGTGGCCTGTCGGCTGACCGGTCCGGTGCGATCGACCGTGGCTCCATCGACCGGTCCGGTCCGATCGGGCAGCCGAGCGGCCCGCCCGCGCTCTCCGGCGGCCCGGGCAGCGGCATGCCGCGCAACGGGATGGCCGGCGCCGGCATGGGCGCTCCGGGCGGCGGTCCCGGTCAGGGCCAGCAGTTCGGCGGTCAGGGCCAGGGCCAGCAGTTCGGCGGTCCGGGCCCCGGTCAGGGCCAGGGCCAGCAGTTCGGCGGTCAGGGTCAGCAGTTCGGCAACCCCGGCATGAGCAACCCCGGTATGGCGCAGACCGAGCGGATCCCCGCACCGGTCCGGGACGACCGGGGCATGCCGCCGCAGATGCCGCAGCGCCCCCAGATGCCCCCGCCCGACCAGTACGGCCGGTACGACGAGCCCACCTCGTACGGCGGTCAGCAGCAGCTGCCTCCGCAGCCGCAGCAGCCCCAGTTGCCGCAGCGCAACGCGCAGTACGACCAGAGCGCGTACGACGAGCCCACCTCGTTCGGCGGCTTCGAGCCGGGCCGGCACGGCCGGACCGACATGACCGCCGAGATCCGGATGCCGGAGCGTGAGCGTGACCCACGGGGGTACGGCGGCCAGCAGATGCCGCCCGGCCCTCCGATGGGTGGCCCGATGCAGCCGCCCGGGCCGCCGCAGGGCGCTCCGATGAGCGGCCCGCCCGCCGGGTACGGCCAGCAGCAGCCCCCGCCGCCGCAGCAGCAGTCGCACCTGGGCCCGCCGATCGGCGAGCCGGGCGGCGAGCTCTACCTGGTCGACCAGCTGCGTCGCACGTTCCAGCCGCGACGGTTCGGCAGCGGGTACGACCCGATGCAGGTCGACCGGCTGTTCGAGGGCATCCTGCAGGCGATGACCGGGCGTGGCCCGATGCCGGTGAACGAGAACGACCTGGACATGCTGCAGTTCGGCCTGGTGCCGAACGGGTATTTCGAGGCCGAGGTCGACGCGGCGCTGCGCCAGGTCAAGGACATCCTGCTGCGCCACCGGTAAGACGTGTCAAAAAAGGGGTCCCGCTGAGCGGGGCCCCTTTTTCGTGCTGTGGAGAACGGGTCAGTCGTTGGGCCGCAGGCCGGCCTTGCGCAGCACCACGTCGCCGATCACGGTGGCGACGAGCAGGACCGCGATCACGACGAGCCACACCTTCTCGGTGTTGCCGGACTGGTTGCCCCAGAAAAACATCAGCAGGACCACGGCCGAGATGATCGCGCCACGCTGGGCCCGACGACGGTTCGTCGGCTTCAGCTGGTCCGGGGCGTAGACCTCGTGGTGTTCTTCCGCGGACACGTCGGTCCTCCTCGTCGATGCTCGGTACGTCGGTACTCAGTCTGTCACGGGGTCGCCGGGCGGAACCCGGCAACCCGGCTGTACTTTCGAGGCGGTCACAACGGCGCCGAACGAAGGAGCGACAAAGTGCGGATCACCGGCACCGGCCATGCGAGCATGCGGATCGACACCGCCGCGGGCAGCATTCTGTGCGATCCGTGGGTGAACCCGGCGTACTTCGCCTCCTGGTTCCCGTTCCCGGACAACTCCCAGCTCGACTGGGAGACCCTCGGTGACGTCGACTACCTCTACGTCTCCCACCTGCACCGGGACCACTTCGACGCGGAGCACCTGAAGCGCTTCATCAGCAAGAAGGCCACCGTCCTGCTGCCGGAGTACCCGACCAGCCAGCTCGAGGACGAGCTGCGCGACCTGGGCTTCACCAGCTTCTTCCGGACGAAGTCCGACGAGGTGCACGAGCTCGACGGCGGGCTCAAGGTGATGATCCAGGCGCTGATCAGCCCGACCGACGGCCCGATCGGCGACTCGTCGCTCTGGGTGGAGCACGACGGCATCCGGGTGCTGAACCAGAACGACGCCCGTCCCACCGACCTGGTCCGCTTCAACGAGCTGGGCCGGGTGCACGCGCACCTGCTGCAGTTCTCCGGCGCGATCTGGTACCCGATGGTCTACGAGCTGCCGGAGAACGCGAAGACCGCGTTCGGCAAGCAGAAGCGGGAGCGGCAGTTCGACCGCACCTGGCGCTACATCGACGACCTGAAGGCCGACTTCGTCTTCCCGATCGCCGGCCCGCCGTGTTTCCTCGACGACTCGCTGTGGCAGTTCAACGACATCCACGGTGACGAGGGCAACATCTTCCCGGACCAGTCGGTGTTCCTGACCGAGTACGCGAAGGTCGGCGGCACCAACGCCGTCGTGCAGCTGCCCGGCAGCGTGACGACGCTCTCCGACGGCGGCGCGACGCAGACCACCACGCACCCGATGCCGGTCGACGAGTTCTTCGCCAACAAGGTCGCCCACCTCGAGGAGATGCGGGAGCGCAAGGCGCCGGTCATCGCCGCCGAGAAGGCGTCCTGGCGGCACCCGGAGATCGACGTGCTGGGCGCCATGAAGAAGCGGATCGAGCCGCTGCTCGAAGAGTCGATCTACATGGCGAACGGGGTCGGCGGCCCGGTCCGCTTCGACCTGACCGACTCGTTCGGGCCGGACGGCGAGGTCGTCGAGTCGATCGTGGTGGACTTCCCGGGCAAGCAGGTCCGGGCGTATGCCGACGAGAAGGTCCGCTACCGCTTCAAGACCGGGCGCGCGCTGATCGAGCACCTGATTTTCATCGACGAGGGTGACTGGGTCAACTCGCTGTTCCTGTCCTGCCGCTTCGCCGCGGCCCGGATCGGTCAGTACAACGAGTTCGTCTACGCGTTCTTCAAGTGCCTCTCCGAGGAGCGTCTGCAGTACGCGGAGGGCTGGTACGACGAGCACGAGAAGTCGGTCGACGCCGAGGACATCCAGTTCGGCGACTGGACCGTGCAGCGCCGATGCCCGCACCTCAAGGCCGACCTGTCCCGCTTCGGTGTGCTCGACGGCAACGTGCTGACCTGCCAGCTGCACGGCTGGAAGTTCGACCTGCCGAGCGGCCGCTGCCTGACCGGTGTCGGTCACAAGATCCGCGCCAACAAGACCGACAACCCCTGAGACCTTTTTTTGGTACGGCGGGGAGCTCCGCATCGGGGCTCCCCGCCGTACACAAAAAGGGTCTTAAAGGTCTTTGAGGATGCGCACCGCGACGTTGTGGCCGGCGGCGCCGATCACACTGCCCGCCGGGTGGGTGCCGGCCGAGCCCGCGTAGAGCCCGTCGACGCCGGTGAAATACGGCATCCGCTGGTCGAAGGCGACAGTGTTGTCCACGTGGTGGATGTGGCCGCCGGTGATCCCGAAGTGCTCCTCGATGCCCGGCGGGGTGAGCGCGAACACGTCCGCGACCAGGTCGGACGTGCCCGGCGCGTAGCGGTCGCAGATCGCCAGGAGACGGTCCACGTACGCCGGGAGTTCCGCGTCCCAGGACGAGCCGGCCGGCTGGAACGGCACCGACTGCACGAACAGCGCGGACGAGTGGTGGCCCGCGGCGTCCCGCAGCGACGGGTCGACCGTGGTGTGCACATACCACTCGATGGTCGGCTCGTCGGGCAGCTTCCCGGCCTGCACGTCGGCCCACATGGCGCGCAGCGCGGCCATCGGCGAGTCGCCGGCGCTGGGCAGCAGGTGGATCGTCGACCCGAACGGCGACGGCGCCCCGGCCGGCAGGCAGCTGAACGTGGGCAGGTCCCGCAGCGCGAGGTTGATCTTGAGGGTGCTGCCGGGCCGTTTCACCGCGGCCATCCGCGAGGTCAGCGCGGCGGGCAGCGTGCCGTCCGGCACCAGCGACATCAGCCGGTACGGATCGCAGCTGCCGAGCACCACCCGGGCGCCGATCGTCCGTCCGTCGGCCAGCACCACCCCGCTGGCCGCGCCGCCGTCGATCGTCACCGAGGTCACCTCGGCATCGGTGAACAGCTTCGCGCCGGCCGCCCGCGCCGCGTCGGCGAAGACCCGGGAGACCGTGCCCATCCCGCCCTCGGCGATCAGCCAGGTGCCGTCCGCGCCGGGCAGCCGGCACATGTTGTGCACCAGGAAGTTGTGCCCGGTGCCCGGGTCGTCCGGGCCCGCGGTCAGCCCGGACAGGCCGTCGGTGACCGCGTACATGCTGGTCAGCAGCTCGCTCTTGAAGCCGAACCGGGCCAGGTAGTCGGCGACCGAGCCGCGCACCAGGTCGAGGAACGTGCTCTGCAGCTGCGGCCGGATGTGCCGGTCGGCGATCGCCTCGACCGACGCCGGCTCCTCCAGCCAGGCCGGGGCCAGGTCGGCGCGCAGCGCGCCGATCTCCACGGCCAGGGCCTCGTCGGCGGCCGCGTCCCGGGCCGAGAAGAACGTCTCCAGCTGCTGCCGGGTGGCCTGCCGGTCCTGGCCGAACAGCAGGTACGGCGAGCCGGCCGGGCCGGGCGTCGGCAGGAAGTAGTGCGGATCGCGGCGCAGCATCGGGATGTCGACGTCGAGCGTGCGCAGCAGCTCCGGCGGCATCAGGCCGAGCAGGTACGAACCGGTGGACTGGCCGAGTCCGGGGACCTCGGCGAACGGGTGCTCGGTGCGGGTCGCGCCGCCGAGCACTCCGGCCGCCTCGAGCACGACGACGTCGAGCCCGGCGCGGGCCAGCATGATCGCGGAGACCAGGCCGTTGTGACCGGCTCCGATGATCACCACGTCAGCGCGGTCGGGAAGGGGGGTCATGTGGATCGACGCTACCTCGCGTTCCGGTCACCTGCTGTCGGGCGAAACGTCGGTTGCGTCCGGCTTGACGGCGTGCGTCACGGCGAAGCCGACCAGGACGATCGTGTGGAACAGGTAGAGCCACAGGCCGACCGCCACCACCCCGCCGATCATGTCGAATCCGCCGAACGGCGCGCCCAGGTTCAGTGGCAGCGAGCAGAACAGCACGAACCCGTGCAGGAAGCCGGACAGGTTGGCGGCGGTGAACGAGCCGATCAGCACGGTCGGCAGCCACGGCGGCCGGCCCGGCGCGACGTAGCGGAACACCCAGATCACCACCGGGGTGAGCACCAGCCAGGCGGCCAGGAAGGACAGCACCACGCCCAGCACCGACCACCAGCCGCCGCGGATCCACAGGGCGCTGGTGGTGGGCAGGGCCAGGAACAGCGAGAGCAGCAGCGCCGGCGCGGCGGCCAGCAGCGGCAGCCAGAGCACCCGGCCGCGCCAGCCGACCAGCGACTCGCCGGGGCGGCGCAGCGAGACGAACGCCCGGCGCAGGCCCTCGCCGTACAGGGTGGCCGGGAGCAGGCTGGCCAGCGCGAACAGCGGCGTCAGGTGCAGGCCCGCCTCGATCAGCGCGGACAGCGCGTGGGGCGCCCCGATCTGGTCGGGCAGGGCCGCGATGGTCCGGCCGGTCAGCCGCCGGACCCGGTCGGCCCCGGCCACCAGCCCGGTCAGCCAGATGGCGAGCAGGGCGACCGGGACGACCGCGATCCCGCTGTAGAAGGTCACCGCGGCGGCGTGCAGGGCGAGGTCACGCCCACGCAACAGTCGGAACAGCTTGATCGGCACGCGCTCCTGGTACCCAGACGGCGTCCCGCGCTCACCCGTGGATCGGGCGTCTAGGAAGATGGGCGGCATGCGAGACCTCGTCCTGCTCGGCTCCACCGGATCCATCGGCACCCAGGCCCTCGACATCGTGCGGCGCAAACCGGAGCGCTTCCGGGTGGTCGCTCTCGGTGCCGGTGGCGGCAACGTCGGGCTGCTCGCCGCCCAGGCGCTGGAGTTCGGCGTCGAGGTGGTCGGGGTCGCCCGCTCCTCGGTCGTACAAGATCTGCAGTTGGCTTTTTATGCCGAGGCGCAGAAGCGTGGCTGGTCGTCCGGCGACTTCAAGCTCCCCAAGATCGTGGCCGGTCCGGACGCGATGACCGAGCTGGCCCGCTGGCCCGGTGACGTGGTGCTCAACGGGGTGGTCGGCAGTCTCGGGCTGGCGCCGACGCTGGCCGCGCTGGAGTCCGGCCGGATCCTCGCCCTGGCCAACAAGGAGTCCCTCGTCGCGGGCGGGCCGCTGGTCCGGAGGATCGCCAAGGAAGGGCAGATCGTCCCGGTCGACTCCGAGCACTCCGCGCTGGCCCAGTGCCTGCGCGGCGGACGGGCCGACGAGGTGCGCCGGCTGGTGCTGACCGCCAGCGGGGGCGCGTTCCGGGACCGCCGGCGGCAGGAGTTGACGAACGTCACCCCCGAGGAGGCGCTCAAGCACCCGACCTGGGACATGGGCCCGGTCGTGACGATCAACTCGGCGACGATGGTGAACAAGGCGCTCGAGGTGATCGAGGCGCATGAGCTGTTCGGGGTGTCGTACGACGACATCGAGGTGATGGTCCACCCGCAGTCGGTGCTGCACTCACTCGTCGAGTTCACCGACGGGTCGACGCTGGCACAGGCCAGCCCGCCGGACATGCGGCTGCCGATCGCGCTCGCGCTGGCCTGGCCGGACCGGGTGCCGGCGGCGGCCGCCGGGGTGGACTGGACCCTCGCGCACAACTGGGAGCTGCGCCCGCTGGACAGCGAGGCGTTCCCGGCGGTCGAGCTGGCCAAGGAGGCCGGCCGGACCGGGCGCTGCCGTCCGGCGATCTTCAACGCCGCGAACGAAGAGTGTGTGGCCGCTTTCGTCGCCGGTCGGCTACCTTTTCTGGGCATCGTCGACACCCTGGAGCGGGTGCTCGGCGCCGCCCCGGATTTCGCGGAGCCGGGTACCGTCGATGACGTGCTGGCCGCGGAGGCATGGGCGCGCGCCCAAGCGCAGCGGACGATCGCGACTGTGGCTGAAGGAGCCTGATGCTGTTCTGGCTTGGTGCGGCGGCGTTCGCGCTGACCATCCTGATCTCGGTGAGCCTGCACGAACTGGGTCACATGATCACTGGCAAACGCCTGGGCATGAAGGTGACCCAGTATTTCGTCGGCTTCGGGCCGACGATCTTCTCGTTCAAGCGCGGTGAGACCGAGTACGGCCTCAAGGCCATCCCGCTCGGCGGCTTCTGCAAGATCGTCGGGATGACGCCGCAGGACGACGACGTGGCGCCGGAGGACCAGCACCGCGCGATGTGGCGGTTCCCGGTCTGGAAGCGGACGATCGTGATGTCCGCCGGCTCGATCACCCACTTCATGCTGGCCCTGGCCGGCGCGTGGGTGATGGCCATCTCGGTCGGCCTGCCCAACATCGACATCCCGCAGACCGACGCGCAGCGGGCCGCCTCCCCGGCGATCATCGGGGTCGGCGACTGCTACCAGCTGCAGTCGGTGTTCACCACCCTGGACAAGGCGACACAGACCGCCGCGAGCCAGAACTGCGTGCCCGGCGTGAACGGCGCGGTGCCGGCACCGGCTGCCGCCGCCGGCCTGCAGAGCCTGGACCGGATCACCAAGGTCGGCACCACCCCGGTCTCGACGTGGGGCGAGCTCACCGCCACGATCCGGGCGTCCCAGCCCGGCGACACCCCTTTTGAGTACGTCCGCGACGGACAGACCCGCACCACCACGGTCAAGCTGATCAGCGACGAGCGGGCGCCCCTCGACGACCCGAAGGGCAAGACCTCCACGGTCTCGGTCGCCGGCCTGAGCTGGGACACCGACCAGCCGTACGTGATCAAGTCGAGCCCGGCCGGCGGCGTCAAGGCGTCCGGCGAGTACGGGTGGTACCTCGTCGAGAACTCGTTCAAGGCGATGGCCCGGATCCCGCAGAAGATCCCCGCCCTGTGGAATTCGATCGTCGGCGACGAGCGTGACCCGGACACCCCGATCAGTGTGATCGGGGCGAGCCGGCTCGGTGGCGAGGCGATCGAGAAGGGCGTACCGGAGATCTTCTGGCAGATCTTCATCTCGCTCAACGTCTTCATCGGCCTGTTCAACCTGCTGCCCCTGCTCCCGCTGGACGGCGGCCACATCGCCATCGCCTGGTACGAGAAGGTCCGCTCCTGGCTCTACCAGCGACTTCGCCGTCCCGATCCCGGGCGTGTCGACTACTACAAGCTGATGCCGTTGACCTACGCGGTCATCCTGATAGGCGGCGCGTTCACCCTGTTGACCGCGACCGCCGACATCATCAACCCGATTACGATCTTCAAGTGAGTAGTGAGATGACTGCGATCAGTCTCGGAATGCCGGCCCTGCCCCCGCCGCCGCTGGCCCCGCGCCGGAAGAGCCGGCAGATCAACGTCGGTGGCGTCCTGGTCGGTGGCGGCGCCCCGGTCAGCGTCCAGTCGATGACCACCACGCTCACCTCCGACATCAACGCGACGCTGCAGCAGATCGCCGAGCTGACCGCGTCCGGCTGCCAGATCGTCCGGGTCGCGGTGCCGTCCCAGGACGACGTCGAGGCGCTGCCCGCGATCGCCAGGAAGTCACAGATCCCGGTGATCGCCGACATCCACTTCCAGCCGAAGTACGTGTTCGCCGCGATCGACGCGGGCTGCGCGGCGGTCCGGGTCAACCCGGGCAACATCCGGCAGTTCGACGACAAGGTCAAGGAGATCGCGAAGGCGGCCGGCGACGCCGGCATCCCGATCCGGATCGGCGTCAACGCCGGATCGCTGGACAAGCGGCTGCTGGAGAAGTACGGCAAGGCCACCGCCGAGGCGCTGGTCGAGTCGGCGCTCTGGGAGTGCTCGTTGTTCGAGGAGCACGGCTTCCGGGACATCAAGATCTCGGTCAAGCACAACGACCCGGTCGTCATGATCCGGGCGTACCGGCAGCTCGCCGAGCAGTGCGACTACCCGCTGCACCTGGGTGTGACCGAGGCCGGCCCGTCGTTCCAGGGCACGATCAAGTCGGCCGTGGCGTTCGGTGCCCTGCTCGCCGAGGGCATCGGCGACACCATCCGGGTGTCGCTCTCCGCCCCGCCGGTCGAGGAGATCAAGGTCGGCAACCAGATCCTGGAGTCGCTGGGCCTGCGCGAGCGCGGCCTGGAGATCGTCTCCTGCCCGTCCTGCGGCCGCGCCCAGGTCGACGTCTACACCCTCGCCGAGCAGGTCACCGCGGCGCTCGAGGGGTTCCCGGTGCCGCTGCGGGTGGCCGTGATGGGCTGCGTGGTGAACGGGCCGGGCGAGGCTCGGGAGGCCGACCTCGGGGTGGCGTCCGGCAACGGCAAGGGCCAGATCTTCGTCAAGGGCAAGGTCATCAAGACCGTGCCCGAGGGGATCATCGTGGAGACGCTGGTCGAGGAGGCGCTGCGCCTCGCCGACGAGATGGGCGCCGAGCTGCCGGAGGAGCTGCGCGAGCTGCTCCCGGGGCCGGTTGTCACGGTGCACTGAGCCGGCTTTTTGCTCTGTTGTGAGAAGGCCCCGGGTTTCCCGGGGCCTTCTGCTTTTGCTTCGCGGTGTTGTCTCGGCCGTGCTTCCTTTTCGCGGCGTCTTTCCGTTTTGCTTCCTTTTCGCGGCGTCTTTCTCGCTCCGCTGAAGGACTTAGAAGAGCACTGTCGCGAACGCTCCCGCGGAGACGAAGCCGCAGCGCTGGTAGACCCGCTGGGCCGCGGTGTTGTAGTCGTTCACGTAGAGGCTCACCGTCGGAGCGACCCGGCGCAGCGCGTCGTTCACCACCGCCGTCATGGCCGCGGTCGCGATGCCGCGCCCGCGATATTCCGGATGGACCCACACGCCCTGCACCTGCGTGGTCCGCCGCGTGATGATCGCCAGCTCGGCCTTGAAGATCACCTGGTCGCCGACGAACCGTGCGTACGCCCGCTTGCCCTTGACCAGCTCGGAGATCCGCCGCCGGTAGCCCCGCCCGCCGTCGTCCTGCAGCGGCGACACCCCGACCTCCTCGGTGTACATCGCCACCGCGGCCGGGAACAGCTGATCCACCTCGCCCGGCCGGACCAGGCGCACCGCGGGATCACCCGGCACCAGCGGCGACCGGTCGGTGACCAGGAGCGGCTGATGCGGGCGCACGTCACGGGCCGGCCCCCAGGTCGCGCTCAGCCGGTCCCACAGGTCGAGCACCGCCTCGGCCCGCCCGATGATCGACGAACAGATCCGGGGCTCGGAGCCGAGCAGGTCGGCGAACGCCGCGACGGCCGGCGGCGTGGCACCCACCGGGACCAGGTGCGCGCCGGACCAGATGATCGACTCGACTCGGCGGCCGGGGTCGTACCCGTAGATCCGGCCGTCCGAGCGCCACCAGTTCAGCCCGTGGGCGGCGACCCGTTCGGCGATCTGCGCGCCCGCGTAGGGGTCGGCGTCCAGGATCCGCTGGACTGCCGCGCGCTCCGGCTCACCGAGCTGGCGAATGGGCACCGTCAACACAGCTACCACATTGCCAGATCGGGGCCGTCCGACACGCACGGCAACCCCATCAGTTCAGAAACCCTTGCGCCCGACACGTTGCCGATATATCGTCTAACTATCGACAACAGAACGGAGAAGAACATGAGGTTCCAACATGAGGGACATCACGGACATCGCATGCGTGGGTTCGGCTTCCCGCCCGGATTCCCCTTCGGCGGCCCTGGCGGCCCCGGCGGTGGCTTCGGCGGCCCTGGCGGCGGTTTCGGCCCGGGCGAGTTCGGCGGGCGCGGCGGCGGTGGCCGTCGCGGTGGCCGCGGCCGGCCCAACGTTCGGCCTGCCGTCCTGGCGCTGCTGGTGGAGCGCCCGATGCACGGCTACGAGATGATCCAGGAGCTGGACGCCCGCACCAACGGCATCTGGCGCCCGAGCCCCGGCTCGATCTACCCGACCCTCCAGCTGCTGGAGGACGAGGGCCTGATCGAGGCGACCGCCGACGGCGGCCGCAAGAGCTACCGCCTCACCGCGGACGGCCGCCCCGAGGCCGAGACCGCCGCGGAGAACCCGCCGTGGAACCGCTTCGGCGAGGACACCAAGGACCAGGTGCAGGATTTCCGCGACGCCGCGGTCGGCATCTTCAGCGCGCTCAAGCAGGTCGGTTTCTCCGGCACGCCGGAGCAGCGGGACAAGGCGCTCGAGGTCCTGAACGACACGAAGCGCAAGCTGTACGCCATCCTCGCCGACAGCGAATGACACTCGCCGCGGCCCGGGGCGAGACGGCCCTCGGCCAGGCGAAAAGGAGCGCAACCTTCGGGTTGCGCTCCTTTTGTGTACGCCCCGAGCCACCCACCACCTGTCCGGGCCGGTTGCGGCTCATCGGCTGGCGCTCAGGGGTGCCTCAAGGGTTCGGAGGCGACCGCCAGTACCAGCTGTAGATCGCCGGCTGGTGCTGAGGGCTGTTTCACGCGCCTGGAGGCAGCCCTCAACGCCAGCCGGGAACCGGAAGCGCGGTGGGGCCCCGCCCGGACGCGGACTCCGCGGCGGTGCACGCGGGCCGGGGCTCGCCGCGTGCGCATGCCTTGCCGATCGATGTGCCGTGGCTACCCCTTCGCATCGCACCACGACCCGAGGTTCCTTTTCGCCGGACCCGAGGGGCGGCAGTTGCACGCAATCCTGGATCGCGGACTGTCGGCGCCCCCATGGGGGCGGTCAGCTCACGCAGTCTCGGTCCGCGTGCGCTCACCGCCCCGGGGTCGCTCTTTCGCGTGCGCTCACCGCCCCGAGGGCCTGTTCTGCGTGCGTCCATCGCCCCGGCCGTTCGTTGTGGGTGTGTTCATCGGCTCCCCGCCGACTTCGCATGCGCGTACTGCGCTGGGCTGTTGACCTGCGCGTAGCGGGCCCGAGCTGCCTGGGCTGCTGACCGGTCCCGGCCGGGGCGCGGAGATCGGGGTCAGTCGAGGTCGGTGAGGTTGAGCAGGGTGTGGAGGGCGGTGCGGCCGGCCGGGGTGAGGCGGACTGCCCGGCCGGAGCCGATGCGGGTCAGCCACTTGCGGGTCAGGAACGTTTCGCACATCCGGGCGCCGGCCAGGCCGCCGAGATGAGGGCGGCGTTCGGTCCAGTCGAGGCAGGCTCGGGCCAGTGGGCGGCGACTCGCGCGGAGCTGATCCGGCGCGACGCCGAGCTGGTCGGTGAGCCAGGTCAGACCCTCGTCGGTGAGGGCGAAACCGCTGGACTGGTCGAGCCGGCCGGTGCTGGTCAGCGCGTCGGTGACCGCTACGCCGAGGCGGCCGGCGAGGTGGTCGTAGCAGGTGCGGCCGCGACGCAGGGCCGCGTCGGCGGTGGCCGCGCGCAGGCCGCGAGCCGGGGGCAGACCCGGTTCCAGGCGGGCGGTGATGTCCTCGAGCAGGGCGGCGACACCCGGATCGGCGAGCCGGACGTAGCGGTGCCGGCCCTGGCGGGCCTCGGTGAGCAGGCCGCCGCCGATCAAGCGGTCCAGGTGCCCGGTGGCGGTGGACCGGGCCACCCCGGCGTGGGCGGCCAGCTCGCCGGCGGTCCAGGCGCGGCCGTCGAGGAGGGCGAGGCACATCGCCGCGCGGGTCCGGTCGGCCAGCAGTGCCGCGAACCCGGCGAGCCCCGACGCGTCAGTCATGGCGCCCATTCTCCGGCGGCAACGCTTCGGTCCCCGGCGAACTGTTCGCCCGCCGGCAGCCGCGACAGCCAATGCCCAAGATCCCCCGGGAGTCGACCACACCAAAGCCCACCCTCCCAGGGGGCTCCCCCTTAGACAGTGTGGCGGGGGAGGGGGGTGGGGGGCTGAGGGGCTGTGGACGACGTCGAACTGTGGAAACCGCAACACGCTCGACGGCAGGCGCCACCAGGGGTTTCCGCGACCACCCGCGGACATCGCCCCGGAGGGCTTCGCGTTCTGGACGCGCCAGCGGCCAGCGAAGCCCGCAGGGGTCCCGGCGGGAGCGACGGTCCGCACCCCAGCGGACGCACGACCTCAAGAATTTGATCTTGAGTTTACCGGCCCAGCGCGGTGATCAGCTCATTCAGTGCCGGCATCCCGCCCCGCTCCAACTCCGGAGTCGGGAGCAGCGCCATCACCGGGATCGTCACGCCCGCGTCCGCATAGGCCTGCACGCGCGCCCGCACCTCATCCGGAGCGCCGTGCACCACCAGATCGTCCACCAGAGAGTCCGGGATCGCGGCCAGCGCTCCCTTGCGGTCTCCCGCCGACCACGCCTCCCACATCGGGGTGAGCAGCTCCTCGCGGCCCAGCCAGCGGTGGAACGCGGCGTAGGCCGGGACCGTGAGGTACGACGTGATCAGCCGGCGGCCGACCGCGCGGGCGTAGGTCGCGTCGTCGGTCGGGACCACGAAGATCCGGGTGGCGACGCTGAAGTCCGGGCCGGCCTGCTTGGTCTCGGCGAGCGCGGTGTGCACGTCGGCGGCGGACAGCCAGTTGAGGATCACGCCGTCCGCCTCGGCGGCCGCCAGGTGCAGCATCTGCGGGCGCAACGCGGCGAGCATGAGCTGCGGCGGGACGGCCGGCGGGCGCTCCAGGCGGAAGCGTTTCACGGTGAACGTCGGGTAGGCCTCGTCGACCACCTCACCGGCCAGCGCGGCCCGCAGGAAGCGGAGCATGTCGCGGCTGCGGGCGAACGGCTTGACGAAGTCGGCGGCGTTCCAGTCGCCGGCCACCACCGGGGAGGACGCGCCGATGCCGAACTGGAAGCGGCCGGGCGCGGTCTCGGCGAGCGCGGCCGCGGTCATCGCCATCAGGCCGGGCCCGCGGGTGTAGACCGGGGCGATCGCGGTGCCCAGCCGCAGCCGGGGCTCCCAGGCGGCGGTGAGGGTGAGCGGGGTGAACGCGTCGGTGCCGGCCACCTCGGCGGTCCACGCGTCGGTGAAACCCGCGTCGGCCAGGCCGTGGAAGACGGCGGCGTGGTCGGCGAGCGAAACGCCACCGAGCGGAACGGTCATGCCCCATCGCATCGACATGGTCCCGATCCTGCCGGGCCGACCGTCGTGATGTCCACCACCTGTGGATATCCCGACGCGCCGCCGTGGGTATGTTTTTGCACTGACCGGTCAGTTCAGTTTGGGGGACATCATGTCGGTGCTGAGCGCGACGGCCGCCGGGGTCCGGCACCATCGGCGCTGGCTCGTCCGCGATCTCGACCTGGTGGTCGAGGCGGGCGAGACGGTCGCGGTGGTCGGTCCACCGGGCAGCGGCCGGACCAGTGCGGTGCTGGCGTTGGCGCGCCGGTTGCGGTTGTCCCAGGGCAAAATCGACCACTGTGGTACGGCGGTGCTGGGCCACGTGGCCGGTGTCAACGACCCGGAACCGGTGTTCACCGTCCACGAGCACGTCAAGGAACGGCTCGCCCTGCTCGGCCGTCCGCAGCGGGAAGCGGGCTCGGTGCCGTTGCACGGACTCGACCCGGAGCTGCGCGGGCGGGATCTCACGCCGTACCAGCGGCAGGTGCTCGGGCTGGTGCTGGCCGGGCTGTCGTCGCCGGCGCTGGTGGCCCTGGACGGGGTGGACGCCGGGCTGGACGGGCGGGAGCGGGCCGAGCTGTGGGGGTTGCTCGGGGAACTGACCGCGGCGGGGGTCGCGGTGCTGGTCACGGCGCGGGAGGTGGATCCCGCGCGGGTGGACCGGGTGGTGCGGCTGAACGACCCGCAGGGCGGGGACGCGGGCCGGGTGGTGGTGCTGACCGCGGCGGAGTACGCCGTGGGGGAGCCGGACGCGTCGGCCGAGCCCGCCGCGACCGAGGAGCCGATCGCGCTGACCGCAACGGATCAGCCCGCCCCGGAGACCGCGGACGTCCCGGCGGCGGACGCGGAACAGCCGGACGACGCGCCGCACGACGACGCGCCGCACGAGGACGCGGCTCCGGTCGTACCGGAAGAGGAACCGCAAGCGGGGGATGCGGACGCCCCGGTGGAAGCGGGACCGGCGGCGGACGCCGGGGAATCGGCCGAAGGCCGTGTCGAGAGCGGCCATGACGGCGGGAAGCGGGCAGAACAGTGACCGGATTGTCGACGATCTCCCTGGCGGGGCTGGAGCTCCGCCGGTTCACCCGCAGCCGGCTGACGGCGGCGGCCCTCGCGGTCCTTGCGGTGGTGCCGCTGCTCTACGGGGCGCTGTACCTCTACGCGTTCTGGGATCCCTACGGCCACCTGAACCACATCCCGGCCGCCCTCGTCGTCGAGGACAAGCCGGCCACCGACCAGAACGGCAAGACCGTGCAGGCCGGCCGGGACCTGGCCGACAAGCTGATCGAGCGGGAGGTCTTCGACTGGCACCTGGTCGACGCGAGGACCGCCGACGCCGGGCTCAAGGACGGCAAGTACCAGATCGAGCTGCGCATCCCGGCGGACTTCTCCGGCAACCTGGCGGCCGCGCCGAACGACGCCAAGACCGCGGAGAACGCGCAGCTCAGCGCGGTCAGCGACGACTCGACCAACTACCTGTCCGGCGTCTTCGCCCGGACCGCCTTCGACGAGGTCCGGTCGGCCGCGTCGGCCAGCGCGTCGGCGAAGTACTACGACCAGATGCTGATCGGGTTCACCGACCTCAAGGCGCAGACCGAGAAGGCCGCCGACGCGGCCGGCAAGATCGCTGACGCGACCGGGAAGCTGCACGCCGGCGCACAGAAGGAAGCGGCCGGCATCGACGACGCGCACCGTGGCGCCGGGCAGATCGCCAACGGCCTGGGTGACGCCGGGCGCGGCGCGAACAAGCTCGCCGACGGCCTGAAGGAGCTGGAGTCCGGCACCACCCAGCTGTCCGCGAAGCTCGCCGAGGCGGCGGCCGGGGGCAACCGGCTGGCCTCGGCGGTGGACGGCGTGGCCGACAAGGTCGAACCGAAGCTCCGGGAGAACGCGCAGACCATCGAGTTCGCCGCGAACCTGGTCGCCGACGGCGCCACCCTGCTCGCCAAGAACGTCGGCGCCATCGACGACGCGGCCGGCCAGGCACTCAGCGACGCCAAGGAACTCCGCAGCTATCTGAACGGGCTGCCCAAAGACACCCCCGGCCTGGCCGACGCGAAACGGCTCGCGTCGCGGCTGGTCGCCGACGCCACGCGGATCCAGCGCAAGGTGGCCGCCGCCGACCTGGACGGGCTGCGCACCCGGCTCCGCGAGGTGGCGAAGGACGCCCGCGCGATCGCCGCCGCCGCGCCGCACCTGGCCGACGACGTGGCCACCGCGCGCGCCCAGGTGGACCGGCTCGCCAGCGGGCTGAACAAGCTGTCCGCCGGCGCCCAGAAGATCAAGACCGGCACCGCGATCGCCGCGGACGGTGCCACCGACCTGAGGAACGGCGTGTACCGGCTGGCCAGTGGCGCCCGCGAGTTGAACTCCGGGCTGGCCACGCTGTCCACCGGCGGCCACAAGATCGCAAACGGGCTGGCCGACCTGCAGGACGGCGCCGGCCAGCTGGCCGACAAGCTGACCGACGGGGCGAAGGAGATTCCGGCGTACGACGACGCGTCGCAGCGCTCCGGCGTGCTGGCCGACCCGGTCTCGCTGGACCGGGTGGTGCGCAACCCGGCCGGCACGTACGGCGTGGGCTTCGCCCCGTACTTCCTGGCCCTGGCCCTCTGGGTGGGCGCAATGATCAACTACATGCTGCTGCGCCCGTTGAACCGGCGCTACCTGGTCTCCGGCGCACCGGCCCCCCGGGTCACGCTTGCCGGTCTGCTGCCGGGTGTGCTGTTGGGCCTGGTTCAAGCACTGCTTTTGTACGTCGTGGTCCGGTTCGGCCTCGGGCTCTCCCCGGTCCACCCGTGGGTGAGCCTCGGCCTGCTGTTCGGCACCGCGGCCGTCTTCGCCGGGATCATGCAGCTGATCGGGGCGGCGATCGGCGCACCCGGCCGGATCGTCGCGCTGGTCCTGCTGATGCTGCAGCTGACCTCGTCCGGCGGTACGTACCCGGTGCAGACCACCCCCTGGATCTTCCAGGCGATCCACCCGCTGCTCCCGATGACGTACGTGGTGGAGGCGATGCGGCACGCCGTCGACGGCGGCAACAGCGCCCCGATCGTGCACGGCGCCCTGATCCTGGCCGGGTTCGGCGCGGTGGCCTTCCTGCTGACCGTGCTGGTCGCCGCTCGGCAGCGCCGGCTGCGCTCCGCGGATCTGCACCCCGATCTGGTCCTCTAGCCTGGTCTGATGGCGATGGACGGGCGGAGCAGGCGGCGTGAGGACACCCGCCAGAAGCTGTACGAGGCCGCGGTCGAACTGATCGCCGAACAGGGCTTCTCGGCGACCACTGTGGACGACATCGCGCTGCGCGCCAAGGTGGCCAAGGGCACGGTCTACTACAACTTCAAGTCCAAGACGGACCTCTTCGAGGAGCTGCTGCGGCACGGCGTCGGCCTGCTCACCGCCGAGTTCCGCGCCGCGGTCGAGGGCCTGCCGGCGCGCGACGCGGTGCGGGCGCTGATCCGGGCCCAGCTGGAGTACATCCGGCGCTACCAGGCCTTCGCCCAGCTGCTGATCTCCGAGATGTGGCGGACGAACCGGGAGTGGCAGCAGACCCTGCTGCTGCTCCGGGAGCAGTCGATCGGCGTGATCGCCGAGACGGTCCAGGCGGGCGTGGACTCGGGGGAGCTGCCGGCGGAGCTGGACGTGCGGGTGGCGTCGGCGGCACTGTTCGGCGTGGGGTTGGTGGTCGCGGTGGACTGGCTGGTCTTCCAGCCGGAGCGCCCCATCGAGGACGTCGAGGAGGCCCTGCTGGCCATCGTCCGCCGCGTCGCGTAGCCGATGGCGACCGGATGGTTGTGCCAGCCGACGATGGCGAGCCGCTACGGTGGAGCTATGGCAGATGGTGTGCAGCGGGACCAGCGATTCACCGCGCCGCTGCTCACTGCCCAGGCCGCTGGGGTGCATCTCGGTATCCCCGCGAACACCCTCAAGCAGTGGATCGCGAGTGATCGGGAACGATCAGTGATGCACTCCGTGTCCCCTCGCACGCCGCGCGGCCCGCGTCTGCCCTTCATCGCGCTTGCTGAAGCCCAGATCTTGAGAGAGCTACGCAACACGGGCCTGTCGATGCAAGAGATCCGAGCCGGTGTCGAGCGTCTACGTCAGGAAACGGGAAACGAGTACGTACTGGCGACGAACACCATCGCTTCCGATGGTGGGGATCTGCTCTACAACGCTGCCACCCGGGTTGCGCCCGAATGGGTTCGTGCCCGCGACGGACAGCAGGCCCTCCGGCAGGTTGTGGAGACGGTGATCAGATTCGTCTCGTACGCCCCGGACGGTTTCGCCAGCCGGATCACGTTGCGGCCGTACGAGGGCGCAGACATCATCGTCGACCCTAGATTTGGTTTCGGGCAGCCGGTTTTCGCAGCCAGTAAGGTGCCCGTCGAAACGGTGGCAGATCTGTTCTACGGCGGACGCGAGTCTGTCGAGGACATCGCCGACGAGTATGGGCTGGGCACTGCCGAGGTTGAGGCGGTGCTTCGTGTGATGGCGCGGCGTGCCGCTTGAATTCCTGGCCGATCGCAACATTGGCCGCCGTGTCGTCGCAGCATTGCGAGACGTCGGCGAGCGGGTCCACACCTTGGCGGACGTGTTCGGCGAGCCGGCGTCCCAGCAGGTGGAAGACGTCTCGTGGATCGCGTATGCCGGGTCGCAAGGGTGGGCCGCCCTGACGAAGGACAAGCGCATCCGGCATGTCACTTCGGAACGTGAAGCGGTGGCAGCGCACCGGGTCTGCCTTTTTGCGTTGTCGAATGCGAACTTGAGCTTCGCAGAGATGGCTGCCGCTTTCCTGGCAGGACTGCGGCAGATGCACATGATCTGTGCGGCGAATCCCGCCGGCGGGATCTGGGTGGTGCATCGCGACGGGCGGGTGGATTCGCTGTGGATTCCCGGAGAAGACTAGAGCGGGCCCGATCGCAGGGCGCCGCTCATCGACACCTGCTGATTTTTGACCGGCGGTCTTTGAGTCGTCATCTTCATGCTTGCTGAAGCCGCGGTCCAGCAGGCGAGCGGCGATCGCCAGCGGTCTCGCACCGCGGTTGAGAGTGCTTGCAGGCATTGACGGGGGCTTGCGTTATCGCAGGTCACGTTGGGGTGTGGCTAAAAAATCTACAGCGGCGACTCTAGAAATCGGCGGGGAACAGGCATATGTTCATTGCGTCGGCTTCGGCCGGCACTGCAACTGGCACAGACGCTGAGTTGGAGAAGGAGGACGAAATACCGCAGCAACGCGTATTGGAGACGTCCCCGACCCGACGAGAGGTGATCGCAGCCGATGCACATCACTCCGGTCGACTGCTAGCGGCACGCAGCCGGTCGACCGCCTGAGCCGGCCAGATGAGTCGGCAACAGAATTGAAAATCCAGGGCCCCGGTTACCCGCCGGGGCCCTGGACTGTTCGTCTGAGGGGACGATGCCCAGCATTGCCGACGACGCCGACCTTCCGGCGTACACCATGGGCCGGGCCGCCGAGCTGATCGGCGTCACCCCGGCCTTTCTGCGTACCCTCGACGGGACCGGGCTGATCGAGCCGGAACGGTCGGCCGGTGGGCACCGGCGGTATTCGCGGCATCAGCTCGACCTCGCGGCCCGGGTGCGGATCCTGCTCGACCAGGGTTTTCTGCTGGCCGCCGCGGTCCGGGTGGTCACCCTGGAGGACCGGCTGGCCGCCGCACACCGGCGGATCCACGAGCTCGGCGGCACGCTCGGGCCGGGCGAGGACGCCACCATCCCGATGCAGGTCCGCCGCGCGGTCCGGCCGCGAGCCGACGCCGGCTGACAAAAGGGCCGCGGGCCGACGCCGGCTGACAAAAGGGCCGCGGGCCGACGGCGATTGACAAAAGGGCCGACGGCGACTGACAAAAGGCCGCGGGCACCGGCTGTGACCATGGGGCGAAACGTGTAATCGTTTCCGCATGCGATCGTGGACCATCGAAGAGTGGCGCCGGCCCGGGCCGACCGCCCGGCAGCGCAGCAGCGACCTGTGGACCGGGTTCGCGGTCGCCGCGGTCGCCGTTTTCAGCCTGTTCCTGCTGCGCAGCACCGGTTATTACCACAGTGACCACGCCCCGGCGATCCCCGAGCAGATCTTCTGGGCGGTGGTCACCACGCTGCCGCTGGCCTGGCGCCGCCGGTTCCCGGACGTGGTCGCCGTGGTGATCTCGGTGTGCTTCATCATCGCGCAGGTCCGGTTCTCGCAGGAGCAGATGATCACGACGTACGCCCTGTTCGCGGCGATCTACACGCTCGGCGCGTGGGGGCCGGACCGGCAGCGGGCGCGGATCGTGCGGCTGGTCATCATCGCGGTGATGTTCGCCTGGCTGACCGTCTCGTACGCGCTGTATCGCGACATCATCGCGGTCTCGACGTCGGACGCCTCCGGTGAGCTGCCGCAGTTCTGGTCGGCGATCTTCGTGGGCTACCTGCAGAACGTCGTGTACTTCGCCTTCACGTACCTGATGGGCGACGCGGCCTGGCACTCGGTCTGGCGCCGGCACCAGCTCGAGGAGCAGGCCGCCGAGCTGCGTGCGGCCCAGGAGGCGGCGGCCGGCCGGGCGGTGCTCGACGAGCGGGTCCGGATCGCCCGGGAGCTGCACGACGTGGTCGCGCACCACGTGTCGGTGATGGGCATCCAGGCGTCCGCCTGCCGCCGGGCGTTGACCAAGGACCCGGATAAGGCGGTCACCGCGCTGACCGCGATCGAGCACGGCGCGCGGACCGCCGTCGACGAGTTGCGCCGGATGCTGGGCGCGCTGCGGGCCAGCACGCCGGTCGCGGTGGAGGGGCCGGTCGCCGGGATCGACCGGATCGAGGAGATCGCCGATCGGGCCCGGGAGGCGGGTCTCGAGGTTCATTTCGGTACGTACGGTGAGCCGGCCGCGCTGCCCGATTCGCTGTCCCAGGCGGCCTACCGGATCGTGCAGGAGTCGGTCACCAATACCCTCAAGCACGCGCAGGCCGGCACCCTCGACATCCGCGTGCGGTACCTCGCCGGCGAGCTGGAGCTGGACGTCGCCGACGACGGCCGGGGCGGCACCGGCGCGGGGAGCAGCGGGATGGGGCTGATCGGGATGCGGGAACGGGTCACCGTGCACGACGGCACCCTGGAAGCCGGCCGCCGCAGCACCGGTGGATTCCGGGTCAGGGTCCGTCTGCCGTATTCGTCGTCGACCGTCGGGAGCACGGCATGATCGACTGCACCGAGCGGCACCGCGCCGCGCCGAACGACGGTCTCGCAGGCGAGGGCCACGAGAGCATGCCGAAGGCTGGCACAGCGTGAGCATCGAGGTCCTCCTTGCGGACGACCACCGGCTGGTCCGGTCCGGGTTCCGGGTCATCCTCGAGTTGGAGGACGACATCACCGTGGTCGGTGAGGCCGCCGACGGGGTCACCGCGGTCGAGATGGCGCTGCGGCTGCGTCCTCACGTCGTACTGATGGATGTGGAAATGCCGGAGATGAACGGCCTGGAGGCGACCCGCCGCATCGCCGCCGCCGGTGGTCCGTCGGTGTTGATCCTGACCACCTTCGACCGGGACGACTACCTGTTCGAGGCGTTGCAGGCCGGCGCGAGCGGGTTCCTGCTGAAGAACGGCACACCGGAGGCGCTGACCGAGGCGGTCCGGGTGCTGGCCGCCGGTGACGCGCTGCTCGCCCCGGCGGTGACCCGCCGGGTGATCGCCGAGTTCAGCGCGCCCCGGCAGCGCACCCCGGAACCGGGCGTCCGCCTCGGCGAGCTGACCCCGCGGGAGCACGAGGTGCTCGTCGAGCTGGCCGGCGGCGCGACGAACGCGGAGATCGCCACGGCGTTGCACCTGGGCGAGACCACGGTGAAGACGCACGTGAGCCGGGTGCTGATGAAGATGGGCGCCCGGGATCGGACCCAGGCGGTCGTCCTCGCGTACGAGATGGGGGTCGTGCGTCCGTCGCAGGGATGACCCGCAGCCCTCCGCCGGGAGCCGGACGCCGCGGGCGGTCGTGACGCCTAGCGTCTACGGCATGAACACCGTCCTCACCGTCGACGCGGTCGACAGGTCGTTCGGTGACCGGCAGGTCCTCAAGGATGTGTCGTTCACCGTGACGACCGGTCGGCTGACCGGATTCGTCGGCGCCAACGGCGCCGGCAAGACCACCACCATGCGGATCATCCTTGGGGTCCTCGCCGCCGACCGTGGCACGGTGACCTGGCAGGGCGAGCCGCTGACCCGGGAGATCCGCCACCGCTTCGGTTACATGCCGGAGGAGCGCGGCCTCTACCCGAAGATGAGCGTGCTGGAGCAGGTCGTCTACCTGGGCCGGCTGCACGGGCTGAGCGCCGCCGAGGCCCGCAAGCGCACCCTGGTCCTGCTGGACCGGCTGGAGCTGGGCGAACGCGCCGACGACCACGTGCAGAAGCTGTCGCTGGGCAACCAGCAGCGGGCGCAGATCGCCGCCGCGCTGGTGCACGACCCGGAGCTGCTGGTGCTGGACGAGCCGTTCTCCGGGCTCGACCCGCTGGCCGTCGAGAACGTGCTCGGCGTGCTGCGCGAGCGGGCCGCCGCCGGCGCCGCGGTGCTCTTCTCCAGCCACCAGCTCGACCTGGTGGAACGGCTCTGCGACGACCTGGTGATCATTGCGGACGGCACGATCCGGGCGGCCGGCGACCGCGCCGGGCTGCGCGACCAGTACACCCTGCCGCGGTTCCGGATCGAGGTCGGTGGCGACGCCGGCTGGCTGCGCGACGAACCCGGTGTCTCCCTGGTCGACCTGGACGGCCGGACCGCGGTCTTCGACCTGGGTGACGGCGCCGAGGACCAGCAGGTGCTGCGGTCCGCCCTGGCCCGGGGCCCGGTGCACGCGTTCGGCCCGGTCCGCCCCTCGCTGGCCGAGATCTTCCGAGAGGTGATCCAGTGACCACGTTCGAAGCCGCCAAGCTGGTCGCGGCCCGGGAGATCCGGGTCAAGCTGCGCGACAAGGCCTTTCTCTGGAGCACCGCGGTCTTCCTGCTCATCGTGCTCGCGTCGATGCTGCTGCCGGCGCTGCTCGACGGCGGACCCACCAAGGTCGCGGTCACCGACAGCGCCACGGTCAGCGTGCTGCGGGAGCAGGGCCTGGAGGCCCGGCTGGTGCCGGACGCCGCGACCGCCGAGCAGCTGGTGCGCGACGGCGAGGTCGACGCGGCGGTGCTGCCCGGCCCGGAGGTGATCGGGCTGGACGAGGACCCGGACGACGTGGTGCGGGCGCTCAGCACCGAACCGCAGGTCCGGCTGCTCGACCCCAGCGACGTCAACCCGGTCGCGGCCATCGTGGTGCCGCTGGCGTTCGCGATGTTGTTCTTCTTCACCTCGTTCACCTTCGGCATGCAGATCGCGCAGAGCGTGGTCGAGGAGAAGCAGACCCGGATCGTCGAGATCCTGGTCGCCAGCGTGCCGGTCCGGGCGCTGCTGGCCGGCAAGGTGGCCGCGCTGACCGCGCTGGCCTTCGCCCAGGTGGCGCTGCTCGGCCTGGTCGCGATCGTCGGCATGACCGTCACCGAAACGGCGCCCGGCCTGCTCAGTGCGGTCGCACCGGCGGTCGGCTGGTTCCTGCCGTTCTTCGCCCTCGGCTTCGTGATGCTGGCCTCGCTGTGGGCCGGGGTGGGCGCGCTCGCCTCCCGGCAGGAGGAGCTGGCCAGCACCACGATGCCGGTGCAGATGCTGGTGCTGATCCCGTTCTTCGCGGTGCTCAGCGTTCCGCACGACGGGCTGGCGATGAAGGTGCTGTCGTTCGTGCCGTTCTCGTCGCCGATCGCCATGCCGGTCCGGCTGTTCGACGGGGACGTGGCGCTGTGGGAGCCGGTGGCGGCGCTGGTGCTGCTGGTCGCCACGACGGTGGTGCTGCTGGGCGTCGGGGCCCGGGTCTACTCCGGGTCGCTGCTGCGGACCCAGGTCAAGACCTCGTTCATGGCCGCGCTGCGCAAGGCCTGATTTCTTACGGTACGACCGGAGCGGCGTCCGGGTCACTCCGGGAGCCGCTCCCCTCGTGTCCACCGTGCCCAGCCGTGCTCGCGCAGCCCCGTTGGTGGGTTGACGCTGCGTCAGGGTCAAGCCCGATCCGGATGGCGAAGGTTCGCACCGTGCAGGACAACCGGCAATGTTGTTAACGCTGATCATTGACGGCCGTAACACAGCGGAGCGATCATCACGGAACCCGTGGCTCAGGTCACACCTTTCGGCAAGGGAGCTCGCGCATGAGCACTGAACCAGCCGCCGTCAGCAGCAGTACCGATGAGGAGCGTCTCGCCCAACTCGGGTACAAACAGGAACTTCACCGCCGGTTGTCCGGCTTCTCCAACTTTGCCGTCTCCTTCTCGATCATTTCGGTTCTGGCCGGGGCGATCACCTCGTACGGGATCGCGATGAACGCCGGCGGGCCGCTGGCGATCACCCTGGGCTGGCTCTTCGTCGGCATCATGGTCACCCTGGTGGCGCTCGCGATGGCCGAGGTCTGTTCGGCGTATCCGACCGCCGGCGCGCTCTACTGGTGGGCCGCCGCGCTGGCCAAGCGGAACAAGGCCGCGTGGGCCTGGTTCATCGGCTGGTTCAACTTCCTCGGCGAGGTCGCGGTCACCGCGGCGATCGACTTCGGGGCGGCGATCACCACCTCGGCGTTCCTGAGCCTGACCTTCGACATGGAGGTCACCCCGGGCCGGACCTTCCTGATCTTCCTGGTCATCATCGTGGTGCACGGGCTGCTGAACACGTTCGGCGTGAACCTGGTCCGGGTGCTCTCCGACGTCAGCGCCTGGTGGCACCTGGTCGGCGTCGCGGTGATCGTCGTGCTGCTGGCCGTGCTGCCGGACCAGCACAAGCCGATCTCCGAGGTGTTCTTCGAGGTGAAGAACTCGACCGGGTTCGGGTTCGCCGGCGCGAGCGTCTACGCCGTCCTGATCGGACTGTTGATGGCGCAGTACACCTACACCGGGTACGACGCCTCGGCGCACGTCGCCGAGGAGACCCACGACGCGGCGAACGCGGCGCCCCGCGGCATCGTGATGTCCGTGGTGGTCTCGGTGATCGCCGGGTTCGTGCTGCTGTTCGCGATCACCTGGTCCATCCAGGACTACGAGGCCGAACGGACCACCGCGCTGGCACTGCCGCCGGCCCAGATCTTCATCGACGCGGCCGGCCACAACGTCGGGGTGTTCCTGCTCTTCATCTGCATGGTCGCGCAGTGGTTCTGCGGGATGGCCTCGGTCACCGCGAACTCCCGGATGTCGTACGCGTTCGCCCGCGACGGCGCGCTGCCCGGTTCCCGGCTGTGGAAGCAGGTCAACCCGCGCACCGGCACGCCCACCAACTCGATCTGGCTGTGCGTGACGCTCTCCACGCTCCTGGTGCTGCCGTCGCTGTGGAGCACCACGGCGTACGCGGCGGCCACCTCGATCGCGGTGATCGGCCTCTACATCGCGTACGTCGGACCGGTCTTCCTGCGCCGCCGCCTCCCGGACTTCCAGCCCGGTCCGTGGAACCTCGGAAAGTGGAGCGCCCCGATCGGGTGGGCGTCGATCGTCTGGGTAATCGTCATCTGTGTGCTGTTCGTGCTTCCGGTCAGTGGCCCGGTCACCGCGGCGAACTTCAACTACACGATCGTCGCGGTGGTCGTGGTGCTCGGCGGGGCGACGATCTGGTGGTTCGCGAGTGCCCGCGAGTGGTTCACCGGGCCCAAGTCGAACCTCCTGGACGCGGCAGCACACGGTGAGCCGACCATGCCGGCTGCTGACGGCTGATGGAAGAGCCGCAGGCGGCACATGGCGAGCCCACCCTGCCGACGCCCAACGACTGATAGGACTGGACCATGGATCTCGAGGACCTCGACGTAGCGGTCGGCAACGGATCGATCGACACCGTGCTGCTCGCGCTCACCGACATGCAGGGGCGGTTGCAGGGCAAACGGCTGCACGGCCGGTACTTCATGGACGAGGTGGTCAGCGGCGGCAGCGAGGGCTGCAATTACCTGCTGGCCGTGGACGTCGACATGAACACCGTCGACGGGTACGAGATGTCCTCCTGGTCCACCGGGTACGGCGACTTCGTGATGCGGCCGGACTTCGACACGCTGCGGCGGGTGCCGTGGCAGCCGGGCACCGCGATGGTCCTCGCCGACCTGCACGACACCGCGGGCGAACCGGTCCGGCCCTCCCCGCGGCAGATCCTGCGCCGCCAGCTGGACCGGCTGGCGGCGCACGGCCTGACCGCGTTCGCCGGTACCGAGCTGGAGTTCGTGCTCTACCGGGACACCTACGAGCAGGCGTTCAGCAAGCGGTACCGGGACCTCACCCCGGCCAACCAGTACAACGTGGACTACTCGCTGCTCGGCACCGCCCGGGTCGAGCCGCTGCTGCGCCGGATCCGCAACGACATGTACGGCGCCGGCCTGCTCCCGGAGAGCGCCAAGGGCGAGTGCAACTTCGGTCAGCACGAGATCGCGTTCAAGTACGCCGACGCGCTCACCGCGGCCGACAACCACGTGATCTACAAGAACGGCGCGAAGGAGATCGCCGCCCAGGAGGGGATGGCGCTGACCTTCATGGCCAAGCCGAACGAGCGGGAGGGCAACTCCTGCCACATCCACTTCTCGCTGCGCGGCGAGGACGGCCGGTCGGCGATGCTCGGCGACGGGCCGGCCCACCTCAGTGAGATCGGTCAGCAGGTGCTCGCCGGGCTGCTCGCCACCATGCGCGAGTTCAGCCTGCTGTTCGCGCCGAACGTCAACTCGTACAAGCGGTACCAGCCGGGTTCGTTCGCGCCGACCGCGCTGCGCTGGGGCGTGGACAACCGGACCTGCGCGCTGCGGATCGCCGGGCACGGCGAGGGCATGCGGGTGGAGAACCGGGTGCCGGGCGGGGACGTGAACCCGTACCTGGCGATTGCGGCGCTGGTGGCCGGCGCCCTGCACGGGATCGAGAACGGGCTGTCGCTGGAGGCGGAGTTCGCCGGCAACGCCTACGGGGATCCGGACGCGGAGCGGGTGCCGACGACGCTGCGGGAGGCGACCGGGTTGTGGACGTCCAGCTCGGTGGCGGAAGCGGCGTTCGGGGCGGACGTGGTCGCCCACTACGCCAACATGGGACAGGTGGAGCTGGCCGCTTTCGACGCCGCGGTCACCGATTGGGAGCTGCGCCGCGGCTTCGAACGCCTCTGACCCCGGCCAGCGTGTGAAGTTTCGGTGCGCTCCGCGCCCGAACTCCCCACGCAACGTGGGGGCGGGGCGAGCGTGTGAAGTTTCGGTGCGCTGCGCGCCTGAACTTCACACGCAAGGTGGGGGCGGGGTGAGTGTGTGAAGTTTCGGTGCGCTGGGCGCCGAAACTTCACACGGCGCGTGGAAGGATCTCGGCGTGGGGACTACTGAGGTGATCAACCCGGCGACGGGTGCGGCCTTCACGACCGTACCGTCGCTGGATCTGGCCGGGACCGACGCGGCGATCGAGCGTGCCCAGCAAGCTTTCGCGTCCTGGCGCGCGGTCGCGCCCGGCGACCGGGCGCGGCTGCTGCGACGCTTCGCCCAGGTGGTCGAGGACCACCTGGAGGAGCTGGCACAGCTGGAGGTGCGCAACGCCGGGCACACCATCGGCAACGCGCGCTGGGAGGCGGGCAACGTCCGGGACGTGCTGAACTACTACGCCGGCGCGCCGGAACGGCTGTCCGGCCGGCAGATCCCGGTGGCCGGCGGCATCGACGTGACGTTCCACGAGCCGCTCGGCGTGGTCGGGATCATCGTGCCGTGGAACTTCCCGATGCCGATCGCCGGCTGGGGTTTCGTGCCGGCGCTGGCGGCCGGCAACACGGTGGTGCTCAAGCCGGCCGAACTCACCCCGCTGACCGCGATCCGGCTCGGCGAGCTGGCCCTCGAGGCCGGCCTGCCGGAGCACGTCTTCCAGGTGCTGCCGGGCAAGGGCAGCGTGGTGGGGCAGCGGTTCGTCACCCACCCGGCGGTCCGCAAGGTCTGCTTCACCGGCTCCACCGAGGTGGGCAAGTCGATCATGGCGGGCTGTGCGGACCAGGTGAAGCGGGTGACGCTGGAGCTGGGCGGCAAGAGCGCCAACATCGTCTTCGCGGACGCCGACCTCGAGGCCGCGGCAGCGGCCGCGCCCGGCGCGGTCTTCGACAACGCGGGTCAGGACTGCTGCGCCCGCTCGCGGTTGCTGGTCGAGGCTTCGGTGTACGACAAGTTCCTCGCCCTGTTCGAGTCCTCCGTCACGAAATTCCGGGTGTTGGACCCGTCGGACGAGAAGTCGGACATGGGCCCGCTGATCTCTTCCGGTCAGCGGGAGACGGTGACGGGGTTTGTCGCCGAGGCCGATGTGGCTTTCCGGGGTGACGCCCCGACCGGCGACGGCTTCTGGTTCCCGCCCACGGTGCTGCTGGCCGGCTCCACGGAGGACCGGCACTGGCGCGAGGAGATCTTCGGCCCGGTCGTCAGCGTGCTGCCGTTCCGCGACGAGGCCGAGGCGATCCGGCTCGCCAACGACTCCGAGTACGGCCTCTCCGGCTCGATCTGGACCCGCGACGTGGGCCGGGCGCTGCGGGTCTCCCGTGCGGTGGAGACCGGCGCGCTGAGTGTCAACAGCAACTCGTCGGTGCGGTACTGGACCCCGTTCGGCGGGATGAAGCAGTCCGGCCTCGGCCGCGAACTGGGTCCGGACGCGCTGCTGTCGTTCACCGATGTCAAGAACGTGTTCATTTCGATGGGAGCTTGAGTGGAGCGTCTTCAGGACCGGGTCGCCGTGATCACCGGCGCCGGCAGTGGAATCGGGCTGGCGACTGCCCGGCGGTTCGCCGCCGAGGGCGCTTTCGTGGTCTGCGTCGACATCTCCGCGGATGCGGGCAAGGCCATCGCCGAGGAGGTGGGCGGCGAGTTCGTGGCCTGCGACGTGAGCGACGAGGAGCAGGTCAAGGCGCTCTTCGACGGGGTCGCCGAGCGGCACGGGCGGGTGGACATCGCGTTCAACAACGCCGGCATCTCGCCGCCCGACGACGACTCGATCCTGGTCACCGGCATCGAGGCGTGGGAACGCGTGCTCCGGGTCAACACCACGTCGGTCTTCTTCTGCTGCAAGTACGCGATCCCGCACATGCAGCGGCAGGGCAAGGGCTCGATCATCAACACCGCCTCGTTCGTGGCGCTGCTCGGCGCGGCGACGTCGCAGATCGCGTACACCGCGAGCAAGGGCGGGGTGCTGGCGATGACCCGGGAGCTGGGCGTGCAGTTCGCCCGGGAGGGCATCCGGATCAACGCGCTCTGCCCCGGCCCGGTGGCCACCCCGCTGCTGATGGACCTGTTCGCCAAGGACCCGGAGCGGGCCGCCCGGCGGCTGGTGCACGTGCCGATGGGCCGGTTCGCCGAGCCGGCCGAGATCGCCGCCGCGGTGGCGTTCCTGGCCAGCGACGACGCCTCGTTCATGACCGCGTCCCAGTTCGTCGTCGACGGCGGCATCACCGGCGCGTATGTAACTCCGCTGTAAACGTTTAGGCACCCCTCGGTGCGGGCACGAGATCCCCAGTACAGGGGTCGAATCCCTGTTCAGGCGGGTCTTGCTCCCCGTCTGAGGCAGGTCGGAAGGGGCCCGTGGCGCGGCGCCGGATCTCCGGCGCCGCGCGCCTGTACGGGGCATCCGGCCGCGGCGTGACTACGGTGGTGCGATGCGTCCGATCATCGGGATGACGACATATGTGATGCCCGCCTCGTGGGGCGTGTGGCGCGATCTCCCGACCACCCTGATCCCGTACGACTACACCGCCGCGGTCACCGAGGCCGGCGGCCGGGTGGTGCTGCTGCCCCCGGACGACCTGGACACCGACGTGCTCCGGATGCTGGACGGCCTGGTGGTCTCCGGCGGCCCGGACATCGGCCCGGAGCTGTACGGCGCCGAACCCGGCCCGCACACCGTCACCCATCCCGACCGGGACGCCGCCGAGATGCCGCTGCTGCGCGCCGCCCTGGACCGTGACCTGCCGGTCCTCGGCGTCTGCCGTGGCATGCAGCTGCTCGTCGCGGCGTCCGGCGGCACCCTGCACCAGCACCTGCCGGACGTGCTCGGCCACGAACGGCACCGGGTCGCTCCCGGGGTCTACAGCGACCATGACGCCGTCTTCACCCCCGGCAGCCGGATCGCCGGACTGATGGGTGCGGACGTGACCATCAACTGCTTCCACCACCAGGGCGTCTCCGATCCCGGGACCCTGACCGTCACCGGACGGGCCGAGGACGGCCTGCCCGAGGCGGTCGAGGACCCGGAGCGGCGGTTCGTGCTCGGCGTGCAGTGGCACCCCGAGGTGCGCCGGGACCGGCGGCTCTTCGGAGCTCTGGTGGGGGCGGCGGCGGAACGGATCTGAGGAGGGCACCACCCTGATGCGCAGACCGATGATCGGCCTCACCTCGTACGCCCAGCACGTGCGGTTCGGCCGCAACGACATGATGGCCGGCATGCTGCCGATGACCTACGTCAAGGCGGTGCACGCGACGGGCGGCCGGGCGTTGCTGATCACGCCGGACGACCCCGGCACCGACGTGCTGGAGTGCCTCGACGGCATCGTGTTCACCGGCGGCGGCGACGTCGACCCGGCGCACTACGGCGCCGTGCCGCACCCGGAGACCGAGGTGGACGCGGTGCGCGACGCGGCCGAGCTGATGCTGATGCGCGCCGCGCTCGCCGCCGACCTGCCGGTGCTCGGGGTGTGCCGCGGACTGCAGGTGATGGCGGTGGCCACCGGCGGCGCGCTGCACCAGCACCTGCCCGACCTGATCAACCACGACCGGCACCGGGCCCACGCCGGCACCGACCCGCTGGCCGCGAGCGCCGGCGACTACGGCCGGCACGACGTGGTGACCACCCCCGGCAGCCTGGCCTGCGACCTGCTCGGCCGGCGTACCTCGGTGAACTCGTTCCACCACCAGGCGGTGGCCGACCCGGGTGAGTTCGTGGCCACCGGCTGGTGCCCGGACGACCGGGTCGTGGAGATCATCGAGCATCCCGGGCGGGGCTTCGCGCTGGGCGTGCAGTGGCACCCGGAACGCACCACCGACCTGCGGGTCTTCGCCGCGCTGGTCCAGGCCGCGCTGGTGAACCGGGCCGGGCCGGCCGACCGGGTCGCGCCGGTGCCGGGCGAGGTCCCGGCGGCCGTATAGCGGGATACCGGGTCGCCGGGCGGCGCCGCACCGGGCAGCATGGCGGGCATGAAGGTGCATGAGGGGATCAACGGGCGGCTGCGGGACTTCATCGCGGCCCAGCAGATGTTCTTCGTGGCGACCGCGCCGTCCGGCGACGGCGGCCGGGTCAACGTCTCACCCAAGGGGATGACCGGCACGTTCGCCATCCTCGGCGAGCACCGGGTGGCGTACCTCGACTTCCACGGCAGCGGCGCGGAGACCATCGCGCACCTGCGGGAGAACGGCCGGATCACGCTGATGTTCTGCGCCTTCCAGGGCCCGCCGAACATCGTCCGGCTGCACGGCGCCGGCCGGGCGATCCCGGTCACCGATCCGGAGTACGCCGCGATGCTGCCGCTGTTCGGCGCGGCCGAGGACACCCACGGCGGCCGGTCGATCATCGACGTCGCGGTCGACCGGGTCAGTGACTCCTGCGGATACTCGGTGCCGCTGATGGCGTACGAGGGCGATCGGGATCTGCTCATCCGCGCCCACGAGCGCCGCGACGACGAGGCCCTCGCCGAGTACCGTCGGGTGAAGAACGGCGCCAGCATCGACGGGTTGCCGATCTTCGGCTGAGCGTGCCGGGCGACCCGATGTTAACGTGCGTCGGGAGCCGGACTTTCCGGTCAACCGAACCCCCGCGGAGGCTTCGATGGGTGCCCTGCCGGCCCGGTTGCGCGTCGCGTTCGAGCGCGGCGGCGAGATGGGCCGCCGGATGGCCACCCTGGACTGGTCCACGTCGCCGGCCGGTGACCCGTCCACCTGGCCGCCGGAGCTGGCCGGTGCGGTGATCACGGCGCTCGCCTCCCGCGCGCAGATCTGCATCTTCTGGGGCCCCGAGCACGCGGTGTTCTACAACGACGGGTACATCCCGGTGACCGGCAGCAAGCACCCGGAGCACCTCGGCCGTCCCGGCGCCGAGATGTGGGCCGAGGCCTGGGAGATGATCCACGACCTGTTCCGCCGGGTGCACGACGCCGACGAGGCGTTCTACGCCGGCGACCTGCTCTTCATGCTGGAACGGTACGGCTTCCTGGAGGAGACGTACTTCGACATCTCGTACGACCCGATCCGGGGCGCGGACGGCTCGATCACCGGGATCAGCTGCATCGTCGCCGAGACCACCGGCCGGGTGCTGGGGGAGCGGCGGGTGCGGACCCTCTCCGCGCTGGGCCGTCGCCTGGCCGGCTCGCCCGACCCGGCCGCGCTGGCCGCCGAGGCCGCCGCGGTGCTCGGCGAGAACGCCAACGACGTGCCGTTCGCCGCCGTGGTGCTGGACGGGCAGGGCGCGCACCCGGCGATCCGTGCGGTGATCGCCAGCGGTCGCCCGGGCCGGGTGCCGCTCGCCGAGGTGACCGAGCCGGCCGCCGGGGCCGCCGACGAGGCGCTGGTGCTGCCGATCGGCGCCGGCGCGGAGACGGTCGGCGCGGTGGTCGTCGGGGTGAGCCGGTTCCTGCGGCTGGAGGGCGACTACCGCGACTTCCTCGACCTGGCCGCGGCGCAGATCTCCCAGGCGGTGGCCACCGCCCGGGCCTACGCGCAGGAGCGCCGCCGGGCCGCCGAGCTGGCCGCGCTGGACCAGTCCAAGATCGACTTTTTCTCGAACGTCAGCCACGAGTTCCGTACCCCGCTGACCCTGATCCTGGGGCCGCTGGAGGATCTGCTCGACGCGCCGGACACCACGCCCGTGCTGCGCGACCGGCTGCTCCCGGTGCACCGCAACGGCTTGCGCCTGCTCAAGCTGGTCAACACGGTGCTGGACTTCTCCCGGCTGGAGTCCGGGCGGATGCGCGCGGTCTACCGGCCCACCGATCTGGCCGGGCACACCGCGCGGCTGGCCACCGCGTTCCGGCCGGCCACCGACCGGGCCGGGCTGGAGCTGGTGATCGAGACGCCGTCGTCCCCCGTACGAGTACACGTGGACCACGAACTGTGGGAGAAGATCGTCTTCAACCTGCTCTCGAACGCGGTGAAGTTCACCCGCGAGGGACGGGTCGACGTCCGTGTCGGGGTGACCGGCAGCCACGCCGAACTCTGCGTCCGGGACACCGGTGTCGGCATCCCGGCGAGTGAGCAGCCCCTGCTGTTCGACCGGTTCCACCGGGTCACCGGCGCCTGGTCGCGCAGCCACGAGGGCACCGGCATCGGGCTGGCACTGGTCCGCGAGCTGGCCGAGCTGCACGGCGGGTCGGTCGAGGTACACAGCGAGCTCGGCGTCGGCAGCGAGTTCACGGTCCGGATCCCGTTCGGCGCCGCGCACCTGCCGGCCGAGCGGATCGACGACGACCCGGCCCCGGTGACGGCCGGCGCCGACTCACGCCTCTGGGTCGACGAGGCCGCCTGGTGGGCCGGCGACGGCGAACCCGCGGCCCGCCCGGCGCCGGACCGCGGCGACGAGGACGAACCAGGGACTCGGCCGGCTTCGGACCGCCACGGTGGGCGGATCCTGCTCGCCGACGACAACGCCGACCTGCGCGAGCACGTGACCCGGCTGCTCAGCCCGTACTGGGAGGTGGTCGGCGCGGTGGACGGCGAGTCCGCCCTGGCGCTGGCCAGGGAACGGCCGTTCGACCTGGTGCTGACGGACGTGATGATGCCCGGGCTGGACGGCTTCGCGCTGATCGCCGCGCTCCGCGCCGACCAGCGCACCCGGGACGTGCCGATCGTGGTGCTCTCGGCCCGGGCCGGCGAGGAGTCCGCGGTCGAGGGCCTGGCCGCCGGCGCCGACGACTACCTGGTCAAACCGTTCTCCACCCGGGAGCTGACCGCGCGGGTCCGGGCCAACCTGGAACTCGGCCAGCTGCGCCGGGAGACGGTCAACCGGCTGCGCGGCCTCGTCGACGCGGCCGTGGCGCTGAACGCGGTGGCCGGCACCGCCGAGGTGCTCGACCTGGCCGCCCGGCACGCGCTGGCGATGACCTCGGCCGGCCGGGTGGTGCTGGCCGCCGGCCCGGACGCGCACGCCGAACGGGACGCCGGCGCCGAGGTGGGTGATGAACCGGACCTGGTGCTGCCCCTGCCGGACACCGCCGGGGTGTCCCTCGGTGAGCTGCGGGTCTGGTCCGGGCCGGACGGGCCGGTCGAGCCGATGGTGCTCACCCAGCTGGCCCGGCTGATCGGGTTGCGGCTGGCCAACGCCCGGCTCTACGAGAGCGAACACCGGATCGCCAGCACCCTGCAGCACAGCCTGCTCCCGCAGTCCCTGCCCCGGGTCCCCGGCGCCGTGGTGGCCAGCCGGTACGTCGCGGGCAGCAGCGAGGCCCGGGTCGGCGGCGACTGGTACGACGTGATCGCCGCCCCGGACGGCGGGCTCTTCCTGGTCATCGGCGACGTGGTCGGCAAGGGCGTGCAGGCCGCCGCCGCGATGGGCCAGCTGCGCAACGCGCTCCGGGCGTACGTACTCGAAGGTTTTGATTGCGGAGCGGCCCTGAGCCGCCTCAACCGCCTGGTGGACACGCTCGGCCGGCGGCAGTTCGCGACAGTGCTCTGTGTACGGTTCGATCCACGGACCGGGGTGATCCGGTACTCCTCGGCCGGCCACCCGCCGCCGATCCGGATCACTCGCGGCGAGCCGGGCGTGTTCGTCTACACCAGCGCGCTCGGCCCGCCGATCGGCGCGCTCGGCCACGTGACCTACCCGACCAGGACGGCGCAGCTCACTCCGGGCGACCGGCTGCTGCTCTACACCGACGGGCTGGTCGAGGACCGCAGGCAGGGCATCGACGCCGGCCTGGCCGAGCTGACCACGGACGCGGCGGCGCCCACCGAGCACGTCGAAGATCTGCTGGACGCACTACTGGCCAAGGCCACCCGACAGGAGAGGCGGGACGACATCGCGATGATCGCGCTGGAGGCGACCGAGCCCCGTGAGTTCGTCATGCGGCTGCCCTCCGACCCGACCCGGCTCAGCGTGGTCCGCAAGCGGCTGGAGGACTTCCTGACCGCGCACGCGGTCCCGGAGGCGGACCTGTTCGACCTGATCGTGGCGGTCTCCGAGGCCGCGGCGAACGCGATCGAGCACCCGATCGACCCGGCCGAACCGGTGATCGTCGTGGAGGCGTCGGTGGAGCCGGACGCGATCATCGTGATCGTCCGGGACACCGGGCGGTGGCGGCCGGCCACCGACGCCGGCTTCCGCGGGCGCGGGCTGGCGCTGATCGGCGCGCTGACCGAGCTGTCCGTGCACCGCTCCGCGGAGGGCACCGCGGTGACCTTGCGAAGGCCGATCAGCCGGGCTGATCTGTCTGCGCCGGCCTGAGCCAGGGCTGCTCACCGAGGCCGGAGATGTCCAGCACCCGGCGGACCCGGTCGGACGGGAACACCTCGAACGTCCCCGGGTAGACCTCGGCGAGCCGGACCAGGGTGTGGATGGCGGCCGAGTCGAAGAACGACACGGCCCGCAGGTCGATCGTCGCGCCGGTGATCCGGGCCGGGGTGGCGGCCTGGAAGAGGGCGTCCGCGGTGGCCATGTCCACCTCACCGGTCACGGTCACGGTGACCCGGTCGCCGGTGACCACGCCGGTCGCCGAGAATGTCGGGTCCTCGCCCTCTTGATCCACGATTACACGATTTCACAGCGTGCTGGGAGCGGCAAGGACACCACCGAACGAGGCCCCGGGCGGCGGATAGGCTGTGTGCATGACCGTACGTGCGCCTCTCGTGCCGGGTAAGCAGTCGCGTGAGCGATCGGTCCCGGCCACCATCGTCCGCCCGGAGTACGTCGGCAAGAAGCGCCCGAAGGAGTGGCGCGGCTCCCACGTGCAGACCCCCGAGACGATCGAGAAGATGCGGATCGCCGGGCGGATCGCCGCGCAGGCCACCCAGCTGGCCGGTGAGCACTGCAAGCCGGGTGTGACCACCGACGAGATCGACCGGGTGGTGCACGAGTTCATCCTGGACCACGGGGCGTACCCGTCGACCCTGGGCTACAAGGGCTTCCCGAAGTCCTGCTGCACCTCGCTGAACGAGGTGATCTGCCACGGTATCCCGGACACCACGGTGCTCGAGGACGGCGACATCATCAACGTCGACGTCACGGCCTATCTGAACGGGGTGCACGGCGACACCGACGCCACGTTCTGCGTCGGCGACGTCAGCGAGGAGGCCCGGCTGCTGGTCGAGCGGACCCACGAGGCGATGATGCGCGGCATCCGCGCGGTCGCGCCGGGCCGGCCGATCAACGCGATCGGGCGGGTGATCGAGGCGTACGCCCGCCGGTTCGGCTACGGAGTGGTCCGCGACTTCACCGGCCACGGCATCGGCGAGACGTTCCACTCCGGCCTCTACATCCCGCACTACGACAACCCGCGTCTGGAAACCGTGATGGAGCCGGGCATGACGTTCACCATCGAGCCGATGATCACCCTCGGCACGTATGAGTACGACGTCTGGAAGGACAACTGGACGGTGGTCACCAAGGACCGCAAGTGGACCGCCCAGTTCGAGCACACCCTGGTGGTGACCGAGGAGGGGTCCGAGATCCTGACCCTGCCGTGACCGCGGTCGCCGAGCACCACCACGCCGACGTCTCCGGCGGCTGGCTGCGCGCTGCCACGTTCGGCGCGATGGACGGCCTGGTCACCAACATCGCGCTGATCGCCGGCGTGGGCGGCGCCAGCACCGACCGGCACCTGCTGGTGCTGACCGGGGTGGCCGGCCTGGTCGCCGGCGCGATCTCGATGGGCATCGGCGAGTGGACCAGCGTCCGCACCCAGAACGAGCAGATCGCCGCGGAGCTCGACAAGGAACTCCACGAGCTGCGGGTCAACCCGGAGGGCGAGGCGGACGAGCTGGTCGAGGTGTGGACCGCCCGTGGCCTGCCACCCGAGCTGGCCCGTCAGGTCGCCGAGGTGCTCAAGGTCCACCCGGAGCAGGCGTTGCGGGTGCACGCCCAGGAGGAGCTGGGCGTGGTGCCGGACGAGCTGCCCAGCCCGTGGACCGCGGCGTCGTCGTCGTTCGTCTGCTTCGCGGTGGGCGCGATGATCCCGCTGCTCACCCTGATCCTCGGCTACGACAACCTGTGGGTGGCGCTGTCGGCCGGCGGCCTGGGCCTGTTCGCCGTGGGCGCGCTGATCTCCCGTCTCACCGCCCGCCCCTGGTGGCTGGGCGGCCTCCGGCAGCTGGTCCTCGGCGCCCTGGCCGCCGGCGCCACCTTCGCCATCGGCACCCTGATCGGCGTCAACACCTGATGTGGTACGGACACGGAGCGCACGTCCGCAGGCTACGAGCCACGTCCCGCCCGTGAGGCCTCGCGCGAGGCCGCGGCCGGTCCGGGCCGTGACGCGCCTTGCGGGGGTTGGCTGGCTCTCAGGGGTGTCTCAACGCCGTTGAGACACCCCTGAGGACCAGCCGGGGAACCGGGAGGCGCGCTGCGGTCCGGGGGTGAGCGGGTCTGGCGCGAGACCGGCCCGGGGCGTGGCTCGTAGCCTGCGGCGGGCCGCTCCGTACTCGTACCACATGGGGTTGATCGTGGGTTGACCGGAAGCGGACAGCGGTCAGTCGAAGAGGGCGCCGAGCGTGCCGTCGATCGGGCGGCCGCGAGCGGCCAGCTCCTCGGCCTGGTAGCGGAGGATGGCGCCGAGCTCCTGCATGTCGGCGGCGGCGACGCCGGTGTGCTTCACCGCGTCCACGGCGTTGCGGAACCAGGTGCGGGTGAGGAATCCGGTGACCAGGGCGGCGTTGACCCGGGCCTGGGCGATCATCACGAGCGCGGCGTCGGTGTCGTGCCACTGGGCCAGGCGGATCGCTCGCTGGCGGGCGCCGTTCGCGATCGCCCAGTTGTGCCGGGCCAGCTGGGTGAACTCGGCCGGGCGGGCCTCGGCGAGCAGGTCCTGGTGTGCCTCGCGGTGCTCCTTGAAGCAGCCGGTCGGATCGTGCAGCGGATAGACGGTCATGTACCGGTCGGCGAGCAGCGGCCAGCGCGGGGTGAGCTGCCGGGCCTGTGCCAGCGCCTCGTCGGCGGTCAGCACCTCGAGCTCGACCGGGACGCCGTCGACCTTGCGCAGGCTCGACTTCGGGCCGGTCCGCGGGCGGAGGGTGAGCACGACCAGGTTGACGTCGCTGGTCTCCGAGTCGTCACCGTGCGCGAGCGAGCCGCGGATCCCGACGGCGTGCACGTCGGCCGGCCAGCGGGACCGGACGGCGTCCGAGAGCCGGACGGCGAGCGCGGCACGCGGCGAGGAGGCGTCGATCCCGTCGATCACCGTCCCATTCTCGGCCCTCAGGCGGTCGGGCGACCGGGAAAGATCAGGGTCAGCGGGGTGATCTTGGCGAGCTTCCGCCACTTGGTCGCGCGCACCGCGGCGTCGGTCAGCGCGGACAGCGCCTCGGTCCGGTCGGCGTTCTCGGTCACCGGCAGCACCACCCGCCAGGCCTGACCCACCCCGTCCTCGATCTGGACGGCGAGTTTCAGCGCCGAGGCCCGGTCCTCGACCGGGAACGGCAGCTCGTAGCCGGCCGGGGTGGGCGCGGTGCTCGCCTGCAGGCGAGCGAGCCGGTCGACCAGGTCGTCGCGGCGGACCCGGTGCTCGTCCTCGGCGGCCCGGGCCTGGTTCTGCTCGGAGCCCTCGCGCAGGTGGACACCGATCAGCCCGTACGCCCAGATGGCCGCCTCCTCGGCGGCGAGCGCGCCGGCCAGTTGCTCTTTCACGTTCGAGAAACTAGCGCAGTCCGGGAAACTAGCGCAGCGCCTCCGCGTGCGAGGCGCGAGCGGCCGCTATCGATCCGACCAGCGCGGCCCGCTCGGCCGGAGCGCTGCGGCAGGCGGCGGCCGCGGTCTTCTGCGCGGCCTGCTCGGACTTGCGCAGCGCGGCCGCGGTGTCGGCGCCGGTGGTGGCGGCCGAGGGGGCCGCGCCACCGGACGGCAGGGTGGTGCCGATCACCCGGGCCAGCTCCACGGCGTGCGCCCGGTGCGCCTCGGCGAGGGGGGTGAGTTTCGCGGCCAGGGCGGGCTGGGCCAGCGCCACCCGGGTGTGTGCCGCGGCCAGCGTCAGCGCCTCGTCCAGCAGCGGCTGCAGCGCGTCCGGGGCCGGGGCGGGCTCCGGATCGTCGTCGAAGAGGCCGCAACCGCTCAGGGTGACCAGGCCGGCCAGGGCGCCGCTCGCACCCAGCACCCGGCGGCGGGTGTGTCCTGAATCGCTCATCCGCACCGAGCCAGTCAACACCATCACCTTGGAGGATGATGTCCGGGGCCGTTGACCTGCGGAACAGGTGATTCTCCAGCGGCGACGCCAGCTCCGGAGGGCCGGCACGTTACGCTCTGCGTCAGCCGCGGGGCCACGAACTGCCCGGCGGCATATAGTCGTGGCAGCGTAATAACTAGTGAGAGGTCGAGCCCGATGACGCAGCGTGGTCGCGCCGGGGCCCGGCCCGGTGGTCGCCAGGATGGCAGGCGAGGCCAGCAGGAGACCCGGAGCACTCCGGTCGCCCCGCGCATCGACCTGACCGCCGCCCGCGCCAAGTTGCGCGCGCTGGTCGAGCCGGTGGTCACCGCGGCGGGGTACGACCTGGAGGACCTGACCCTGACCCGGGCCGGCCGCCGGTTCGTGGTCCGGGTGCTGGTGGACACGGACGGCGGGGTCGGTCTGGACGACGTGGCGATCGTCTCACGGGAGATCTCTGCCGTGCTGGACGCCGCGGACGAATCCGGCGGCGAGCTGCTGGCCGGGGAATATCAGCTGGAGGTCGGCTCACCCGGTGTGGACCGGCCGCTGACCGAGCCGCGGCACTGGCGCCGGAACACCGGCCGCCTGGTCGCGGTGAACGGCCTGACCGGCCGGGTGCTGCGCACCGACGACACCGGCGTGACGCTGGACGTGGACGGCGCCGAGCGCGAGGTGGCCTGGGCCGACCTCGGTTCGGGCAAGGTCCAGATCGAGTTCAAGCGCTTGGACGAAGCCGATTTCGGCGACGAAGACGACACCGACGAAGAAGCCGACGAAATAGAAGACGAAGGGGAGGGCGAGGAGTGAACATCGACCTCGCGGCGCTGCGCGCCCTGGAGCGCGAGCGGGAGATCCCGTTCGAGACGATCATCTCGGCTATCGAGACCGCGCTGCTCACCGCGTACCGCCACACCGACGGGCCGGAGAGTCACGCCCGGGTGGAGATCAACCGCAAGACCGGCGTCGCCTCGGTGCTGGCGCAGGAGCTGGACGCGGACGGCACGCTGGTCCGCGAGTGGGACGACACCCCGCACGACTTCGGCCGGATCGCCGCGATGACCGCCAAGCAGGTCATCCTGCAGCGGCTCCGCGAGGCGACCGACGAGCAGCACTTCGGTGAGTACGCGGGCCGCGACGGTGATCTGATCACCGGTGTGGTGCAGGCCGACGCCGCGCGTGCCGAGAAGGGCATCGTGATCGTCGACCTGGGCAAGGTCGAGGCGGTGCTGCCGCAGTCCGAGCAGGTCCCGGGCGAGTCGTACGAGCACGGTTCCCGGCTGCGCTGCATCGTGGTGCACGTGGCCAAGGGGTTCCGCGGTCCGCAGATCACCCTGTCCCGCTCGCACCCGGCGCTGGTCAAGAAGCTGTTCGCGCTCGAGGTGCCGGAGATCGCCGACGGGACCGTGGAGATCGCCGCGATCGCGCGTGAGTCAGGTCACCGTACGAAGATCGCGGTGAAGTCGACGGTCCAGGGCGTGAACGCCAAGGGCGCCTGCATCGGCCCGATGGGCCAGCGGGTCCGCGCGGTGATGAGCGAGCTGCACGGCGAGAAGATCGACATCATCGACTGGTCGGACGACCCGGCCCAGTTCGTCGGCAACGCGCTGTCGCCGGCCAAGGCGCTGCGGGTCGACGTGGTCGATCTGGCCACCCGGACGGCCCGGGTGACCGTGCCAGATTTCCAGCTGTCGCTGGCGATCGGACGGGAAGGTCAGAACGCCCGGCTCGCCGCCCGGCTCACCGGTTGGCGCATCGACATCCGGCCGGACAACGAACCCGCTCCGAGCGCGGACCGTCATGCGGCCGAGGCGGGGAACTGACCGGATACGCGGTCGCCGCGATCGAGGGGTAGACTTCTCCTCGGTCGGACCGACGCGAACCTGCGTCGGCTGCCGCAACCGCGCACCGGCCGCTTCATTACTCCGGTTCGTCGCGGCAGGATCCGAGGGAGACCTCAGGCTTCTGCCAGATCCAAACCGCCGACTGCCGGGCCGGGGAGCACATGTGCATCCCGATCCGGCCTGCTTCGCGCAGGCGGAGCGCCGTCGCGCCTTCGGGCGTGCGTTGCGTCTCACCGGTGTTGCTGACGCCGGATTGCTTGCCGAGCACATCCGAACGGTCTCCGTGCCGTCCGGAACCACCGATGACGAGGCGTCAAAGCCCCGTCACGTCCCAGCAAGGTAGGACGACCCAGATGAGCACTCGATGAAGTCCCTGAAATGACCAGGCTTCTAGTGCACGAGTGAGGTCAGTGCGGGTACTGCTCGCACGACCTCGAGATGAGGAGTGCAGTGCCAGGCAAGGCCCGCGTTCACGAGCTCGCCAAAGAGCTCGGGGTCGACAGCAAGACCGTGCTCGCCACATTGAAAGACATGGGCGAGTTCGTTAAATCCGCATCGAGCACCGTCGAGGCCCCCGTGGCTCGCCGGCTCCGTGGCGCCCTCGAGGCCGGCGGCAACGCTCCGGCGGCTCCGGCCGCTGCGGCGTCCGACTCCGCCTCGTCCGGTGGCGTCGCCACTCCGTCCGGGGCTCCGCGTCCCGGCCCGTCCGGCGCCCGGCCCGGTCCGCCGCGCCGTCCCGGCCCGCCGCCCGCTCCGGGCACGTCTGCCGCTCCGACGTCCCCGGCCGCTCCGGCGCCCGGTCCGTTCGTGCGGCCGAAGCCGGCCATGCCCGGCCGTCCGGGCCCGACGCCCGGCCCGGTCGCCAAGCCGGCCAGCGCGCACGACATCGAGGTGGCGGCCGCCGAGGCGCGCGCCTCGGCGCTGAAGGCCGAGCAGGAGGCCTCCGTCAAGGCGGCCCAGGCCGCGTCGGCAGCCCGCACCCGGGATGCCGAGCGTCGCCCCAGCCCGCAGAACCCCACCGACGCCGGCCCGCGTGGCCCGCGTCCGGGCGGTCCTGGCGGCCCCGGTGGCATGGCTCCGCGTCCGGGTTCCCCGGCCGCCGGCCGCACCGGTGGCAACCAGCCCGGCCAGGGTGGTCCCCGTCCGGGTCCGGCCGGTGGCGCTCCGCGTCCCCCGGCTCGTGGTCCGGGTAACAACCCGTTCGGTGTCTCCGGCGGTGCCGCGCAGCGGCCGTCGCCGTCTCAGATGCCGCGTCCCAACCAGCCCGGCATGCCGCCGCGCCCGAGCCCGGCCTCGATGCCGCCTCGGCCCAGCCCGGCGTCCATGCCCTCGCAGCGGCCCGCCGGTCCCGGTGGTGCCGGTCGCGGTGGTCCCGGTGGCGGCGCTGGCCGTCCCGGTGGTCCCGGTGCGGGTCGTGGCGGTCCCGGTGGCGGTGGCGGTGGCTTCCGTCCGGGTGGTCCCGGTGCCGGTGCCGGTGGCGGTTTCCGTCCCGGTGGCGGTGGCGGTGGCGGTTTCCGTCCCGGTGGTGGCGGCGGTGCCGGCGGTGGCGGTGGCTACCGTGGTGGCCCCGGCGGCGGTACCGGTGGTCCGGCCAGCTCGGGTGCTCCGGGTCGTCCCGGTGGCGCCGGTGGCCGTGGTCGCGGTGGCGGTGCGGCGGGTGCCTTCGGGCGTCCCGGTGGCCGGCCGACCCGTGGCCGGAAGTCGAAGAAGCAGCGTCGTCAAGAGTTTGACAACCTGTCCGCCCCGCAGATGAGCTCCGGCGCTCCGCGTGGTCAGGGCCAGGAGATCCGGCTCTCCCGCGGCGCGTCGCTCTCCGACTTCGCCGACAAGATCAACGCCAACCCGGGCTCGCTCGTCCAGGAGATGTTCAACCTGGGTGAGATGGTCACGGCGACGCAGTCGTGCTCCGACGACACCCTGGGCCTCCTCGCCGAGCACCTCGGCTTCGAGCTCCAGATCGTCAGCCCCGAGGACGAGGACCGTGAGCTCCTGTCGCGGTTCAACATCGACCTCGACGCCGAGGTGGCCGAGGACCGTCTGGTCATTCGTCCGCCGGTGGTGACCGTCATGGGTCACGTCGACCACGGTAAGACGAAGCTGCTCGACGCGATCCGCAAGACCAACGTGGTCGCCGGCGAAGCGGGTGGCATCACCCAGCACATCGGTGCCTACCAGGTCGTCGTCCCCCACCAGGGCGAAGAGCGCGCGATCACCTTCATCGACACCCCGGGTCACGAGGCGTTCACCGCCATGCGTGCTCGTGGTGCCCAGGTGACCGACATCGTGATCCTCGTGGTCGCGGCCGACGACGGCGTCATGCCGCAGACGGTCGAGGCGTTGAACCACGCCAAGGCGGCCGGTGTGCCGATCGTGGTCGCGGTCAACAAGGTCGACAAGCCGGACGCCAACCCGGACAAGGTCCGGCAGCAGCTGACGGACTACGGCCTGCTCGCCGAGGAGTACGGCGGCGACACGATGTTCGTGAACGTGGCCGCGAAGCCGGGTATCGGCATCGACGAGCTGCTCGAGGCGATCCTGCTGACCGCCGACGCGTCGCTGGAGCTCACCGCTCCGATCGACGGGCCGGCGCAGGGTGTCGCGGTCGAGGCGCACCTCGACAAGGGCCGCGGTGCGGTCGCGACCGTCCTGGTCCAGAAGGGCACGCTGCGGGCCGGCGACTCGATCGTGGCGGGTGGCGCGCACGGTCGCGTCCGCGCCATGCTCGACGAGAACGGCAACAACGTCGCCGAGGCCGGTCCGGCCCGTCCCGTGCTGGTCCTGGGTCTGACGTCGGTGCCCAGCGCCGGCGACACGTTCCTGGCGGCTGCGGACGACCGCACGGTCCGGCAGATCGCCGAGCAGCGGCAGGCTCGCCGTCGTGCGGCCTCGTTCGCCAACTCGGGTGCCAAGGCCACTCTCGAGACGCTCATGGCCCAGCTGAAGGAGGGCGAGAAGACCTCGCTCACGCTGGTCATCAAGGGCGACAGCTCGGGTTCGGTCGAGGCTCTCGAAGACGCGCTGTTCAAGATCGAGATCCCGGACGAGATCCAGCTCAAGGTCATCCACCGCGGTGTCGGTGCGATCACCGAGAGCGACGTCAACCTGGCGTCGGCCTCGTCCGAGCAGACCGCGACGATCATCGGCTTCAACGTCCGGGCCTCCAGCAAGGTCAAGGAAATGGCCGACCGCGCCAGCGTGGAGATCCGCTACTACAGCGTGATCTACCAGGCCATCGAGGAGATCGAGGCGGCGCTCAAGGGCCTGCTCAAGCCGGAGTACGAGGAGGTCGAGCTGGGCACCGCGGAGATCCGCGAGGTCTTCCGCTCGTCCAAGATCGGCCTCATCGCCGGCTGTATCGTCCGGTCGGGCCTGCTCCGTCGCAACACCAAGGCGCGCATCCTCCGGGAAGGCACCGTGGTGGCGGACAACGTCACGATCAGCTCGCTCAAGCGGTTCAAGGACGACGCGACCGAGGTCCGCGAGGGCTTCGAGTGTGGTCTGACGCTGCAGGGCTTCGGCACGCCGCAGATCGGCGACGTGATCGAGACCTGGGAGATGCGGGAGAAGCCGCGGGCGTAATGCCCCGCTGAGTTTCTGGTGGCCCCGGCGCTTCGGCGTCGGGGCCGCTTCTTTTCCGGTACGCCGTGAGCGTCACCCCCGAGCCCCGGATTTGGGGCGGCGCGGCCGGGGCTGGGAGGATGTGCGGCATGTCCCGCTACGCCATGTTGCTCGCTCCGTCCGCCAACCGTGTCTACGCCGACCAGGCGTCCCGCATGTCCCAGGCGGAGCTGGCCGCGTTCGCGCCGGTGCTCTCCGGCGAGCTGGACGAGATCGGGCTGGCTGTGATCGGCGGGGTGGAGTACGTGACGTTCACCGCCGCCCTGAGCGCGCGGGACGTCGCCTACCTGAGCAACCTGTCGTCGGCCTACGCCCTGTTCGAGCTGCTCGACGGCGACCTGCTGCGCCCGGTCACGATGACCGCGCTGGCGCAGTACGACAGCGACCTGATCACCATCCCGAAGTACGCCGGGAAGACCAACGAGCAGTTCACCAAGCTCGTGCTGAACCTGACCCTGCTCGCCTCGGCCTCGGCGGAGAAGATGCTCGACGGTCACCTCACCGTGCTCGACCCGCTCTGCGGCCGCGGCACCACGCTCAACCAGGCGCTGATGTACGGCTACGACGCGGTGGGCGTGGAGATCGACGGCAAGGACGTCGAGGCGTACAAGCTGTTCCTGCAGACGTGGCTGAAGCGCAAGCGGCTCAAGCACACCGCCGAGCTGGTGCCGATGCGCCGCCAGGGTCGCCGGGCCGCCCGCCGGCTGGAGGTCACCATGGCCGCCAGCAAGGACGACCACAAGGCCGGCGCGGTGCAGAAGCTGACGGTGCTGGAGGCCGACACCACCCAGCTGGACGGGCTGATCCGCGGCAACTTCGCGGACGTGCTGGTGACCGACCTGCCGTACGGGGTGGCGCACGGCTCCTACGACGACAACGGCGGGATCTCCCGGCGCCCGCTGGACCTGCTGGAGCGGGCCGTGCCGGAGTGGCTGCCGCTGCTGCGCCCGGGCGGCGCGATCGGGCTGTCCTGGAACACCAAGGTCGCCCGGCGGGAGCTCGCCGAGGACATCCTGCTGGCGGCCGGTCTGGAACTCGTCGAGCACGCGCCGCTGGCGCACCGCGTCGACCAGGGCATCGAGCGTGACGTGGTGGTGGCCCGGAAAACGAGCTGACCAGCGGCGGGCCGGGGCGTAGCCTGTCTCGCTGATGTATACCGAGACTGCAGTCTTCGACCTGCTCCTGCCCGGCGACTCCCGGTCCTTGAAGCAGAAACGTTCGTACCTCCGCCCGATCATCGCGATGCTGAAGAAGTTCGAGGTGAGCGTCGCCGAGGTCGGTTTCCACGACTTGCACGGCCGGGCGCAGGTCGGGGTGGCCATCGTCGCGCCCGATCCCGCGCAGGCGCGCGCGGTGATCGACACCTGCGAGAACCAGATGGCCGGTCGCCCGGAGATCGAATTGCTCTCGGTCAGGCGTCGCCTCTACGGCGACGACGACTGAGTACGCCCGTCATGGGCAAAACCAGGTAGTGGCCAGGCAATGTCGCCTGGGTACGCTTCACCAGTTGGGCGGGGTCATGAAACCCGCGGGTTACACAGTCGGAGGTGGGCGAGATGTCGGATCCGGCCAAGACGCGTCGGCACGCGGAGCGTATCCGTGAGCTGGTGGCTTCGCTGGTGCGGGAGATCAAGGATCCCCGCCTCGGCATGGTGACGATCACGGACGCCCGGATCACCGGTGACCTCCGTGAGGCGACCGTTTTCTATACCGTCCTGGGTGACGTGGTCGAGCAGGCCGGCACCGCGGCGGCGCTGGAGAGCGCCAAGGGGATGCTGCGCACCCGGGTCGGTCACGCGCTCAAGCTGCGGCACTCACCGAGCCTGGCGTTCAAGCTCGACAACGTGCTCGACAACGTCAAGGAGATCGACGATCTGCTGGCCGCGGCGAAGCACCGCGACGAGGAGATCGAGCGGCTCGCGGCCGGCAAGGAGTACGCCGGCGAGCCGGACCCGTACAAGAGCGACGAGGACGAGGTCGACGACGACGAGGATGAGTCCGAGCGGGTCGGTGCCCGCAAGGAAATCGGGTGACCGAGTCGTCCAGCGGGCCTGCCGCCGAGCAGTGGGACGCCGCCGTCGCGGCGGTCCGCGCGCTCGGCGGTGACGCCGAGATCCAGCTGATCTGCCACGTGAGCCCGGACGGGGACGCGCTCGGCAGCATGCTCGGTTTCGGGCTGGGGCTGCGACGGCTCGGGTATTCGCGGGTCCGGGCGACGTTTCCGGGCGACTTCCGGGTGCCCGATCCGTACGCCGAGATGCCGGGCCTCGAGCTGCTGGTGCCGGAAGCGGACAGCTTTCCGGAGCCCGCCCTGGTCCTGGTCTTCGACGTGGCCAGTGAGTCACGGCTCGGTGGCCTCGCGGCCCTGGTCGAGGCCGCGCCGGTCAGCGTGGTCGTCGACCACCACGCGTCGAACACCGGGTTCGGCACGATCCGGCTGGTGGACCCGCACGCCGCGGCCACCTCGGTGCTCGCCGAGCAGCTGATCACCCGGCTCGGTGTGCCGCTGGACGCGGCGATCGCCGAGTGCTTCTACGTCGCGCTGGCGACCGACACCGGCTCGTTCAAGTTCGACATGACCACGGTGGCGGTGCACGAGCTGGCCGCCCGGCTGATCGCCACCGGGCTGCGGCCCGGTGACATCTCCCGGCGGATCTTCGACACCAAGCCGTTCGGCGCGATGAAACTGGCCGGTGAGGTGCTCGGCCGGGCGGTGCTGGATCCGGCCGCGGCCGGCGGGCTCGGTCTGGTCTGGACGTATGCCACGCTGGCCGACCTGGCCCGGCACGCGCAGCCGCCCTATGTGCTGGACACCCTGATCGACCCGGTCCGCTCGGTCGCCGAGGCGGACGTGACGGTGCTGGTCAAGGAGATCGCCGACGGGCAGTGGGCGGTGTCGCTGCGCAGCAAGGGCGCTGTCGACGTGAGCCGCCTGGCCATCTCGCAGGGTGGCGGGGGTCACCGCCTGGCGGCCGGCTTCACCGGTCACGGTGCTGCGGGTGACGTGGTGGCCACTGTGCGTCGGCTTCTTGACGATTATCTGACCTGACGCTGTTTCAACAGCTCATAGGGGGTCGCCCGAAGGGGTGGCCCCCTTCTTTTCTTCCCGGATCCCGGGATCCCACCCTGCGCGGGGCTGACTGAACGTTAGTTTGAGTGCTGAACGGTGATTTGGTTTCGTGCGGCTGACACCTCCGCCACCGCGAGACCGCGAGCCCACCCGGGTCCACCGCCCCGGGCGCGTCACCTCCGCCAGGCGTCCGGCGATCCCGGACCGGCCTCTCGTGACGCTCTGCTCGACCGCTCCCGGGCGCCCGCTGCGCGGTGCGCCCCACCCAAACTTTGGAAGGAACCACTCTCATGGCCGCCAAGCCGAAGCCGCAGCCCACCGACGACGCCGCCCGTGAGCAGGCGCGTCGCGCGCTGCAGACCTCACTGGACACGCGTCAGTAGGTTGTAAGGCCTCAACTGGGCTTGTAACCCTTACCGCTGGGCGGGCATCATGGGACACCATGAGCCTGTCCGTCCAGTCCTCCGCCAGCACCAGGCAGATCGCCAAGCTCGCCCTGCCGGCGCTCGTGGTGCTCGCCGCCGAACCGCTCTACGTCCTGGTGGACACCGCGGTGGTCGGCCACCTCGGCCCGGTCCCGCTGGCCGCGGTCGCCGTCGGTGGCACGGTGATGTCGGTCGCCGTCTGGTTCGGGACGCTGATGGCGTACGGGACGACCGGACGCGCCGCCCGCCGCTTCGGCGCGGGTGACCGCCCGGCCGCCGTCGCCGAGGGTGTCCAGGCGTCCTGGCTGGCGCTCGGCCTCGGCCTGCTGCTCGTCGTGCTCGGCACGGTCTTCGCCGGCCCGGTCGCGCACGCGCTGGCCGGGAACCCGGAGACCGCCGACGCCGCGGCCGGCTGGCTGCGGATCGCCGTCCTCGGCGCGCCCGGGCTGATGCTCGCCGCGGCCGGCAACGGCTGGATGCGCGGCGTGCAGAACACCCGCCGCCCGCTGATCATCGTGCTCGGCGCGAACGTCTTCTCCGCGGTCCTCTGCCCGGTGCTGGTCTACCCGGCCGGGCTGGGCCTGACCGGCTCGGCGATCGCGAACGTGACCGCGCAGTCGATCGGTGGCGCGCTCTTCCTGTGGTCGCTGATCCGTGAGACCCGGCAGTTGCGCCCGGTGCCGTCGGTGATCCTGCAGCAGGTGGTGCTCGGCCGCGACCTGCTGATCCGGGGCGCCGCGTTCCAGGCCTGCTTCCTCTCCGCGACCGCAGTCGCGTCCCGCTTCGGCGTCGCCGCGGTCGGCGCGCACCAGATCGCGCTGCAGTTGTGGTTCTTCGCCGCGCTGGTGCTGGACGCGGTGGCGATCGCCGCGCAGTCGCTGGTCGGCGCGGCGCTCGGGGCCGGTGACGTGGACCAGGCCAAGGACGTCGCCCGCCGGGTGACGATCGCCGGCGGTGCGGCCGCGGTGGTCTTCGCGGCGCTGGTGGCGGCCGGCGCCTCGGTGATCCCGGGCTGGTTCACCGGTGACCCGTCGGTGCGCGAGCAGACCGCGGTGATCTGGCCGTGGTTCGTCGGGCTGCTGCCGTTCGCCGGGGTGGTCTACGCGCTGGACGGGGTGCTGATCGGCGCCGGCGACATCGCCTATCTGCGGACCACCACGATCCTCGGCGCGCTGTGCGGCTTCCTGCCGATGATCTGGCTGGCGTACGCGTTCGACCTCGGCCTGGGCGGGGTGTGGGCCGGCCTGGCGTTGTTCGTCATGGTCCGCCTGGTCGCGACGGTCACCCGCTGGCGCTCCCCGCGATGGGTGGTGGTCGGCGCCACCCGCTGAGCGTGGGCCGCGTGCGGTCCCGGCTGGTGCTCAGGGGTGCCTCACGGCCCGTGAGGCACCCC
>NZ_BOMS01000024.1 GCF_016862315.1 Actinoplanes palleronii | reverse complement strand
CGGCCCGTGAGGCACCCCTGAGCACCAGCCGGGGAACCGCGGGTCGCGAGGCAGCGGTGGGTGGTGGCGGGGTGGGCCATAGGGTGGGCGGGTGAACGTGGATGGACTGATCGTGGTGGACAAGCCGGCCGGGATGACGTCGCACGACGTGGTCTCGCGGATCCGGCGGCTGGCCAAGACCCGCCGGGTGGGGCACGGCGGGACGCTGGACCCGATGGCGACCGGAGTGCTGATCATCGGGGTGAACCGGGCCACCCGGCTGCTGACCTATGTGATCGGGTCGGAGAAGAGCTACGCCGGGACGATCCGGCTGGGCCAGTCGACGGTCACCGACGACGCCGAGGGTGACGTCACCACGACCGCGTCCACGGCCGGGGTGACCGACGAGGCGATCCGGGCCGGGCTGGCCGTCCAGGTCGGTGAGATCGACCAGGTGCCGAGCGCGGTCAGCGCCATCAAGATCAACGGGCAGCGGGCGTACAAGCGGGTGCGCGACGGCGAGACCGTGGAGATCCCGGCCCGGCGGATCACCGTGCACCGGCTCGAGGTGCTGGACATCCGCCGCCCGGACGGCGAGGACGTGATCGACATCGACGTGGACGTGACCTGTTCGTCCGGCACCTACATCCGGGCCATCGCCCGCGATCTGGGGACTTCGCTCCAGGTGGGCGGTCATCTCACGGCTCTGCGGCGTACGGCGGTGGGCGGGCTGACCCTGGACACCGCGCTCACCCTGGAACAGCTCGAGGAACGGGCGCCCGACGTGATCGGGCTGCCGATCTCGGACGCCGCCCGGCGCGCGTTCCCGGAGCGGGTGGCCACCGAGGAGGAGACCCGGGTGCTGCGCCACGGCGGGCCGCTGGAGACGGTGGGCATCGACGGGCCGTACGCGGTCTTCTCCCCGGAGGGCGAGGTCCTGGCGATCGTCAGCGAGCGGGACGGCCGGGCCCGCGCCGAGATCGTCCTGCTCCCGGCCTGAGGTTTCGCTCACTCCGCGCGCTGCCGGGCCGATAAGGGTCGCATGAGACGTGTCCCGGCCGCCGCGGTGCCGGTACTGGCCGCGGTGGCGGGCTCGGTGTCGGTGGTCGCCCCCGGTACGTCCGCCGCGCACGTCGCGTACCTGATCGGGTTCACCGTCGTGGTGGTCTGCGCGTGGCTGGGACTGCGGGCGATCGAGGGTCCGAGCGTGGGCGCGTACCGGCTGATCGTGGCCGCGTTGACCGTCTGGCTCACCGGCGACGTGCTCTACGACGTGCTGAGCCGGGTGGCCGGCCCGCTCGGCGACGTGTCGCCGTCCGACCTGCTGTGGCTCTCCGGTTATCCGCTGCTGGTGACCGGCATGGTCAAGCTGGTCCGGCTGCGGGCGCCCGGCCAGCAGCGCGACGGGTTGCTCGACGCCGCGGCCATGACGACCGTGGTGGCCTGGCTGTTCTGGCAGTTCCTGATCCTGCCGGCCGCCGAGGACCAGACGTTGTCGCCGGCCGTGCTGATCGGGGCGCTCTACCCGTTCGGGGACGTGACGTTCTTCGCGGCCACCGCGATCCTGGTCTTCGCGCCGGGCTCCACCCGGGGACCGGCGCGCTACCTGGTCGCCGCGCTGACCCTGACCCTGATCGGCGACATCAGCATCTCGCTGCTGCCGACGGTCTTCCCGGAGCTGTCCCGATCGGGGCAGGCGGACCGCTTCGACGGGCTCCTGCTGCTGGCGAACAGCCTGCTCGCGGCGGCCATCACGCACCGGGACGCGGCCCGGGTCGCCGAACCGGACCGCACCGCCGGTCAGCAGCGGCTGCATCCGGCCCGGGTGGTGTTCCTCGGTATCGCGCTGGTGGTGCTGCCCACGGTCGCCGGGTGGCACTCGTTCGGCACCCTGGTCAGCCGGGTCTCGCTGCTCGTCTCGATCGCGCTGCTGACCACGGTCATCCTGGTCCGCTTCGTGCTGGTGGTCCGGGAACAGGAACGGATCAAGGCGGCGTTGGCGCATCAGGCCGAACACGACCAGCTCACCGGCCTGGCCAACCGCGCGGCCCTGCACGCCCGGCTGGAACTCGACCTCTACGGCGCCGCCGGCTTCGGCCCGGTCGTCCTCTACCTCGACCTCAACGGCTTCAAGCAGATCAACGACCGGTACGGCCACGCGGCCGGCGACCTGATCCTCGTCGAGTTCGCCCGGCGGCTGACCAGCACGATCCGCCCGGCCGACACCGCGGCCCGGCTCGGCGGCGACGAGTTCGTGGTCCTGGCCCTCGGTCTCGACGACGAGGCCGCAGCCCGCGACCTAGCCGACCGGCTGCGCGCGCTGGCTGACGAACCCGTCGTCTGGAACGGTGAGAGTCTCCCGTTCGGCGTCAGCGTCGGCCTGGCCGCGTGGGGCCCGCTCGACCACCCGGACGCGAACACCCTGCTGGCCACGGCCGACGCCGCGATGTACGCCGAGAAGGTCGCCCGCAAGGAAGCCGCCGCCCAGGTCCGCCAGGCGGCCTGACGTCACGAGCTGTGCCTCAGGGGTGTCTCCGCGCAGCGGAGGCACCCCTGAGAGCCAGCCGAAACCTGGAGGCGCGCCGTGGTCCGGTGTGGCGCGGTCTGGCGCGGCCTCACGGGCGGGGCTCGGCCCGTAGCCTACGGACGGCCGCTCCCTATTCGTACCCGATAGGGGTTAAGGGCGCAGGTGGCGGGCGACCGTGGCGACCAGGTCGGCGGCGGCGTAGGGCTTGTCGAGGAAGTCGTCGCAGCCGGCGTCCAGGGCGGCCTTCTGGTCCTGCGGCAGGACGCTGGCGGTCACCGCGACCACCACCGGTTTCGGGCGGTCCGGGGGCGGGTCGCCGGCCTTGAGTTCGCGGGCCAGGGTCAGGCCGTTGCCGTCGGGCAGGTTCAGGTCGAGCAGGATCAGGTCCACCTCGGTGTCGTCCAGCCGGTCGCGGGCCTCCCGCAGGGTGGTGGCGTCGACCAGCTCGGCGTTGCGGACCGCGTCCACTCCGGCACGGGACAGCACCGCCTTGACCAGCATGCGGTTCAGTTCCTCGTCCTCGACGAGGAGGATGCGGCGCCGGTCGGTCACGGGTTCTCCTTCGGAACTGCGGTCCCGGACGTCGCCGGGGTGAGGAGGGCGGACTCGGGCGGGTGTGCGGTGCCGGAGAAGCGGCCGGGCAGGCCCGGCACCGCGCCGCGCAACGGGAGGGCGAGCGGGATGCTGCCGGCCGCCGGGTGCGCGCCGCTGGTGGTGCGCCGGGCCGCCGGATGCGCCGGGTGGTGCGGGAGGCCCGGGTGGTACGCCGCCGGGTGCCGGCCGAGCAGCGGCGCCAGGCTGTCCCAGCCCGCGCCGCCGGCCATCGCCTCGGCGACCACACCACCGGCCATCGCGGTCGCGATCAGCGGTGCGGTGTCACCGGGCTCGCGATCGGACAGGGCCGCCGCGCTGAGGCCGAGCACCGGGGTGTGCCGCCCGGACGGGTCCTGCTCGATCGCGGCGAGCAGGCTGAAGCCGTCCACCGACGGGGACTGCATGTCGCAGACGATCAGGTCGAAGCTCTCCGCGCGGCTGCGGGCCAGCCCGTCCCGGCCGTCGGCGCAGGCCACCACGTCGGCGCCGCCGGCCCGCAGGCCGTCCTCGATCGCCTGGCGGACCGCGTCGTCGTGGTCGATCACCAGCACCCGCGGCGCGGGCCGGGTGGCGATCGCGTTGGCCAGCGCGGTGAGCAGGGCCGGCTGGTCGACCGGCTTGACGAAGTAGTCGTGCGCGCCGAGGGCCAGCCCGGCCGCGGCCTCGTCCAGGATGCTGGCGAAGAAGACCGGCACGGCGGCCAGCCCGGCGTCCGTCTTCAGCCGCCGGATCACCTCCCAGCCGGAGATGCCGGGCAGCTCCACGTCGAGCACGATGGCGTCCGGCCGGTGTGCCCGGGCCACCGCCAGCCCGCTCTCCCCGGTGCCGGCCACCTCGACGCGGTACCCGGCGTTGTTCAGCTGGGTCTGCATCAGCTCGGCGGAGTGCGGGTCGTCCTCGATCAGCAGCACGTACGGCGAGTTCGTGGCGCCCGCGGCGGTCGGCTGGGCCACCGGTGCGTCAGGTAGTCGTACGGTGAAACAACTGCCCTGGCCCGGAGCGGACCGCAAGGTGATCTCGCCGCGCTGGGCCTGCACCATCCGGCGGGTCAGCGCCAGGCCCAGCCCGGTGCCGGCCTGCCGCCGATCGGGGTCGCCGACCTGCTGGAACTCCTCGAAGACACGCTCCGCGTCGTCGGCCGCGATGCCCACGCCGGTGTCGGTCACGGTGATCGTCACCTGGTCGTCCGCGGCACCGGTGGCGATCGTGACGGTGCCCTCGGCCGGGGTGAACTTGATCGCGTTGGAGAGCAGGTTCTCCACCACCTGTCGCAGGCGGAGCCGGTCGGCCAGCGCGGTGACCGGGGTCAGCTCGGTCCGTACGGTCAGTTTCTTCTCCGCGAACAGCGGCGCCAGCGTGGTGAGCAGCTCCTCGATCGCGGTGTCCACCCGGACCGGCGCGACCCGCAGGTCCATCCGGCCGGCCTCCACCTTCGCCAGGTCCAGGATGTCGTTGATCAGGCCGAGCAGGTGCCGCCCGCTGCTGTGGATGTGGTCGACCCAGTCGGCCGGCACCCGGCGGCGGTCGCCCTCCGGCTCCTCCAGGCGCATCAGGTCGCTGAACCCGATGATCGCGTTGAGCGGGGTGCGCAGCTCGTGGCTCATGTTCGCCAGGAAGTTGCTCTTCGCCTCGTTCGCCCGGGTCAGCGCCTCGACCGAGTTGCTGAGCTCGGACCCCAGCCGGCGCTCGCGGACCGTCACGGCCTGGCGTTCGGCGAGGATGCCGGCCTGGCCGCCGAGCTCGGCCAGCAGGCCCAGGTCGTCGTCGCTGAACAGGTTGCGGTACCGGTTGAGCAGCAGCACCCAGCCGGTCACGTCCGGCGGGACCGGCATCGGCAGCACGGTGACGAAGTCGGCGCGCAGCCCGGCGCCGAAGTGCCGGACCAGCGCCGGGTCACCCTCGCGCAGCCGCAGCGGGCGGCCGGGGCGGACCAGCGCGGCCAGGTCGGCCTGGATCGGCTCGTCCGGCACGTCGAGCGGCGGCCCGGCGTACCCGATCTGCTCCAGCGAGCCGTCCGGCAGCGCGTGGTGGGGCAGCAGCACGGCGACCGCGTCCGCGCCGGTCTGCACCCGCATGATCTCCGCGTACGTCTGCCAGACCTGCTCGGGGGAGTCGGCCGGCCCGTGCAGCAGCCGCCGGGTGATCGACTGGGCGGCGCTCGCCGAGGAGAGCCGGCGCAGCCAGTCCGGCGGCACGAACGCGAGCAGGTAGCCGAGGCCGCTGGCCAGGGCGAGGATCCGGCTGACCGCCCGGGCCGGCGAGTCGCCGTCCGGGGCCGCGCCGATCAGCATCACCATCACGCCGAACACCAGGGTGGCGCCGGCCGCGGTCATCAGCCGGACCCGGTTCGTGCCGGTACGCATACGTGCCTTGCCGAACAGCAGGGCGGCCGCGCTGATCTCGGCGGCCAGGAAGTAGACCACCGCCACGCCGATCAGCCCGGGCGGCAGCGGCCGGGGGAGCACCGCCAGCGGGACCGCCAGGGCCACGTAGCCTGCCAGCGTGGCGCCGATCAGCGCCCGGGACACGTGCCGCAGCCGACCGGCCAGGCGCATGGTGAGGTAGGGCTGGGCCATCAGCGGGATCGCGGTGAGCGCGCCGGTCCAGGCCGGCCGGCTGCCGATGGTCTGCCACAGCACGTCCGCGCCGAAGGCCAGCGTGCACGGGCCGAAGACCAGGGTGACGTCACCCTGCAGCGGGTCGCGGCGGCGTAGGTATCCGAGCAGCGCGCGCAGGAAGAGCACCGCGAAGGTGATCTCCGCGGCGAGCAGGACTAAGCCGGTCCACTCGTCGCTCATATCGGTGCCAATCGTACCTATCCGGGCGCGCCCGAGGGGGGATACGCCGTCTCCGGGCGATCGATACGCTAGGGCTGACAACTGGGTGGAGGAGCTTTCGATGCAGCGGTGGCGGGGGTTAGAGGCGGTCCCCGGTGGCTGGGGCCGGTCGGTCGTGACCATCGGCGTCTTCGACGGCGTGCACCGCGGTCACCAGGCGATCATCGGGCACGCGGTGAAACGGGCCCGGGACCTGGGCCTGCAGTCGGTGGTGCTGACGTTCGACCCGCACCCGGCCGAGGTGGTCCGCCCGGGTTCGCACCCGGCGGTGCTGACCGAGCCGGTGCGCAAGGCTGAGCTGATCGAGCAGCTCGGGGTGGACGCGCTGTGCGTGGTGCCGTTCACTCCGGCGTTCTCGCAGCTCGACCCGAACGGGTTCGTGCACGACGTGCTCGTCGAGTCGCTGCACGCGGCCGACGTGGTGATCGGTGACAACTTCCGGTTCGGGCACAAGGCCGCGGGTGACGCGGCGCTGCTGGAGAGCCTGGGCACGACGTTCGGGTTCACCGTCGAGGACGCTCCGCTGGTCTCGGCGGACGGGGTGGTGTTCTCCTCGACGTACATCCGCAGCTGTGTGGACGCCGGGGACGTGCGGGCCGCGGCGGTGGCGCTCGGCCGGCCGCACCAGGTGGCCGGTGTGGTGGTCCGCGGCGATCAGCGCGGCCGCGAACTCGGTTTCCCGACCGCCAATCTGATGACGCATCGCTATGCCGCGGTGCCGGCCGACGGCGTTTATGCGGCCTGGCTCACGCGCAGCGGTGAGAATGCGGGCCGGTGGGCGGCGAGCGTGTCGATCGGCACCAATCCCACCTTCTCCGGGCGGGAACGGCGGGTGGAGGCCTACGCTCTCGACTTCGAGGGTGACCTCTATGGCGAGCGTGTCAGCCTGGACTTCGTGGCGCACCTTCGAGAACAGCGCACATACGATTCCATCGATCCGCTTATCGCGCAGATCCGGGCTGACGTGGAAGAGACCCGCGTGTTGCTCCGATAACCCCCTGGTAGGGTTTAACCGTCGTATGGATTATTCGACACCGGTCCTGCTGTGCTTCAACCGGCATGACGCTGCACCAAGCATGGCCTGCCCGACGCCGCGGGTCGCAGGATCGTTGATTCGGCAACACAGAAGTTCGGAGATCATGGCGCTCGACCAAGAGACCAAAACCAAGATCATGGGTGAGTACGCGACCAAGGAAGGCGACACTGGTTCGCCCGAGGTTCAGGTCGCGATGCTGACCAAGCGGATCGCCGACCTGACCGAGCACCTGAAGCTGCACAAGCACGACCACCACAGCCGTCGTGGTCTGCTGCTGCTCGTCGGTCAGCGCCGCCGCCTGCTGAACTACGTTCAGAAGAAGGACATCGCCCGCTACCGGACGCTCATCGAGCGCCTCGGCCTGCGTCGATAGTTTCACCCCCGGGAGCGGCTTCGGCCGCTCCCGGCGCACCACCCCACGGACCCGCGCGGCTCTCACACCGGCAGCACCGGTCTCCGGTAGTGGTTCCCAGGCAGACATACCTGGGTACTTCGATCGAAGACCGGCCTTCTGAACCGCGCTGTAGACCGCCGGGTCCCTCGACGAAGAGGAGCACTTCACTTGACAGAGCAATCCGCTCTCGGCACCGAATCTCGCACCGCCGTCATCGACAACGGGTCGTTCGGCACCCGCGAGATCGTTTTCTCCACCGGCCGCCTTGCCAAGCAGGCTGCCGGTTCGGTGATCGTCCAGCTGGGCGACACCACCGTTCTCTCCGCGACCACGGCCGGCAAGACGCCGAAGGAGCACTTCGACTTCTTCCCGCTGACCGTCGACGTCGAGGAGCGGATGTACGCCGCGGGCCGCATCCCCGGCTCGTTCTTCCGGCGTGAGGGTCGTCCCAGCGAGGACGCCATCCTCACCTGCCGCCTGATCGACCGGCCGCTGCGCCCGTCGTTCACCAAGGGCCTGCGCAACGAGGTCCAGGTCGTCGAGACGGTTCTCGCCCTCGACCCGCAGCACCCGTACGACGTCGTGGCCATGAACGCCGCCTCGATGTCCACCAAGCTCTCCGGCCTGCCGTTCAGCGGCCCGGTCGGTTCGACCCGCGTCGCGCACGTCGAGGGCCAGTGGGTCGCGTTCCCGACCCTCGAGGAGCTCGAGCGGGCCACCTTCGACATGGTGGTGGCCGGCCGGGTCCTGGCCGACGGCGACGTCGCGATCATGATGGTCGAGGCCGAGGCCACCCCGCACGCGATCAAGCTGATCCAGGCCGGCGCCGTCGCGCCGACCGAGGAGGTCGTGGCGAGTGGCCTGGAGGCCGCCAAGCCCGCGATCCGCGAGCTGTGCCGCGCGCAGAGCGAGCTGGCCGAGGTGGCCGCCAAGCCGGTCGCCGAGTACCCGGTCTTCCTGGACTACCAGGACGACGTCTACTCCGCGGTGGTCGAGGCCGTTCGCGGCGAGACCGCCGAGGCGCTGACCATCGCCGGCAAGGCCGAGCGCGAGGAAGCCCTGGACCGGATCAAGGCCAAGGCGCACGAGCTGCTCGACTCCCGGTTCGAGGGTCGCGAGAAGGAGATCAGCGCGGCGTTCCGCTCGGTCACCAAGTCCGAGGTCCGGGCGCGCGTGCTGCGCGACCAGATCCGGATCGACGGCCGTGGCCCGCGTGACATCCGTGGGCTGTCCGCCCAGGTCGGCGTGCTGCCGCGGGTGCACGGCTCGGCGCTGTTCGAGCGCGGCGAGACCCAGATCCTGGGTGTCACCACGCTGAACATGCTGCGCCTGGAGCAGTCGCTGGACACTCTCGCTCCCGAGAAGACCAAGCGCTACATGCACAACTACAACTTCCCGCCGTACTCGACCGGTGAGACCGGCCGGGTCGGCTCGCCGAAGCGGCGTGAGATCGGCCACGGTGCGCTGGCCGAGCGCGCGCTCGTCCCGGTGCTGCCGTCGCGCGAGGAGTTCCCCTACGCGATCCGTCAGGTCTCCGAGGCGCTCAGCTCGAACGGCTCGACCTCGATGGGTTCGGTCTGCGCCTCGACGCTGGCTCTGCTCAGCGCCGGTGTGCCGCTGAAGGCCCCGGTCGCCGGTATCGCGATGGGTCTGATCTCGGACGAGGTCGACGGCAAGACCGAGTACATCGCGCTGACCGACATCCTCGGTGCCGAGGACGCGTTCGGTGACATGGACTTCAAGGTCGCCGGCACCAGCGAGTTCGTCACCGCCCTGCAGCTGGACACCAAGCTCGACGGCATCCCGTCGGACGTGCTGGCCGGCGCGCTGCAGCAGGCGCACGAGGCTCGGGCCACGATCCTCGCCGTGATGACCGCCGCGATCGAGGCCCCGGCCGAGATGAGCGAGTACGCACCGCGGGTCACCACCGTGAAGATCCCGGTCGACAAGATCGGCATGGTGATCGGGCCGAAGGGCCAGACCATCAACGCGATCCAGGACGAGACCGGCGCCGACATCTCGATCGAGGACGACGGCACGATCTACGTCGGCGCGACGAACGGCCCGGCCGCCCAGGCCGCGGTCGAGCGGATCAACGCGATCGCCAACCCGACGATGCCGAAGGCCGGCGACCAGTTCCTCGGCACCGTGGTGAAGACGGCCGCGTTCGGCGCCTTCATCTCGCTGCTGCCGGGCCGCGACGGCCTGCTGCACATCTCCAAGGTGGGCGACGGCAAGCGGGTCGACAAGGTTGAGGACTTCCTCAACGTCGGCGACCGGGTCGAGGTCAAGATCGCCGAGATCGACGCTCGCGGCAAGATCTACCTGGACAAGGTCAAGCCGGAGGGCGCCGAGGCGCCCGCCGCCGCTCCGGCCGCCGCGCCCGCCGAGGGTGCCGCAGCCGAGGGTGGCCGCCCGCCCCGCGAGGACCGCGGTCCCCGTGGCGAGGGTGGTGGCGAGCCCCGCCGTCGCCGGGCCCGCCCGGCCGGTGGCGAGCGCCGCGACTAAGTGACAGCGAACAACCGCGGGCCGGCCGAGAGGCCGGCCCGCGTTGCTACCCCATCCAACCACCCCGCCGCCGCCCTAAAACGGATGAAAACCTCCATCCTGCAGGACGGCGTTCGTAGGACCGTCCTGCCCAGTGGCCTGCGCATCATCACCGAGGTGATCCCGCACACCCGCAGTGCCGCTCTCGGCATCTGGGTCGGGATCGGCTCCCGGGACGAGACCCCGGCCATGTCCGGCGCCTCGCACTTCCTGGAACACCTGCTCTTCAAGGGCACCCACAAGCGCACCGCCATGGAGATCTCCTCTCAGATCGAGGCGGTGGGCGGCGAGACCAACGCCTTCACCACGAAGGAGTACACCTGCTACTACGCGCGGGTGCTCGACAGTGACCTGTCGCTGGCGGTCGACGTGCTGGTGGACGCGGTGGCCGACTCGCTGCTCGAGCCGGCCGACGTGGAGACCGAACGTGGCGTGATCCTCGAAGAGATCGCCATGCACGAGGACGAGCCGGGCGACGAGGTGCACGACATCTTCGCCGAGGCGATCTACGGCAGTCACCCGCTCGGCCGGCTGATCTCCGGCACCCCGGAGTCGGTCACCCCGATGACCCGGAACCAGATCGACTCCTTCTACCGGCGCCGGTACAAGGCGCCGGAGGTGGTGGTCGCCGCGGCCGGGAACCTGGACCACGCCACGGTGGTCCGGCTGGTGCGCAAGGCGCTGGCCGGCAGCCCGCTGGACACCGGCGACGCCGCACCGGCCAAGCCGCGGGCCGCGGACAAGCGGGTCCGGGTCCTGAAGCCGCAGAACGTGGTCGTGCACCGGGACACCGAGCAGGCGCACATCGTGCTCGGCGGCGCCGGCATGAGCCGGTACGACGAGCGCCGGTTCGCCATGGGCGTGCTCAACAACGTCCTCGGCGGCGGCATGTCCAGCCGTCTCTTCCAGGAGATCCGGGAGAAGCGGGGCCTGGCCTACTCGGTGTACTCGTACGCCGCCCAGTACGCCGACTCCGGGCTGTTCGGCGTCTACGCCGGCTGCGCTCCGGGCAAGGCCGGCGAGGTGCTCGACCTGATCCGGACCGAACTCGAACGGGTGGCCGAGAGCGGAATCACCCCCGACGAGCTGGTCCGCGGCAAGGGCATGGTCAAGGGCTCGTACGTCCTGGGCCTCGAGGACACCGGCTCGCGGATGAGCCGGCTGGCCAAGTCCGAGCTGCTGCACGGCGACCTGATGGGCGTGGACGAGCTGCTCGGCCGGGTCGACGCGGTGACACTCGCCGATGTCGGGCAGGTGGCCGCGGATCTGCTCACCCGGAAACACTCCCTGGCCGTGGTGGGGCCGTTCGACGAGGGCGCGTTTCCCCCTGGTTAACCTTGCCCGGTGACGACGCTGGAGACCCCGCCCGATACGCCTGCCGCCCCGCTGCCACCCGATCTGCGCAAGCGTCGGATCATCGGGATGCTGATCTGGGCGGTGGTCTTCGCGGTCGGGGTCTACTTCATCGGGGTGCCGACCAGCGATCCGCTGATCGCGTTCGGCTGGCTGTGGCTGGCCACCATCGCCTGGCGCAACTACCGGCCGTGGAAGACCCACCTGCGGTTCCTGCGGGACTGGCTGCCGATCGCGCTGCTGCTGGTGGTCTACAACGTGTCGCGCAGCTGGGCCGACGACTTCTTCGCCCCGCACGTGACCCCGCTGATCGACGCGGACAAGGCGATGTTCGGCTGGCTCACCGGCGGCCAGGTGCCGACCACGTGGCTGCAGGAGCACCTGTACCACCCGGGGCAGACCCCGTGGTGGCTGGCGATCGTCACCCTGGTCTACGTCTCGCACTTCCTGACCGTGCCGACCATCGCGGTGGTCCTCTGGGTGCGTGACCGGGTGCCGTGGGCCCGGTTCATGCGCCGCTGGATCACGCTGTGCGTGTTCGGCCTGATCACCTACTTCCTCTACCCGGCCGCCCCGCCGTGGTGGGCGCACGAGTACGGCTACCTCGCCGAGCCGGTCACCCGGATCTCCACGAACGGCTGGGACGTGCTCGGCCTGCACGGCGCCGGCAACACCCTGAACGCGCTGCAGGTGGAGCAGTCCAACCCGGTCGCCGCGATGCCCTCGCTGCACACCGCGTGGGCCATGATGGCCGTCGCGTTCTTCCTCCCGCTGGTCCGCAAGCGGTGGTGGCCGGTGCTGCTGGCGTACCCGCTGGCGATGACGTTCACGCTGGTCTACACCGGGGAGCACTACGTGATCGACGTGCTGGTCGGGTGGGCCTACGTGGCGACGGTCTTCCTGGTGGTGGGCCTGGCCGAGCGGTGGTGGGCGGCCCGTCGCCGTACGTTAAGTTCGTCGGTGTGACTGAGCTGCGCGAACCCGTCCGTGTCGGTGTGCTGGGTGCTCGGGGCCGGATGGGCCTCGAGGTGTGCAAGGCGGTCGACGCCGCCCCCGACCTCGACCTGGTCGCGCTGATCAACCAGGGTGACCCGCTGTCCGCCGCCGCCGAGGCCCGTGTGCTCGTCGACTTCACCAACCCCGGCGTGGTGATGGAAAACCTGCGCTGGGCGATCGAGCAGGGCATCCACGTGGTGGTCGGCACGTCCGGCTTCACGCAGGAGCGGCTCGACCAGGTCCGCGGCTGGCTCGCCGAGAAGCCCGGGGTGGGCGTGGTGATCGCGCCGAACTTCGGGATCGGCGCGATCCTGATGATGCAGTTCGCCGCCCGCGCGGCCCGGTACTTCGACTCGGTCGAGATCATCGAGCAGCACCACCCGCGCAAGCTGGACGCGCCGAGCGGCACCGCGATGCACACCGCGCGGCTGATCGCCGAGGCGCGCCGGGCCGCGAACTGCCCGCCGATGCCGGACGCCACCCAGGAGGAGCTGGGCGGGGCCCGCGGCGCCGACGTCGAGGGGGTCCGGGTGCACGCGGTCCGGGCCGCCGGGTTGGTCGCCCATCAAGAAGTTCTTTTCGGTACGACCGGAGAGACCCTGACGATCCGGCACGACTCGCTGGACCGCTCCTCGTTCATGCCGGGTGTGCTGCTCGCCGTCCGCGAGGTCCTCACCCGTCCGGGACTGACCCTCGGCCTCGACGACCTGCTCGTCTGAGGAGGAGGCGAGCGGGATCAGCCGTCCAGGTTGTCGATGAGCTGGACGTGCAGGCGCAGCTGGGGGACCAGCATGTCGTCCACGTCCAGCGCCCGCCCGGCCCCGTCCGGCGCCCAGCCGGCCGACTCCAGGAACTTGCGCATCACCGCGTCCGCGTCGTACGCCCAGGCCACCGCGAACTGGAACTCGTCCTCGCGCCACAGGTCAACGGCCGCGGCGAGCAGCCGGCTGCCGTGCCCGCGCCGGCCCCACCGCGGCTCGATCAGCAGGTCGGTGACCGCCGCGACGGTGTCCGGCAGCGGCGGCTCCTCGGGGGCCAGAGCCGCCTCGTCGGCCGGCCCGGCGGCGGCGAACCCGACCACGTGCTCGGCGGTCTCGCTCTGCTCGACCGCGATCAGCACCCGGTGCCGTGGTGACGGCGGCGCGGTGATCGCCTGGGTCCAGCCCTCGGTGAGGACGTCGTCGCTGAGCTGGGCCAGGATGTGCGCCGGGAACATCCGCTTGTACGCGGTGCGCCACGTGGTCAGCTGGATGCGGGCGATCTCCGGAGCGTCGGCGGGACGCGCGGGACGGACGAAACCGTTTGCCATGGCGGCAGCCTACAGAGGACATCGGTAGCGGAGTTTCGGCAGCGCTACCCCGACCGCCGCGCGGTGTGTCGCGGGCACCCCGTCGGTGGTCATCCCGGCCCGCTGGTAGAACCGCCGGGCCCGGTCGTTGGCGGCCAGCACCCAGAGCCGCATCGCCGGGTAGCCCTCGTCGCGCAGCACCCGCCGGGCCGCGGTGAACAGCCGCCACCCGGTGTCGGTGCCCCAGGCGGGCGGGTCGACGTAGATCGCGTAGAGCTCACCGAGCGCCGGGTCCTCGCGGTCCGGCCCGAACGAGGCGAAGCCGGTGATCCGGTCGTCCCGGTCGGTGAGCAGGGTGTGCCGGCCGGGCTGCCCGTGCAGAGCGCGGCGGCGCCCGGCGAAGACCGCCGGGTCGAGCGAGGCCAGGTGGGCGGCCGGCAGCAGCCCGGCGTAGCTCGCCCGGGTGCTGCGCACGTGCACGCCGGCGACCGCGTCGAAGTCGGCCTCGGTCTGCGCCCGGATCACCGTCCCCACCTCGCCGACTGTGTCATACCCCTGGCCTACTCTGCTGATCGATGACCAGTGCCGAGAAGCTCTCCGTCGCGCAGGCCCGCCGGATCACGCTGGCCGCGCAGGGTTTCACCGACCCCAAGCCGGGTGGCGCCACCGACCTGCGCCACCTGCGCCGGGTGCTGCGCCGCCTGCACCTGATCCAGATGGACTCGGTGAACGTGCTGCAGCGAGCCCACTTCATGCCGCTCTACAGCCGCCTCGGCCCCTATCCGGCCGGCCTGCTGGAGCGGGCCGCCTATCGCAAGCCCCGCGAGCTGTTCGAGTTCTGGGGGCACGAGGCGTCGCTGATCCGGGCCGACCTGCAGCCGCTGTTCCGCTGGCGGATGGCCCGGGCGAGTGAGTATGCCTGGGGCGGCATGCGCCGGATCGTCGCCGAGCAGCCCGAGCTGGTCGCCTGGGTGCTCGACGAGGTGCGCCGGCGCGGGCCGATCACGGCGAGCGACATCGAGCACGACGCCCCGCGCAGCAAGGACAACTGGGGGTGGAACTGGTCGGTGGTGAAACAGGCTCTGGAGTGGCTCTTCTGGTCCGGTCAGGTGACCGCCGCCGAGCGCACCACGTCCTTCGCCCGGCGCTACGACCTGCCCGAGCGGGTCCTGCCGCCAGCGGTGCTGGCCGCGCCGACCCCGCCGCTCGCCGACGCCATCCGGTCCCTCGTCGATCTGTCCGGGCAGGCGCTGGGCGTCGCCTCCGAGCCCGAGCTGCGTGACTATTTCCGGCTGCCGGTCAAGGAGTGCCGGGCCGCGGTGGCCGAGCTGGTCGAGGAGGGTGTGCTGCGCCCGGTCGCGGTCCAGGGCTGGAAACCGGTGGCCTATCTGCACCGCGACGCGAAACTGCCCCGCCGGGTCGACGTGGCCACCCTGATCAGCCCGTTCGACCCGCTGATCTGGCAGCGGGAGCGCACCGAGCGGCTGTTCGACATGACCTACCGCATCGAGATCTACGTCCCCCGCCCGCAGCGGCTCTATGGCTATTACGTGCTCCCGTTCCTGCTCGGCGACCGGTTCGCCGCCCGGGTCGACCTGAAGGCGAACAGGCAGACCGGTGTGCTCGAGGTCCCGTCCGCGTGGCTGGAGCCGTCCGCCGGGCAGGACGAGACCGCCGTGGCGCTCGCCGCCGAGCTGCGCCGCCTGGCCGGCTGGCTGGGCCTGGAGGCCATCGCGGCCCCGGTGGCCGGCGACTTCGCCGGGCCGCTGAGCGAGGCGCTGAAAAGCCCGTGAGGTGTACCGTGGCGCCCATGAGCACCGTCCTGCCCCCGTGGCTGGCCTCCCAGCCGCTGCAGGGCCCGCCGGTGCCCCCGGACTGGCCGGCGTATCGGTACACCCCCGAGCCCGACCGGCTGACCCGCTTCTTCGACCGGCTGGCGACCCGCTCGCCGATGTGGCTCGCCCCGCTCGCGGTGCTGGCCTGCATGGGCGGCGCGGTGGGTTACACGCTGCTGACCGATCCGGTCTCGATGGAGGCCGGCGCGGCACCGACCTGCCTGCTGAAATACACCACCGGCTTCGTCTGCCCGGGCTGCGGCGGCACCCGCGCCGCGTGGTATCTGCTGCACGGCAATGTGCCCGCGGCCGCCCGGCACCACCTGCTGTTCGTCTTCGCGGTGCCGTTCCTGATCTACATGTATGTCGCCTGGGCCGGCCGGAAGGTGTTCAAGTGGCGGATTCCGCCGTTGACGCTCTCGCCGACCGCCATGATCACATTCATGGCGGTGTGGGGCGTGTGGAGCATCCTGCGTAACCTGCCGTGGGCGCCGTTCACCGCTTTCTACGTGTGAGCGGGCCGTCCGATAGGTTGTCAGGTATGACGCACGACCCGCGGCCGTTCGGACGGCTGCTGACCGCCATGGTGACCCCGTTCACCCGGGACGGCTCCCTGGACATCGAGGGAGCGGCCCGTCTCGCCGTTCACCTCGTCGACGAGCAGCGCAACGACGCGCTCGTGATCAGCGGCACCACCGGTGAGTCGCCGACCACCACCGACGCGGAGAAGGAGACGCTGCTCCGCGCCGTGGTCGAGGCGGTCGGTGACCGGGCCCGCGTCGTGGCCGGTGTCGGCACCAACAACACCGCGCACACCATCGAGCTCGCGCACACCGCGGAGAAGGCCGGCGCGCACGGCCTGCTGGTCGTGACGCCGTATTACAACAAGCCTCCCCAGGCCGGCGTGCTGCGGCACTTCCGCGAGGTGGCCGACGCCGTCGGGCTGCCGATCATGGCGTACGACATCCCGCACCGGGCCGGCACCGCGATCACGACCGAGACCATGGTCCGGCTCGCCGAGCACGAGCGGATCGTCGCGGTCAAGGACGCCAAGGGCGACCTGATCGCCAGCTCGTGGGTGCTGAGCCGGACCGGCCTGGCGTATTACTCCGGTGACGACGCGGCCACCCTGCCGCTGCTCGCGATCGGCGGCGTCGGCCTGGTCGGCACGTCCTCGCACTTCACCGGGGTGCTGGCGAAGAACATGATCGAAACGTGGGAGCGGGGCGACACGGCGGGTGCGCTGTCCCTGCACCGCACTGCACTCCCGCTGTTCACCGGCATCTTCCGGTCCCCCGGGACGATGCTGGTGAAAGCCGGGCTTAACGCTCTCGGACTGCCGGCGGGCCCGGTCCGGTCGCCGCTGGTCGACGCGAGTGACGAGGAACTGAACCAACTGCGCCAGGACGCCGCCGCGGCCGGCATCGTGCTCTGACAGGAAGAGGCGTATGAGTCAAGCTCACGTGGAGCTGGGTCCGCCGCCGCCGCTGCCGGAGGGCGCTCTACGCGTCATTCCGCTCGGTGGCCTGGGCGCCATCGGCCGCAACATGACGGTTCTGGAGTACGACGGGAAACTGCTGGTCATCGACTGCGGGGTGCTCTTCCCCGACGTCGAGCAGCCCGGTGTCGACCTGATCCTGCCGGATTTCGCGCCGATTCTGGACCGGCTCGAGGACATTCAGGCGATTGTGCTCACCCACGGGCACGAGGACCACATCGGCGCTGTGCCGTACCTTTTGGCCCACAAACCGGACATCCCGCTGGTCGGGTCGGAGTTCACCCTGGCCCTGGTCGAGGCGAAACTCGCCGAGCGCCGGCTGGACCCGTACACCCTGACCGTGCGCGAGGGCGGCATCGAGCGGCTCGGGCCGTTCGAGTGCGAGTTCTTCGCGGTGAACCACTCGATCCCGGACGCGCTGGCGGTGGCGGTGCGCACCCCGGCCGGTCTGCTGCTGCACACCGGCGACTTCAAGATGGACCAGGTCCCGCTGGACGGCCGGATCACCGACCTGGCCGGTTTCGCGCGGCTCGGCGCCGAAGGTGTCGACCTGCTGCTGTCCGACTCGACGAACGCCGAGGTCCCGGGCTTCGTCACGCCGGAGCGCGACATCGGCCCGGTGCTCAGCTCGATCTTCGGCAAGGCGAAGGGCCGGATCATCGTGGCCAGCTTCGCCTCGCACGTGCACCGCGTGCAGCAGGTGATGGACGCCGCTTGGGAATACGAGCGCAAGGTCGCCCTGATCGGCCGCTCGATGGTCCGCAACATGGGCATCGCCCGTGACCTGGGTCTGCTGCGCATCCCGGACGGCCTGCTGGTCGGCCTGGACGAGGCCACCCACCTGCCACCCGACGAGATCGTCTTCATGTCCACCGGGTCGCAGGGCGAGCCGATGAGCGCGCTGGGCCGGATGTCCAACGGTGACCACCGGCACATCACCATCCACTCCGGTGACACGGTCGTGCTGGCCAGCTCGCTGGTGCCGGGCAACGAGACCTCGGTCTACCGGGTGATCAACCGGCTGTCCCGGGCGGGCGCCACGGTCATCCACAAGGAGACCGCGAAGGTGCACGTCTCCGGGCACGCGCCGGCCGGCGAGCTGCTCTACCTGCTGAACGTGACCCGGCCCAGCAACCTGATGCCGGTGCACGGCGAGTGGCGGCACCTGCGCGCGCACGCCCAGCTCGGCATCGAGTCCGGGGTGGCCGCCGACCGCGTGGTGCTCTGCGAGGACGGCGACGTGGTCGACCTGGTCGAGGGCCACGCCCGCGTGGTCGGCCGGGTGAAGAGCCGGTACGTCTACGTCGACGGCCTGGCCGTCGGTGACGTCAGCGAGTCGCTGCTGACCGAGCGCCGGATACTCGGCGACGGCGGATTCATCTCGGCCACCGTGATCATCGACTCGGTGACCGGAAAGGTGGTCGGCGAGCCGAGCATCTCGGCAAAAGGTTTCTCCGAGGACCCGGACGCGTTCAACCCGGTCATCCCGTTGCTCACCGCGGCGCTGCACCGCTCCGCCGAGGACGGCATCACCGACGCTCACCAGCTACAACAGGTGGTTCGCCGGACGGTCGGGCGCTGGGTCAACGACGCGTATCGTCGCCGGCCGATGATCGTCCCGACGGTCGTGGAAGTTTAAGAATTCCTTTTGTACCTGTGAAAACGGCATAGAACTCATCCGTTTTCGGACGGGCTGCGTATTCCCAGTCACGGTGCCGCCCCCACGGCACCTGTGGCGGAGGGAGTTCTCCAGATGCAGCGCAGATCGATCGCCGTAGCCGCAGCAGTGGTGGCGGCGACCGCAGCAGCGGTCGCCTTCACCCTGCCGTCGATGGCCGACACGACGCCGGCCGGCGACAGCAGCGGTACGACGAAGGCGAGCGGGGGTGTGTCTCCGGACCTGCTCGCAGCGATGAAGCGTGACCTGGGCCTCGACGCGGCACAGGCGACCACGCGGCTGAACCGGTCGAAGTGGGCCGGTGGGGTCTCCGCGACCCTGGCCGCGGCCACCGGCGACGACTACGCCGGCGCTTGGCTCGCCGCGGACGGCACGACTCTCAAGGTGGCGGTGACCGATCCTGACGCGGTCGCCGTGGTGAAGAAGGCCGGTGCCGTTCCGGTGCTGGTCAAGCGCAGTGAGGCCCAGCTGGACGCGGCCAAGACCAAGCTGGACGACGCGCTGGCCAAGGCCGGCGACCTGACCGGCTGGTACGTGGACGCGCCGACGAACAAGCTGGTCGTCGTGGCGCAGCCGGGTGACAAGGCGGCCGCGCAGACATTCGCGCGCCGGGCCGGTCTCTCCTCCGACGCGATCACCGTGAAGATCAGCAACCAGCAGCCGAAGCCGCTGTTCGACGTGCGTGGCGCGGACCCGTACTTCATCTCGCTGGACGGCGGCACCGCCCGCTGTTCGATCGGCTTCTCGGTGGAGGGCGGCTTCGTGACCGCCGGCCACTGCGGGACGCCGGGCACCACCACGACCGGCTTCAACAACGAGGCGCAGGGTGTGGTGAAGGCCTCGGTCTTCCCGGGCGACGCCGACATGGGCTTCGTCGAGGTCAACGGCGACTGGACCCCGCGTCCGGTGGTGAACGACTTCAAGGGCAACGAGCTGCCGGTGGCCGGCAACACCGAGGCCCCGATCGGCGCCGCGGTGTGCCGTTCCGGTTCCACCACCGGCACGTTCTGCGGCACGATCCTGGCGAAGAACCAGACCGTCGTGTACCCGGAGGGCGCGGTGACCGGCCTGACCCGGACCGACGTCTGTGCCGAGGGTGGCGACTCCGGTGGCCCGTGGCTCTCCGGTGACCAGGCCCAGGGTGTCACCTCGGGTGGTTCCGGCGACTGCACGGTCGGCGGCGAGACGTTCTTCCAGCCGGTCAACGAGATCCTGGCGGCCGACGAGCTGACACTGGTCACCACGGGTGCCGAGGAGGGTGGCGCGACCGCCGCCCCGACCGCAGAGCCGTCCGACGCGGCCACCGTGGCCCCGTCCGAGGAAGCCCCGCCGGCCGAGGAGGCTCCGCCGGCCGAGGAGGCTCCGCCGGCCGAGGAGGCCTCGGAGTGCGCGGCGCTGCCGGTGCAGCGGACCGGGTCGCTGACCAAGTCCGGCACGGCGCAGGCCCAGCCGAACAACGGCGCCTTCCGGGCCCGGGCCGGCGAGCACGTCGCCTGCCTGGACTCGCCGGACGGTGCGGACTTCGACCTGGTCCTGCAGCGCAAGACGAACCACGGCTTCAAGACGGTGGCCACGGCCAAGGGTGACGACGTGAAGACGCTCAGCGTCAACCAGCGCTCCGGCACGTTCCGGTACGTGGTGGTCGCGTCGTCCGGCAGCGGTGACTACGCGCTCGGCTTCAACGTGCAGTAAGTAAGGACACGAGAAAGGCCGGGGCCACTGATGGCTCCGGCCTTTCTCGTACCGAAAAGGGTTAGTACTTGAGTTCGGCCAGCGCCTCGCCGAGCTTGCAACCGGTGGCGATCCCGCAGATCAGGGCCTGGTCGAGCTGCTCCGGCGTGATGCCGCGCTCCCAGTCGGTGGAGACCTCGCCCACCACGACCACCGCGCCGTCGTCGGTGACCTGCACGTACGCCTTCGGCCAGAGCTGGTCCCGGTTCCAGGTGTTGCAGAACTCGTAGAGCCGGGTGACGTCCTCGACCTTGAAGATGTGCTGCATCATCGCGCGGATCTGCAGCATCTCCTTGTTCTGGCCGAGGAGGAAGAAGTAGATCAGGTTGCCCTGGAAGTTCCCGGCGACGTCACCGTCCGCGTCGACGAAGTACGCGAACCCGCGCTTGTCGAGCGACGCTTTGATCATCTCGTTGTCTACTGGCTGCACGACACGAGCCTAATGCGGAGAAAAGTGAGAAGCCGTCACGGTGCGCCTTCTCGATGCATGGGGCGCCCGGGGGATACGGTGTCATCCATGGCGGGCCGTACTCCTCCGGCGAACCGGGGTCGCGCCGCGTCGGCGTCGCGCGGCACCGGGACCTCGCGTGCCCGGCAACCGGCGCGCCCGGTGAAGAAGGCGGCGGCACGACCGGTCGCCCGCAAGCGCGCGACACCGAAGAAGACCACCTCGCTCGGCGGCGGCGCCGCGATCGGGGTGGGCCGCGGTGTCAGCGCGCTCTGGATGGGTGTGGCGCACAGCCTCGGCTGGGTGGCCCGTGGCGCCGGCCGCAACGCCCGCAACATCGGCCCGGAGCACCGTCGGGACGGCGCGGGCCTGCTGCTGTTCGGCTTCTCGATCCTGACCGCGGTCGCGGTCTGGGCGCACGGCGCCGGGCCGGTGGGCCAGCGGCTGGCCGACGCGGTGCACCTGTTCTTCGGCGGCCTGGGGATCTTCCTGCCGCTGCTGTTCTTCTACGGCGCGTTCCGGCTGATGCGCGAGCCGGTCGACCCGGACCACCGGGGGCGCAACCCGGTCGGCTGGTCGGCGGTCATCATCGCGGTCTCCAGCCTGCTCTACATCTCCGACGAGCCCCGCGACGACCTCGCGCTGACCGGGAGCGGTGGCCTGCTCGGCTACGGCGTCGGCTCGGTGCTGGAGCGGGCGGTGAGCGCCTGGGTCGCCGTACCCTTGCTGGTCCTGCTCTTCGTCTTCGGCCTGCTGGTGATCACCGCTACCCCGATCGCCAAGATCCCGGAGCGGTTCCTGCTGCTGCTCGACCTGGTCAGCGGCCGCCGCCCGGAGCGCGCGCCGATCACCGGCCAGCTGCTCGACGACGACGTGCTCGACGACATCGAGGACGATCCGGTGCCGGCCAAGCCGCGCCGCCCGTCCCGTCGCCGACAGGCCGCCGCGGTGGCCCCGCTCGACGATCTGATGGAGCCGGAAGAGCCCGCCGAGGACCTGATCCTGCACGACACGGTGGCCCTGCCGAAGGTGCCGGGCAGCCGGAAGAAGCCGACCCCGGCCCCGCCCGCGGAGCATTCGCCGCCGCCCACCCGGGCCGAGCAGCTGGAGATCTCCGCGGTGCCCGGCGCCTACCGCCTGCCGCCGCCGAACCTGCTCGCCGCGGGCCTGCCGGCCAAGGCCCGCAGCCGCGCCAACGACGAGATCACCGCCGCGCTCACCGGGGTGTTCGACCAGTTCAACGTGGACGCGCTGGTCACCGGCTTCACCCGAGGCCCGACCGTCACCCGGTACGAGGTGGAGGTCGGCCCCGGCGTCAAGGTGGAGCGGATCACCCAGCTGTCGCGGAACATCGCGTACGCGGTGAAGTCACCGGACGTGCGGATCCTCTCGCCGATCCCGGGCAAGAGCGCGGTCGGCGTGGAGATCCCAAACACCGACCCGGAGAACGTGTCGCTCGGTGACGTGCTGCGGTCCCGGGCCGCCACCAGCGACCAGCACCCGATGGTGGTCGCGCTCGGCAAGGACATCGAGGGCGGCTTCGTGGTCGCCAACCTGGCCAAGATGCCGCACATCCTGATCGCCGGCGCGACCGGCGCGGGCAAGTCGAGCTGTCTGAACACGCTGCTGGTCAGCCTGCTCACCCGGGCCACGCCGGACGAGGTGCGGCTGCTGCTGGTCGACCCGAAGCGGGTCGAGATGACCGCGTACGAGGGCATCCCGCACCTCGTCACGCCGATCATCACGAACCCGAAGAAGGCCGCGGACGCCCTGGAGTGGGTGGTCCGCGAGATGGACATGCGCTACGACGACCTGGCCGCCAACGGGGTGCGTCACCTCGACGACTTCAACCGCAAGGTCCGCAGCGGCGAGATCGTCGCGCCGCCGGGCAGCGAGCGGGTGATGAAGCCGTACCCGTACCTCCTGGTGATCATCGACGAGCTGGCCGACCTGATGATGGTCGCGCCGCGCGACGTGGAGGACTCGGTCGTCCGGATCACCCAGCTGGCCCGGGCCGCCGGCATCCACCTGGTGCTCGCGACCCAGCGCCCGTCGGTCGACGTGGTGACCGGTCTGATCAAGGCGAACGTGCCGTCCCGGCTGGCCTTCGCGACGTCCTCGCTGGCCGACTCGCGGGTCATCCTCGACCAGCCCGGTGCGGAAAAACTGCTGGGTCGCGGCGACGGTCTGTTCCTGCCGATGGGCGCGTCGAAGCCGGTCCGGATCCAGGGCGCCTGGGTCGACGAGAAAGAGATCGCCGCGGTCGTCAAGTTCTGCAAGGACCAGCGCGAGCCGGAGTTCCGCGAGGACGTCACCGAGGCGCCGGCGCCGAGCAAGCAGAAGCAGATCGACGAGGAGATCGGCGACGACCTGCAGGTCCTGCTGCAGGCCATCGAGCTCGTGGTGACCAGCCAGTTCGGCTCGACGTCGATGCTGCAGCGCAAGCTGCGGGTCGGCTTCGCCAAGGCGGGCCGGCTGATGGACCTGATGGAGACCCGCGGCATCGTCGGGCCGTCCGAGGGCTCCAAGGCCCGCGACGTGCTGGTCAAACCGGACGAGCTGGAAGAGGCGCTGGCTTCCCTCAAGGTCGACTGAAAATCAAGATCTTCATGTCGTGCGCTCCGGCCGATAACTGATCGCTGCTCCCGCCGGGACCCTTGCGGGCTTCGCAGGCCGCTGGCGCGGCCAGAACGCGAAACCCGCAAGGGCGACGTCCGCGGGTGGGCGCGGTCAGAGCCTCAGATCAACACCGGGGCGGGGAACGTCTGCCGGAAGGTGAACGCCTCGGGAGTCGGCCCGTCGGCCTGCAGCCGCCCGAGCCGGGAGAGCGCCTGCCGCATGGTGGGGATCCGCCCGGCCGGGATCCACCACATCACCAGCGCGGCCTGATCCCCGTTCGGGACGAACCAGTCCCGGCGGCGGCGCAGGTAGTCGAGGTGCGTGCTCTGGTAGGCGTAGGCGCGCAGGTGCTCGGGTGACTCCCAGACCGAGAGCGTGTAGATCCGGCGCGGGTCCTCGGGCGCCCGGATGGTGCCGTCGCCGTATTCACCGGCCAGTCGCCAGACGAAGCCGGGGGACCGGTCGGCCAGCTCGTTCATCATCGGGACACCCTCGGCGAACTCGGCAATCGAGGGATCTTCCAGCGGGGCGCGGAGCACGGCGGTGTTCATCTGGGCCAGGTGGAAGGCGCTCATGCCCTCAGCTCACCAGCCCACCCCTCTAATGTCAACTAATTTAGTTTTTAGACTCCCACCCGCACTGCGTGGGGAGTTGTGGTGCGGAGCGAGCCGAAAGTCCCCACGCGACGCGTGAAGAGCCGTTGTGTGGGGAGTTGTGGTGCGGAGCGAGCCGAAAGTCCCCACGCGAGGGGTGAAGAGCCGCTGTGTGGGGACTTTCGGTGCGGAGCGCGCCACAACTTCACACGCCGACCCGGTGAGTGATCAAGCAGCGCGGGTCAGTGCGACGCAGCAGCGGCCCGGCGCCGCCTCCATCCGGGCGGTCCACTCCCCGGCCAGCCCGGCGCCGGCCAGCAGGCCGTTGATCATGGCGAGGTTCATGCCGCAGATCGTCGGCGGGAACTGCTCGGCGACCCGGTGGAACGGGCAGTTGCGCAGCTCGACCCGGTCCGGGCCGTCCGCCGCCGGGGCATACCCGTGCCCGGCCAGCAACTCCTGGGCGTCGGCGCACGCGGTGGCCTGCCGGCCGTGCCGCTCGGCGACCCGGTGCAGCTCGTCCTCGGCCCCGGCCAGCTCGATCGCCTCGGCGAGCAGCTCGGCGGCGGTGCGGTAGGACCGCGGCGGCACGCTCACCGCGTGTTCCGTCACGGTGGCCCGGTACAGCTTGGCCGGCCGTCCGGCGCCCGGCCCGGTCTTGCCGGACCTCCGCGCGTAGGACGTCTCGAGCAACCCGGCGGTGACCAGCTTGTCCAGGTGGAACGCGGCCAGCGTGCGGCCGATGCCGAGCGCCTCGGCCACCTCGTCCCGCCCCACCGGCGCGGTCCCGTCCGCCACCACCCGGTACGCCTGTCGCCGCACGCCGTCGGCGAGGGCGGTCAGGGCGTCCAGGTCGTCCAGGTCCTCGGAAGTCGTCACCCGGCAATCGTATTGCCAACGCCGCTTGTCACTAGAGCCCGCTCGGTCTCGGGCTCCTCGGGCTCCTCGACCGGTGTGGCGGGAGCCGGCTGCGGCGCGAAGGCGTCGGTCACCAGCGTGTGGACCGCCACGATCAGGGCGGCCAGCATGAACGCGGCCGGGATCATCGGGTCGATGATCTTGTCGTTCCGGCCGAACAGGAACGGCTGGTACATCAGCAACGACGACGCCTGCACCAGCATCGGCACGTACCAGAGCCGGGGCCGGTAGATCGCCAGCAGCAGGGTGAGCACGTCGGCCAGGTAGAAGTACCGCTCGTGCATGCCGGGCATCAGGAACGGCACCAGGATCGCGAAGACCGCGGCGGCCGTGACGATCCGGGTGGCGTCCATCTTCACCCGGCGGGCCACCAGCAGGTGGATCAGCCCCAGCACCAGGGCCGCGGTGAACAGGTAGGCGAGTGTGCGCACGGTCTCGATCCGCGCGGTGAACGGGAAGAACGTCCAGACCGAGGGGGCGTTCGAGGTCAGCGCCGGCACGTGCACCGACTGCCGGGCCGGGTCGTAGATGGTCAGCAGCTCGACCGGGTCGCGGCCGAGCAGGATCGCCGGCAGGTCCAGCAGCACCCAGGTGATCGGGGCGGCCACCAGCGGCAGCACCTTCATCGAGCCGGCCAGCACGAGCAGCGCCAGCAGCGGGAAGATGAAGATGCCCTGCGGCTTGAAGGCCAGCGCCACGGTGCAGAACACCACGCCCCACCACGGCTTGTCACGGACCAGGAAGTAGACGCCGCCGAGCGCGAAGGACGCCCACATGGCGTCCATCTGGCCGTAGAACGAGGCGTTGATCACCACGGTCGGCAGCAGCACCATGATCAGCGCGCCGGTCACCCCGGCCCGGGCGCCCCAGCGGAGCGCGACCAGCCGGTAGGTGAAGAACGCCAGCAGGACGTCGAAGGCCGTCCAGACCAGCTTGATCTTGATGAGGATCGAGCCGGGCAGCAGGGAGGAGGCCCAGAGCAGGTAGAGGAACGGCGCGTTGTAGTTGCCGATCTCCTTGCCCAGCCCCTCGAAGCCCCCGGCGGCCATCAGCTTCTGGTACCAGGCCGTGAAGATTCTGAGGTCCTCGGTCTGCTCGTGCCGGCCGGCATACCGGGCCAGGACGGCCACGGCGATCAGGGCCAGGACGAGGAGAGCCTCCGAGGTGAGGCGCCGATCGAGCCGGTTTCGCATAGAGGCGCACCCTATGAGCCCCCTGAGGCGAAACCATGAGCCCATCTTGAACGGAGCGCGAAGTTCAGGTGGACCGGGTGACACCGGCCTCCAGCCGTGCGGGGGAACGGCATGCCGGCGGGGACCGGTAACCTTGTCGGGTGTCCGAAACCCCGACTTCACGCCGTGTCGCTCTCCTGACCCTGGGCTGTGCCCGTAACGAGGTCGACTCGGAGGAGCTGGCCGCCCGCCTCGACGCCGAGGGCTGGGAGGTCGGCACCGATGCCGCCCAGGCCGACGTGGTGCTCGTCAACACCTGCGGTTTCGTGGAGAAGGCGAAGCAGGATTCGATCGACACCCTGCTCGCCGCCTCCGACACCGGTGCCAAGGTGGTCGCCGCCGGCTGCATGGCCGAGCGGTACGGCCGCGACCTGGCCGAGAACCTGCCCGAGGCCGACGCGGTGCTCGGCTTCGACGACTACACCGACATCAGCGCCCGCCTCGACGGCGTGCTGGCCGGCGAGAAATTCGACTCGCACACCCCGCGTGACCGCCGCGAGCTGCTCCCGATCACCCCGGTGCAGCGGCAGGCCGCCAAGGTGGTGGTGCCCGGTCACGCCACGGTCGACGAGCACACCCCGGCCCACCTGCGCAAGGTGCTGCGCCGCCGGCTCGACACCGGCCCGGTCGCCTCGCTGAAGCTGGCCAGCGGCTGCGACCGGCGCTGCTCGTTCTGCGCGATCCCGGCGTTCCGTGGCGCGTTCGTCTCCCGCGACCCGCAGGAGCTGCTGGCCGAGGCCGAGTGGCTGGCCAAGACCGGTGTGCGCGAGCTGGTGCTGGTCAGTGAGAACAGCACGTCGTACGGAAAGGATCTGGGTGACCCGCGCCTGCTGGAGAAACTGCTGCCGCAACTGGCCGCGGTCGACGGCATCGTCCGGGTCCGGGCCAGTTACCTGCAACCCGCCGAGACCCGCCCCGGCCTGGTCGAGGCGATCGCCACCACGCCCGGTGTCGCGGCCTACTACGACCTCTCGTTCCAGCACTCCAGTGAGCCGGTGCTGCGCCGGATGCGCCGGTTCGGCTCCACCGAGCGCTTCCTCGAACTGCTCGACTCGGCCCGCAAGCTGGCGCCCGAGGCCGGTGCCCGGAGCAACTTCATCGTCGGCTTCCCCGGCGAGACCAAGCAGGACGTGGACGAGCTGGCCCGGTTCCTGACCGAGGCCCGGCTGGACGCGATCGGCATCTTCGACTACAGCGACGAGGACGGCACCGAGGCGGCCGGCCTGACCGGCAAGATCCGCGCGTCCACCATCAAGCGCCGGTACGACAAGATCGTCGCGCTCGCCGAGGAGCTCTGCGCCCAGCGTGCCGAGGACCGGATCGGCACCACGGTCGAGGTGCTGGTCGACACGGTCGACGACGACGAGATCGAGGGCCGGGCCGAGCACCAGGCCCCCGAGGTCGACGGCTCCACCACGCTGGTCGCCGGCGAGCGGGGTGTCGACCTGGCCGCGCTGCGCCCGGGTGACCTGGTCCGCGCGACCGTGACCGGCACCGAGGGCGTCGACCTGATCGCGGTGCCGATCGAGATGATCTCCGCGGCGCAGGTCGACCGGTGACCGACGAGCCGGGTCCGGTGGCCGCACCCCGCGTGGTGTCGCTCTACAACGCGGCCAACGCGCTGACCGTGGTCCGGCTCATCCTCGTCCCGGTCTTCCTGGGCCTGGTGGTCGCGTCGCAGATGACCGACCACGGCTGGCGGGTCGCCGCCACCGTGGCGTTCTGCGTGGCCGCGGCGACCGACTTCGTGGACGGCTGGATCGCCCGCAAGTGGGAGCTGGTGACCTCGTTCGGCAAGGTCGCCGACCCGATCGCGGACAAGGCGCTGACCGGCACCGCGCTGGTGCTGCTCTCCGCGTACGACCAGGTGCCGTGGTGGGTGACGGTGGTGATCCTGGTCCGCGAGTGGGGTGTCACGGCGCTGCGGTTCTGGGTGATCCGGTACGGCATCATCCCGGCCTCCCGGGGCGGCAAGCTCAAGACCGGCCTGCAGACCCTGGCGATCACCTGGTATCTCTGGCCGTTCGGCACCCCGCTGGACGCGGCCGGCCCGTGGCTGATGGGCGCGGCCCTGCTGGTCACCGTGGTCACCGGCTTCGACTACGTGCTCCAGGCGCTGCGCCTGCGCCGGGGCCCGCGCGACCCGGTCCACCTCCTCGACCCGGCCGACCACCGCGAGCCGGTCGTCCCTCGTGAACAGGCCGTTCCTCGTGAACAGGCCGGCCAGCGCGAGCCGGCTGACCGTCACGGCCCGGCTGACCTTCATGGTCCGGCTGACCGTCACGGCCCGGCTGACCGTCGTGAGCCCGTCGAGCCGGAGCGCGGCCGGGGCCGGGAAGCGTGACCGCCGCCGCCGCCGGCGACGCGGTGCGGGCCCTGGCCGAGCGGGGTCAGACCGCGGCCACCGCGGAGTCGCTCACCGGCGGGCTGGTGGCGGCGACCATCGTCGACGTCCCGGGGGCCAGTGCGGTGTTCCGCGGCGGGTTCGTGGTCTACGCGACCGAGCTGAAAGCGGCGCTCACCGGCGTACCGAAGGAATTGCTGGCGGACCGCGGCCCGGTCGATCCGGAGGTCGCCGCGAAGCTGGCGGAGGGCGCGCGGGAACGCTGCGGCGCGGATTGGGGCCTGGCCACCACCGGCGTCGCGGGCCCCGAACCGCAGGACGGCAAGCCGGTCGGGCTGGTCTACATCGCCGTCGCGGGGCCGGACGGGACCCGGGTGCGCGAGCTGAAACTCACCGGAAACCGGGCGGCCATCCGCATCGAAAGTGTGATGGCCGTCCTGCAATTGCTGACCGGCATTCTCCGTTCTGCACCGGCTCCGGCCTGACCTGGGAATACCGCAGCCGGTGCCCTGGTTGTCGGAATGCACCGCGAGCCGGCCGCCGGAGGAATTCGGCGGGGCGGGATGTCGCCATCGCTCGCGGCAGGTACGGTTGCGGGAAGCCTCCGGCGCGTGCCGGCGGCCTCGCCCGCAGGAGGAGGTGCCATGGTCCTGCTACGCCGGGTTATCGGTGACGCACTTCGTGCGCGCCGGCAGGGACAGCACCGCACGCTGCGCGAGGTGTCGACCGCCGCGAACGTCAGCCTGGGTTATCTGTCCGAGATCGAGCGTGGTCAGAAAGAGGCCTCCAGCGAGCTGCTCGCGGCCATCTGCGAAGCGCTCGGCGCCCGACTCTCCGAGTTGCTCGGTGAGGTGAGCAGCACTCTCTCCCTCGCGGAGAACATGGAGGGCGTGCTCATCCCGGTCGAGGCCCAACCGGTTGCCGACCCGCTCCGCGCCGATGCCAAGCGCCAGCTCGCGTCGGACGGCAGCGTCTCGGTGTCGGTGCGCCAGGACTCGCCGCTGAAGGCGACCCTGCACGCGACCCGCAAAACGCAGCGCGACGTGGTCTACGCCGCCTGACGACCCCAATCTGATCATGACGACGAAACCGGGCCGCCTCCAGGACGGCCCGGTTTTGCCGTGCCGTCCGGCAGGCAGTTCCCAGGTTCGCGCGTCTCGCACCCTGCCCCTGGGGGGCGTAGCCTCGATCTCAGGCTCGATGCCAGGGGAGACCCTGAGATCCCCCGTAGGTCACGTGACGCCACTGGCACCGGGCTGACACGATGGTTTCGCGTCTGCGGCGAGGTTTCTCGGCCAGGACGCGTCCGACCGAGCGACATTGAGGGGATACCGCGAGATGGCGAACCCGTTCGTCAAGGGCTGGCATTACATGATGGCGCTCTTCGGCGCGAAGATCGACGAGTACGCCGACCCGAAGGTGCAGATCCAGCAGGCCATCGAGGACGCTCAGCGACAGCACCAGGCGCTCGTCCAGCAGGCCGCTGCCGTCATCGGCAACCAGCGGCAGCTCGAGATGAAGCTGTCCCGGCAGATGTCCGAGGTCGAGAAACTTCAGGGCATGGCGCGTCAGGCGCTGGTCCTGGCCGACCGGGCCCGGGCCGGCGGCGACGAGGCCGAGGCACAGAAGTACGAGCAGACCGCGCAGACGCTCGCCACCCAGCTGGTCTCCGGCGAGCAGTCGATGGAGGATCTGAAGACCCTGCACGACCAGGCTCTCGGCGCGGCCGGGCAGGCCCGCAAGGCGGTCGAGAACAACGCGATGGTGCTGCAGCAGCGCATCGCCGAGCGCTCGCGCCTGCTCAGCCAGCTCGAGCAGGCCAAGATGCAGGAGACCGTCGCCAAGTCGCTCGAGTCGATGTCGTCGCTGACCGCGCCGGGCAACACCCCGTCGCTGGACCAGGTGCGCGACAAGATCGAGCAACGGTATGCGAACGCGATGGGCCGGGCCGAGCTGGCTTCCAACTCGGTCGAGGGCCGCATGCTCGAGGTGCAGAAGTCCAGCCTGGACATGGCCGGCTCGTCGCGCCTGGAGCAGATCAGGGCCAGCATGGCCGGCGACAAGCTGGGTGGCGCCCCGGCACAGCCGGCGGTCGGGCAGCAGGGCGCTCCGGCGGCCGACCCGGCCAGCGTGGCCCGGCTCGACGAGATCCGCGCCAGCATGAACCAGAAGCGCGGCGACGCCGCGGCCGGCTGAGAGTCAGGCCTCGGTGGCCGGCCTTGGCCGGGCGGCCCCCGGTGGCCGGCCGGCGGTCCGGGTGAGTGGCGGGAGGACGTGACGTGGACGAGCGGACCAGGTATTTCCGCCGGCTCAAGCGGCTGCGCGGTGCCGCGCGGCGATGGAGTGTGCTGGGCGGCGGTCTGACCGCTGCCGCGGCCGTGCTCACGCCGTACGCGGGGATCGGCATCGTGGACGCGGTCTGGGCCGCCGGTGCCGGCGGTTCGGTGGTGCTGGCCTGGTGGCGGTGGAGTGATCACCGCGCGCTGGCCGCCCAGCCGGCTCCCGAGCCGAGCCTGCCCGGACCGCGGTTCGCCGCCGCTCTGGAACGTTCCCAGGTCGGCCGCACCGTGCTCAACGAGGTCCGCCGCCAGAAGAACCGTTACGGTCTGCGCGGCTCGACGATCGCCGACGCGTGGGACCGGCTGGACCGCGCCTCGGCCACCATGCTCGGCCTGGCCGGCCGGCTCACCGGCTCCGGCGAGACCGCGGTGCTCGAGGCGGCCACCGCCGAGCAGTGGCTGCGTGATCTCGGCCAGCGGGTGGCGAGCGTGGAGCGCGCCGTCCCGCTCGGGCAGCCCGCCCAGCGGGCCGGCCTGGAGCAGTCGCACGCGGCGCTGGCCGAGCAGTTCACCGAGGGCGTCGAGGCGTTCGAGGAGCTGGTCGCGGCCGCGGCGAGTTATGTGGCTGAGGACGGCCATCCGGTGGCCGACAGCCGCCACCCGGCGTATTTCGGGCTGATCGAGGCGACCGACCGGTTGCGTGGCATCGCCGAGGGTCTCGCCGAGTTGCGGGACCGGACCGCCCGGTTCACGCCGGGGCCGCAGCGGCAGGCTCAGGCTGACAGCGCGGGCACCAGTAAGTGATCCGGTCCTCCAGCTCGGCCTTGTCCCCGATCCGCCCCGCGCTCGCGCTCAGCGGCGGCGATTCATCAGCTCTCCGGGTCATGCTGCCGGCTCCCCGCCGCACCCTGCCGTCTCGTCGCACGCTGCCGTCTCGTCCCGCGCTTGCCGACAGCGGCGAGTAGTCGCCTTCTCGGCTTCCGCTCGTCGGTAGGAGCGGTGAGCGTTCGGCTTTCCGGATCGCTGTGCCGCAGCGCCGGCACGGCTGGGCCCGCCTGCCGTAGACGTAGCTCGTCTCACCCCGCCGCAGCGACCCGGTGGTGGTCTGCGTCCAGCGCCCCCGGTTCGAGGCCACCAGCCGCTGGGACAGCTCGACCGTGCCGGTGAGGTCGGCCACGTCGGCCACCCGGGTCCACGGCCACAGCCCGCGCAGGAAGAGCGTCTCGGCCCGGTAGAGGTTGCCCACCCCGGCCAGGTTCCGCTGGTCCAGCAGCGCCTCGGAGATGGTGGCCTCCGGATGCGCGGCGATCCGCCGGACGGCTTCGGCCGCATCCCAGTCGGCGCCGAGCAGGTCCGGGCCGAGGTGCCCGACCAGGCTCTCCTCCTCGGCGGTCGGGATCAGGGTGAGGTCGTGCAGGTGGTATCCGACGGCGACCGCCCGCGCGGTGCGCAGCACGACCCGGATCAGGTGGGCGGGCCGGCCGGTCCAGCGTTCGCCGGGGGCGTAGGTCCGCCAGGCGCCTTCCATCCGCAGGTGGGAGTGGAGGGTGAGCGGCTTCTCCGCGGCGGCCGCCCGGCGGTTCCCGCCGGGTCCGCCGGTTTCGGCGGGTGCGCCGGGTCCGCCGGGTGCGCCGGGTCCGCTGGGTCCGTCGGGTCCGTCGGGTCCGCCGGTTTCGGCGGGGTTTTCGCCAGGGTTGCGGCGGGTTTCGCCGGGGGTGAGTCGGGTTTCGCCGGGGGTGAGTCGGAGCAGCAGGTGTTTGCCGCGGCTGGCGGACTCGGTCACGGTCCAGCCGGTCAGATCGGTGGTGGCCAGGCGCGGCACCCGGAAGTCGGATCCGGTCAGGGTCGCACCGGTGAGGGCGCGCTCGACGACGCGCGCGGTGTTCCAGACGGTGTCCCCTTCCGGCATGACTACATCCTGCCCGTTCCAGCCCGTTTGATGCCTCCTCCCGGCCGCAGGGTGGTTCCTGCCCGGCTCTGTGTGGCCCGGCTCTGTGTGGCCCGGCTCTGTCTGGTCCGGCAGCCCGCGGGGCGGTCTCGGCCGCCGGCCGGTTAAATGCCTCGGCCCGGTCCAGCCGCGTGGGGATACTGGCGGGCATGGATCTGGACATCGCGCCGGTCGGCGACCGCACCGAGATCATGGAGCAGCTCACCGGCCTCTGGCCGGAGTTCATGCGGCACGACCCGACCGGCGGCCTGTACTACCGGCACGACACCACGTTCTGGCCCGATTTCACGCTGCTCGCCGTCGATCGGGAGACCGGTGAGGCGGTCGCCAAGGCGCACTCGGTGCCGATCTCGTTCGACGGTGCGATCGCCGACGGCCTGCCGGAGGGCGGCTGGGACTGGGCGATCCGGACCGCCGCCCACGACCGGCTCAGCGGCACCACCCCGACCATCGTCTCGGCACTGGAGATCGCGGTGCGTCCCGACCTGCGCGCCCAGGGGATCTCCGGGCTGATGTTGGCGGCCATGCGCGAGAACGCTGTCCGGCACGGATTCACCGACCTGGTGGCCCCGGTCCGCCCGACCGGCAAGGCCGCTGCCCCCGACGAGCCGATCGACGAGTACGCGTTCCGCCAACGCCCCGACGGCCTCCCGGTCGACCCATGGCTGCGCGTCCACGTCCGAGCCGGCGGCGTCATCGTGAACGTGGCCCACCACAGCATGATGATCCCGGGAACCCTGGCCCAGTGGCGCGACCGCACGGGCCTCCCGTTCGACAAGAGCGGCCCGGTCCCGGTGCCGGGCGCACTGTCGGACGTGCACTGTTCAGTCGAACACGACCACGCCGTCTACGTAGAACCCAACGTCTGGGTCCACCACCCCCTCTAAACCACCGCCTGGCTGGCCCCCAGAGGTGTCTCGGGGCCGGTGAGGCACCCCCGAGCACCAGCCGGGGTCGGGAGGTGCCCGCGGTCGGGGGTGGCAGTGCGCGGTGGGCGGTGCGGCGCGAGGCGCGCGGCTGGTCCCTGGGGGTGTCTCGGGGCCGGTGAGGCACCCCTGAGCGCCAGCCGGGCCTGGGATCCTCGCGCGCCGGGCGAGGTCCGTGGTGAGCGCCGCGGCCTCGCTCAGCGCGGCCGGGCCAGGAGCCGGGCGGCGGCCGCGTGGCCGCTCGGACGGGACTCGGCTGGTGGCCTACGGACGGGCGCTCGGTATCCGTACCGAAGAAGTTATCGGCGTTCGGCGATGCGGACCATGTCGCCGGGGACCACCGAGAGCACCACCACCGCGCGCCCGTTGTTCACCGCGATCGCCACCTGGTCCGCGGAATCGGTGTAGACCAGCAGCTCACCGGCGCCCACATCGGCGAACGTGCCGCCCCGGCGGGCGCGCACCGTCCCGTTCACCACGAGTTCCGGGGCGAGCCCGGTGAGCATCGTGCCGTTCGCGGCCAGCTGCACGTTCCCGAAACGGTCCACGGTCAGCACCTCGGCCTCGATCCAGCCGTCACCGACGCTGGTCACCGGGTCGGGCAGGCGGACCAGGGCGGACGGCGTGACCGCCGCCCCCGCGCCGGCCGGGTCGGCCCCCGCGGCCAGCCGGGCCGCGGCCGGCGCGAACACGTCCCGCCCGTGGAAGGTCCGGGACACGTCGCCCAGCGTCCAGTCCGGGTTGGTCAGCTCGTAGGCGGCGGTGATCCCGCCGAGCGCCTCGGCCGCCCAGATCAGCAGGCCGTTGTCCGGTCCGACGAGCAGCCCGTTCGGCGTGCTCAGCACCACGCCGCGCCGTGCCGTGCCGACGCCCGGGTCGACCACCGCGAGATGCACCGAGGCCGGCAGGTGGGGCGCGGTCTGTGCCAGCACGGCCGCACCACGGCTGACGTCGGCGGGCGGTACGTGGTGCGTCACGTCGATCACCCGGACATCTGGCGCGATCCGCGCGATCGACCCGTGGCAGGCCGCGACGAAGCCGTCGAAGGTGCCGTAGTCGGTGGTGAAACTGATCCATCCATAACCGGCCATGGTGGCTGACGTTACTGCCAGTCGCGGCCGCCCGCGCCCCGCCGGTGCCCGCGTGTCTCCGGTCACGTCCGGGTCTCCCGGAGCGGGGTGCGGGCTGGGACCGCCCCGGCGATCTGGCAGGGTTGATCTCATGCGTCTCGTGATCTTCACCGAACCCCAGCAGGGTGCCAGCCACGACGACCTGCTCCGGGTGGCCAAGGCTGCCGAGGACGGCGGCTACGACGGGTTCTTCCGCTCCGACCACTACCTCAAGATGGGTGACGGGCCCGGGCTGCCCGGCCCCAGCGACGCCTGGATCACCCTGGCCGCGCTGGCCGTGCAGACCTCCCGGATCCGGCTCGGCACGCTGGTCAGCTCGGCGACCTTCCGGCTCCCCGGCCCGCTGGCGATCGCGGTCGCCCAGGTCGACGCGATGAGCGGCGGCCGGATCGAGTTCGGTCTCGGCGGCGGCTGGTTCGACAGCGAGCACCAGGCTTACGGCATCCCGTTCCCGGCCATCGGCGAGCGTTTCGACCGTCTCGAGGAGCAGCTCGAGATCATTACCGGGCTGTGGAAGACGCCGGTCGGCTCGACCTACGCCTTCGAGGGCAAGCACTATCAGCTCAGTGACTCCCCGGCGCTGCCCAAGCCGGTGCAGTCCCCGCTCCCGGTGATCGTCGGCGGCATGGGCAAGAAGCGCACGCCGGACCTGGCCGCCCGCTACGCGGCCGAGTTCAACGTCCCGTTCTCCAAGATCGAGGACATCTCGGTCCAGTACGACCGGGTCCGCGCCGCCAGCGCCGCCATCGGCCGCGCCGAGCCCCCGGCGTTCAGCGCCGCAGCGGTGCTCTGCGTCGGCCGCGACGACGCCGAGGTGCGCCGCCGGGCCGCCGCCATCGGCCGCGAGGTCGAGGAGATGCGCGAGAACGGCGGCATCGTCGGCACCCCGGCCGAGGTCCTCGAGGTGATCGGCCGGTACGCCGAGGCCGGCGCCTCCCGCCTCTTCGCGCAGGTCCTCGACCTGTCCGACATCGATCACGTCGACCTGGTCGCTTCGGACGTCCTGCCCCACCTCTGATCCTCCTTCCCGGCTCGGCGGCCGTCCTCCCGGGCGGCCGCTGGGTCAGGGCCCGTCCTGCCGATCAAGCGGGTGCGAGGCAGGACCTGCTCTAGCCGCGCAGCCGCAGACCTCGTGGTGTCGCGCGGAAGCCGGCCGCGGTCAGCGCCTCCCGCAGCGGCGACGAGTGCACCGACTCCCCGTCGGCGCGCTCCACCGACAGCGCACCGAGCACCCCCGACCGCACCGAAGCCGCCAGCGCCTGCCCGGCCGCCGTCAGCGCCTCCGGATCGTCCGCGAAGGACAGCAGCGTGCGGCCGCCGCGTTCCACGTACAGCACCAGCTCGCCGCCGGCCAGCACGACCAGCGCGCCCGCCTTGCGGCCGGCCCGGTGCCCGGCCTTCGCGACAGGTTCGCCGTCACCGCTGTCCACGATCCGGTCCGGCCACGGCAGCGCCGCCCCGTACGGATTGGCCGGGTCCGTCGCGGCCAGCACCAGCGCGCTCGTCCCGGTACGCCTGGCCAGCTCGGCCGGCTCCGCCAACGCGCGCAGCCGGTCCACCGCGCCGGGCACCGCGAACTGCGCCGCCCCGAGCCCCTCCACGAAGTACCCGCGGCGGGCCGCACCCCGCTCCTCCAGAGCGCTGAGCACCGGGTAGACCGCGGCGAACCCGCCGGTCACCCCTTCCGCCATCACCGCGCCCCGGGTCACCACGCCGTGCCGTTCGAGCAGGACGTCGGCGAGCGCGGCGGCCCGCCGGGTCGGGTCCAGATCCCGGTCCGGCAGCTTCGACCAGCGGCCGGCCATGTGCAGCGGCCCGGTGCGCGACGGCATGGCCACCCGCCCCGGCCGTCGATAACGGCTCCGGGCCGGCGCGGCCTTGGCCTTGTGCGCCCCGCTGCCACCGAGCATCGCCCGCAGCGGGGCGAGGGTGTCGTTGGTGAGGTGCCCGGCCCACACCAGATCCCACACGGCGCCGGCCAGGTCGGTGTCGTCGGTCGAGCCGACCCGGTCGGCGAGCGAGCGGAAGAACATCGCCTGCCCGTCGCCGAGCGCGTCCAGCACGGCCTGGTGCGCCGGGGTGAGCGCGAACTCCTCGTCCGGCGGGGGCAGCAGCAGGGGCGCGCTGTCCGCGTACGCCAGAGTCACCCACCCGTCGCCCCCGGCGATCGCACCGGATCCGGCCCACAGCACCTCGCCGCCGCCGGACAGCTCGTCGAGCAGCGGTGGCGCGTAGTCGGCCACCCGAGCCGGCAGCACCAGCCGTTCCCAGGCCGAGGCCGGCACCGCCACGCCCTGCACCTGCTCGAGTGCCGCGGCCAGCGCCTCCACCCCGCGGGCGTTGCCACCCACCTGCTGCCACCGGGGCAGGAACGCGGCGAGCGTCTTCGGCGGCACCGGCTCGATCTCCCGGCGCAGCGCGGCGAGGGAACGCCGCCGCAGCATGCGCAGCACCTCGGCGTCGCACCACTCGGTGCCCGCGCCGTCCGGGGAGAACTCACCGGAGGTGACCCGGCCGGTCGCGCTCAGCCGTTTCAGCGCCTGCTCGACCACGAACACGCCCAGCCCGAACCGGGCCGCGCAGGTCGCCGCGAGGAACGGCCCGTGCGTCCGGGCGTAGCGCGCGACCAGGTCACCGAGCGGGTCGGCGAGCGGTTCCAGGTACGCCTCGGGGATGCCGACCGGCAGCGCCACGCCGAGCGCGTCGCGGTACCGCCCCGCGTCGTCGATCCCGACCCAGCGGTCCTCGCCGGCCACCCGCACCCGGATCGCCCGGCGGGCCGACTCCAGCGTGCGCACCCAGTCCTCGGGCACCCCGCGCTCGGCCAGCTCGGCGGCGGACAGGTCACCGAGCAGCCGGAGCAGCTCGGCGGCGTCCTCCGCGTCCCGGGGGCTGCGCTGCGGGCTGAGCCACTGCAGCTGCGTCGCGGTCTCGATCACCACCGCGGGGTCGAGGAGCTCACGCAGGTCGACCCGGCCGAGCAGCTCGCCGAGCAGGGTGGCGTCCAGGGCCAGCGCGGCGGCTCGGCGCTCGGCGAGCGGGGCGTCCCCCTCGTACAGGAAAGCGCCGACGTATCCGAACAGCAGCGAACGGGCGAACGGTGACGGACGCTGGGTCTCCGCCTCGACCAGCCGGACCTTGCGCCCGGCGATCTCCCGCATCAGGCCGGACAGGCCGGGAACGTCGAAGACGTCCTGCAGGCACTCGCGGGCGGCCTCCAAGGTGACCGGGAAGTCGGCGAACTCGCGGGCCACGTCGAGCAGTTGCGCGGACCGCTGCCGCTGCTGCCAGAGCGGCTGCCGGCGGCGCGGATCGCGGCGGGGCAGCAGCAGCGAGCGGGCCGCGCACTCCCGGAACCGGGACGCGAACAGCGCGGACGTGCCCACCGACTCCTCGACCATCTGGGCGATCTCCTCCGGGTCGAAGGCGACCAGGTCAGCGCCGGGTGGCTCCTCCGCGGTGTCCGGCAGCCGGATCACGATGCCGTCGTCGGAGGGCATCACCTGACCGTCCACGCCGTATCGCTCGCTGAGCCGGCGGGCGATCGCCAGCGCCCACGGCGCGTTCACCTTCGCGCCGAGCACACAGTGCACGGTCATCCGCCAGTCGCCCAGCTCGTCGCGGAACCGTTCCACCACGATGGTCCGGTCGTCCGGCAGGTGCCGGGTGGACTCCCGCTGCTCACGCAGGTAGGTGACCAGGTTCCCGGCGGCCCACTCGTCCAGACCGGACTCGCGCAGCGCCGCGGTGGCCGCCTCGTCGCCGGCCCGGGCCAGGGCGCGCAGCCGGGCGCCGATGGCCCGGCCCAGCTCGATCGGCCGGCCCGGGGAGTCGCCCTTCCAGAACGGCATCCGGGCCGGGGCGCCGGGCGCGGGGGTGACCAGCACCCGGTCCGGGGTGATGTCCTCGATCCGCCACGAGGTCGAGCCGAGCAGGAAGACGTCACCGACCCGCGACTCGTAGACCATCTCCTCGTCGAGCTCGCCGACCCGGGAGGCGCGCTCGGAACCGGCCAGGAAGACCCCGAACATGCCGCGGTCCGGGATGGTGCCGCCGCTGGTCACGGCGAGGCGCTGGGCGCCCGGCCGGCCGGTCAGCAGATCGGTGCCGCGATCCCAGACCAGGCGGGGCCGCAGCTCGGCGAAGGCGGTCGACGGGTACCGCCCGGAGAGCATGTCGAGCACCGCGTGCAGCGCCGACTCGGGCAGCTCGGCGAACGGCGCGGCCCGCCGGACCAGCGCGGCCAGCTCGTCGACCGGCCAGGCGTCCATCGCCACCATCGCGACCACGTGCTGGGCCAGCACGTCCAACGGGTTGCGCGGGTACCGCAGCTCCTCGATCGCGCCGGCGATCATCCGTTCCGCGACGACCGCGCAGGAGAGCAGGTCACCGCGGTGCTTGGGGAAGACCACCCCGCGCGAGACCGCGCCGACCTGGTGACCGGCGCGGCCGATCCGCTGCAGGCCGGCCGCGACCGTCGGCGGGGCCTCGATCTGCACGACCAGGTCGACCGCGCCCATGTCGATGCCGAGCTCCAGGCTCGAGGTGGCGACGACCGCGGGCAGCCGGCCGGACTTCAGCGCCTCCTCGATCTGTTTGCGCTCCTCCCGGGAGACGCTGCCGTGGTGCGCTCGGGCCACCACGGCCGGTGCGCCGGAGGCCGCCGCGGACTGCGCCATGATGGCCGCCGGCATCCCTGCCGCGCCGCCACCCTGTCCGTTTCTCATCAGGCCGGCGGCGATCTCACCGACCGCGACCGGCATGGCAGAGCCCTCTTCGGTACGACCGGAGCCCCGGTCCGGCTCCTCGCGCCACGCCGTCTCGCCGCGCTGGGTGGCCTGCTCGGCGAGCCGGGCCAGCTCCACCCGCTCGGCGGACAGCTCGTTGAGGCGGGCACAGAGCCGCTCCGCGCCGCGCCGGGAGTTGGTGAAGACGATCGTCGAGCGGTGCGCCTCGATCAGGTCGAGCACCCGCTCCTCGACGGCCGGCCAGATCGACGGCGTGCGCCGGCCACCCTCCAGGTCGTCGGACTCGGACGCCTCGTCGAGCCGGGTCATGTCCTCGACCGGCACCTCGACCGACACCTCGATCGTCTTGGTGCTGGGCGGCTTGACGATCTCGACGTGCTGCGACCCGCCGAGGAAGCGGGCGGTCTCCTCGATCGGGCGCACCGTCGCGGACAGCCCGATCCGCTGCGCCGGGCGCTCCAGCAGCGCGTCCAGCCGCTCCAGGGAGACCGCCAGGTGAGCGCCCCGCTTGGTGGCCGCGACCGCGTGCACCTCGTCGATGATCACTGTCTGGACGCCGCGCAGGGAGTCCCGCGCCGCCGAGGTGAGCAGCAGGAACAACGACTCGGGAGTGGTGATCAGGATGTCCGGCGGGGTGCGGGCGAACCCGCGGCGCTCGTCGGCGGGCGTGTCACCCGTACGCATGCCGACCGTGATCTCCGGCGGTGGTAAGCCGAGGCGGCCCGCCGCCTGACGGATGCCGGTGAGTGGGGCCCGCAGGTTGCGTTCGACGTCGACGGCGAGGGCTTTCAGCGGGCTCACGTAGAGCACCCGGCATCGCCGCCGGGCCTCCTCGGGGACCGGCTCGCCGGCCAGCCGGTCGAGGGACCAGAGGAAGGCGGCAAGCGTCTTGCCGGAACCGGTGGGCGCGACCACCAGGGCGTGCCGGTCCGCGCCGATCGCCCGCCAGGCCCCGGCCTGCGCGGCGGTGGGCGCGGCGAACGCGGCCGTGAACCACTCCCGGGTGGCCGGTCCGAACTTCTCGAGCACCTCTCGCACGTCACCCGTCCTCTCGTCGTGGTCCGGGCTTCATCCTCCACCGGGGGTGTGACAGAAACCGGCGACGAGGCCCACGCGGGGCCCGGGTGATCGTCATTCCGTGGGCGGTCTGTCCCTGATTATCCTGATGACCGACACGATGGGTGGTGCCGATGGCGGTCAGGCAGATGCTCGTCGCCGGCCGGTACCTTCTCTTGGAACCGGTCGGCGCTGGTGGGATGGGACGGGTCTGGCTGGCCCGGGATCAGATGCTGGACCGGGACGTGGCGATCAAGGAGATCGTCCCACCGGACTGGATGAGCGCGACCGAGAAGGATCGGCTGCACAATCGGACACTCCGCGAGGCGCGCAGCGCGGCCCGGCTGACGCATCCGCACGTGGTCCGGGTCTACGACGTGGTGCACGCCCAGGGCCTGTCCTGGATCGTCATGGAATATGTGGCGTCCCGGTCGCTCTACCAGGTGCTCACCACCAAGGGTCCGTACCCGCCGGTCGAGGCGGCCCGGGTCGGCCTGGCCGTGCTCTCGGCGCTGACCGCGGCACACGGCGCCGGGGTGCTGCACCGCGACGTGAAGCCGCACAACGTCCTGATCGGCTCCGACGGCCGGGTGCTGCTGACCGATTTCGGTCTGGCCACCTTCGTCGACGACGGCATGGTCACCACGCCCGGGCTGATCGTCGGCTCACCGCAGTACGTGTCCCCGGAGCGGGCCCGCGACGGCGCCTCCACTCCGGAGTCGGACCTGTGGTCGTTCGGGGCCACGCTGTACGCGACGGTAGAAGGGCAGTCACCTTATGCGCGGGACAGCGCGATGGCGACGCTTGCCGCGCTGGCCACCGAACCCCCCGACCCCGCGCAGCGTGCCGGGCCGCTGGGCCCGATTTTAGAAGCCCTTCTTCGGTACGAACCGGAAGCGCGCCTGACGGCCGGCGAGACGGAGCGGCAGCTCCGAGCGGTGATCGAGGAGGCCGAGCCGGCCCTGCCCGCACAGCGGCGCCGGAGCGCGCGGGGGGAGCCCGGCCCGGCCCCGGCCGTCGAACCGCTCGTGGACACCGGCGGCGTCCCCACCAGAGACGTCCCGACCGCGCCCGTCTCCACGGAGCCCGTCCCGACCGCGCCCGTCCCCACGGCAGCCGTCTCCACCGTGGCTGTTTCCACTGCGCTCGTCTCCACGGCGCCCGTTTCCGCGGGTCCCGCTGCTGCCGGAGGTGACTCTGGCGGATCGTCTTCCGTGGGGGAAACGAAGCCGGCGCCCGCGCCGCGCCTCCCTCGCCGTAAGGCCCTGGCCGAAAGCGATCAGCAGAGCAGCGCCACCGAGGGCATGGCCCATGGGGATGTCACCGGCGCACCGGTCCGCGCCGAAGACCCCGAACCCGCTGATCGAGCCGCCCGGGCGAGCACCGGCGACCTGTCCGACACCAGCCTCTTCGCCGATGCCGATGCCGACGCGGATGCCGGTGCGGGTGCCGGTGGTTCGGGCACGGCGGTTGATGAGTTCGTCACCGAGGAAGCCGAGGAAGCCGAGGAAGCCGAGGAGGCCGGGGACTCCGACGGCTGGTGGCTGCCCTCCGGCCACTGGTCGGCCCGCCCCTACGCCGACGGCGCCGACTCCTCCGGGAACGACTACATCGACGGCACCTTCACCAGCGACGACGTCTACTCCCCGGTCTCCGCGGCCGCGGCGGGCGGAATCCACCACGGCCCCGGCAGTCATCCCGGCCGCCGCGGTGCCGACCGCACCGGCACGGATTCCTCCCGCCCTCGCCCCCGGCCCCGCCCGAACCGCCAACCGGCCGCCGCCGGCGATCCCGCGACCCCACGGACGTCCCGCCGCGGCAACCAGGCCTCGGGCCACACGATCCCGGCTCCCCGCTCCCCGCTCTCCGGTCACCCGGGCGCGAACCGGATGTCCGCACCCGGGTGGCAGTTCCGCCCCCGGCCGATGGACCGGACCCGGACCCGGCTGGTCGTCGCGGGTCTGCTGCTGGTCGCCGTGCTCGGCGTCAGTGCGCTGAGCGTCCATCTGGTCCAGCGGGACGCCGCCACGCCGGAGGTGGTCCGGCCACCGGCCGTCGCCCCGTCCTCGCCCCGGGCGTCACCGACCGTTCGTGCCCCGCGCCCCGGCGGTTTCTCGCCGGTGGTCTGCGACGCGACAGCACCCGCCGGCGTCCCGGTCGCCCCGAAGCGGGGCGCGGCCCGGGGTGTCAGCGGCTGGGTCCTGCAGGCCGGCTGGTCCTACTTCACCGACGGGACCGGGTTCCACATCCCGGTCCCGGACGGCTGGACCTACCAGCGGATCGGCACCATGTACTGCTTCCGGGACCCGCTCAGCACCGGGGTGCTGAGCCTGGACGTGGGCCGCCGTCCCCGCACCGACCCGCTCAAGGGCTGCCGGGCCGAGGACCGCCGGCTCCGGCTGACCGGCCGGGTCCGTGACTACGCGCTGATCACCGTCGCGTCGGTGACCCTGCTGCACAAGGCCGCCGACTGGGAGTACCGCTACCGCACCGAGGCGGGCGCCCTCCGCCGTGCCACCACCCGCTGGTTCACGGCCGGCGGCCGGCCGTACGCGCTCGGCTGGTCCACCCCGGAATCCGCCTGGGCCACCGAACTCAGCAAGGTCCAGATGGTCCGGAGCACCTTCTACACCGACACCCAGGGCACCTCCGCCGCCGCCAGGAGCAGCTGATCCGTCTGCCACGCCCCGCCTGGCACCAGGCAAGCACGCGAGGGAGAGGCTGGCGCAGGCCGCCCTCGTCAGCTCACGCTGGCGGTGGCCAGCTTGATGCTGAACCCGACGAACAGCGCGCCCACCCCGGTGGCAGCGCCGGCGGCCAGCCGGCGTCGCCGCTGGAACTGCCCGGCGAGGAACCGGCCCCCGAAGATCAGCGCGGTCAGGTACAGCGCGCTGAAGAACTGCACCACCGCCCCGAGCACCAGGAACGACCACGCCGGATGCGGATATCCCGGCTCGACGAACTGGAGGAAGAACGAGACGAAGAACAGGATCGCCTTCGGGTTCAGCAGGCTGATCACCGCCGCCCGGCGGAACGGCCGCTGCATCTCGGCCGGTGCCTCCTCGGCCACGGGGGCCGCCTCGCCCCGGTGCCGCCAGCCGTGCCAGGCGCCCCGGATGATGTTCACCCCGACCCAGGCCAGATAGGCCGCCCCGGCGTACTTCAGCACCAGGAACAGCGGCGGGTACGTCCCCAGCAGCGAGGACACCCCGGTCGCGGACAGGACCATGAGCACCGCGTCGCCGACGAAGACACCGCACGCCGCCTGATAGCCGGCCCGGACGCCCCGGCGGGCGCCGACCGAGAGCACGAAGATCGAGTTCGGCCCGGGCAGCAGGATGATGGCCACCACGCCGAGCACGTACGTCCAGAAATCAGTGATGCCCAGCATCGGTCACGCCCTCCCCAGCCCCGATCCGCCGGCGGCCAGGCGGTCCCGCAGGCGTTGCGCCACGGCCGGCCACTCGTCCGCCGTCAGCGCGAAGACTACGGTGTCCCGCCAGGAGCCGTCGGGCCGTAGCCGCTGCCTGCGGAGCAGCCCGTCCCGGCTCGCACCGAGCCGGGCGATCGCCTGCTGGGAGCGCTCGTTGCGGATGTCGGTGTACCAGAACACCTTGGCCGCGCCGAGCACGTCGAACGCCCGCTCCAGCAGCATCAGCTTCGCCTCGGTGTTGACCCCGGTCCGCCACCACTTGCGGCCCAGCACGGTGTGCCCGATCCCGACCGCGCGGCGCACCGGGTCGACGTCGTGGTACGTCGTCATGCCCATCACGACGCCGGTCACCGGGTCGACCTGGGCCCACCCGGCCCGGTCGCCCCGCCACTGCCCGCGGATCACCTCCGCGATCTCGGCGGCGGTGTCCTCCGGGGTGCGTGCCCGCGGGGTCGGGAGGTACCGCCAGACCTCCTCGTCGTCCAGCGCCTCGAACAGTCCCGCCGCGTGCGCCGGGGAGAGCGGCTCCAGCCGGACGTGCCGGCCCTCCATCAGGACCGGCGTCTGCCACTCGGCCGAGGTGCGGCCGGGCAGGTAGGCCGGTGGTGGCGTCGTGACGCCCGGATCGGTCTCCGGCGGGCCGGCGACCCGGCGGATCGGGAGCACACCGGCCCAGTGCGGCAGGTCGAGATCCTCCGGATCGTCCACCACGCCGTGCTCGCGGAGCCGGACCGAGACCTCCACCAGCGGCAGCGCCAGCAGACTGGTCTGTGCCATCTCCTGCTTGGTCGGCGGGCGGCTGTCGGCGGCCCGGCCGGCGCCGACCTTCTCCACCAGCGCTCGCATGGCCTCCGCCTTCTCGGCCGGGTCGGTGACCGGCCGGGCGACGCCGAGGGCGACCACCGAGCGATAGTTGGCGCTGTGGTTGAACTGCGACCGCGCGTAGACCAGGCCGTCGAGCAGCGTGACGCTCACGCAGATCGGGATGCCGTCGCCGCGGGCCGACAGCGCCATCCGCCCGCCAGTGGAACCGTGCAGGTAGAGCGTCTCGCCGACCCGCACGTGCAGGGTCGGCAGGACGCGGGGCTCGCCGTCCACCACAAAACCGGCCGAACAGTCGAACGCCTCGTCGAGGATGGCATGTGCCTTCTCCCGGTCGTAGTGCATGCGCTCGCGGGTCCGGGACGCGGTGGTCCGGTCGGTAGCGGCGTAGACGTCGGTCATCAGGGCCTCCCCGGTAGTGCTGTGCGGCGTGCCTTCGGCGACTTGCACTTGTTCTTGTACTAGTACAGAATCGTCGCTGTGGCAGAACAGTATCAGGTCAGCGGTGAGACCGCCGCCGCGATTTCGGCGAGCATCGAGGCCGGTGTGGTGCGTGGCGACTGGGTCTTCGGGGCGGCGCTCCCGCCGGTGCGGGTGCTGGCCGGCACGCTGCACGTCAGCCCGGCCACGGTCGCCAAGGCGTATCAGGATTTGAGGCAACGGGGCGTCGTCGAGACCGAGGGCCGGCGTGGCACCCGGGTCCGGTTCCGCCCGCCGGTGGCGCTCTCCCGCGCGGTCCTGCGCCCCCCGGTGCCGTCCGGCGTGCTCGATCTCTCCCTGGGCGAGCCCGACCTGCGGTTCCTTCCGCCCCTCGGCCCGGCGCTGCGGGCGGTCGCCGACCAGGTCGGTCCGCCGCAGGGCTATGCGTCGGCGGTGACCATGCCGGAGCTGATCGAGGCGGCCCGTCCGCGCCTGCTCGCCGAGGGCGTCCCGGTCGCCGACGCGGCGATCGCGGTCACCGCGGGCACGCTCGACTCGATCGAGCGCATGCTCACCGCGCATCTCCGGCCGGGCGACGCGGTCGCGGTCGAGGATCCGGGCTGGTCCAACCTGCTCGATCTGATCGCCGCCCTGGGCATGCGGCCGCTGCCCGTCGCGGTGGACCAGCAGGGTCCCGACCCCGAGTCACTCGCCGCCGCGCTGCGGGCCGGGGCGCGAGCCGTGGTGATCACCGTGCGCGCGCAGAACCCGACCGGCGCCGCGGTCGGCGTGGCTCGCGCGGTGGTCCTGCGCGAGCTGCTCGCCGGGCATCCCGAGATCCTTCTGGTGGAGGACGATCACGCCGCCGAGCTGGCCGACGAGCCACCGCACTGCATCGGCCCGGTGACCCGGTGGTGGGCGTTCGTCCGCTCCGCCTCCAAACCGTTCGGGCCGGACCTGCGGATCGCGGTGCTCGCCGGCGACGAGACCACGATCGCCCGGGTCGCCGGCCGGATGCGGATCGGCATGGGCTGGGTCTCCACCCTGTCCCAGCGGCTCCTCCTCCAGCTCTGGCAGGATCCGGAGGTCACCGAGCTGGTCGCGGCCGCCGCCCGGTCGTATGCGGTGCGCCGCCGCACCCTGCGCACCCTGCTGCAGGCGCAAGGCGTCCCGGCGTTCGGCGAGACCGGCATCAACGTCTGGGTTCCGGTCCCCGACGAGACCCACGCGATCGCCACGCTGCGCGACGCGGGTTATGCGGTGGCACCCGGCGCGCTCTTCCGGATCGCCGCGCCGCCCGGCATCCGGATCACCGTCAGCCCGCTCGCGGAGCCCGACCTCCCCGCCCTGGTCACGGCGGTGACGACCGTGGTCCACCCGACGGCTCCAGGTCCGCTGATGCGATGAGACCGCCGCCGGACCGACCGTCAGACCCCCTTTTCGGTACGACCGTTGCCGGCCGATTCGCGAGCGCCGCTGCCCGCGGGGCCGTCCCGGGACCAGTCGCCCCCACCACTCGCCTCCCGACGCACGCACACCCGATCGCGTGCCGCTGCCACCCCGGACCCGGCCGACCGCGTGACCCTCGCCCTCTCGGAACCGGCGGGCTGTCACCCGTGTGGGTGGGTCCGGTCGGCGGGCCGGTGGTGCGTACCGGTAAAACGGACGCATGGCAGGGACCGGAGCGCCGCCTGGCGCACAGCAATGGGTGCCGTCCCAGGCGCGCAGCATCGACGAGCTCAAGCAGGCCGCCGCCGGCTGCCAGGGCTGTGAGCTGCACGAGAACGCGACGCAGACCGTCTTCGGCCGGGGCGCGCCCCAGGCGAAGATCGTTTTTGTCGGTGAGCAGCCCGGTGACGTCGAGGACCAGCACGGCCTGCCGTTCGTCGGCCCGGCCGGCCGGCTGCTGCGGGAAGCGGTGGACGACGCCGGAATCGACCCGGGCATCCTCTACATAACGAATGCGGCGAAGCATTTCCGGTTCGAGCTGCGGGGGACCAGGCGGATCCATCAGACGCCCGGCCCGACGCACATCGCCGCCTGCCGCCCGTGGCTGGTCGCCGAGTTCGCCCTGCTGAAACCGCAGCTCGTGGTGCTGCTCGGAGCGACCGCGGGCAAGGCGTTGCTGGGTCCGTCGTTCCGGGTCACCCGGTCCCGCGGGCAGCTGATGCCCTGGCCCGCCGCGGCCGAGCACCCGGAGGACTTCCCGGTCGCCGACATCCAGGCGCTGGCCACGATCCATCCGTCGGCGGTGCTGCGCGCGGACGATCGTGACCTGGCCTACCGAGGTCTGGTCGACGATCTGAAGATCGCCGCCGCGGCCGTCGCCGGCTGAACGCCCGATCCGCGTCCCCTGACCGCCCCTCCGATGATGAGTGGCACACGTCACAGTCTTGTTCGGAGCCGGGCTCGCCTTTGCGGAACGAGGCGTGCGAGAGGCGCGTGGGTAGGCTCGTCTCCGTGCGATTGACGGAATTCTGGCGACGGCTTGAGCAGGCGTTCGGGGCGGGTTACGCCCGCAGCATCGCGGCCGATCAGGCCTTTTCGGACTTGGGCGGACGCACTATCGACGAAGCCATCGCACAGGGTATCGGCACGGCTACCATCTGGCGCGCCGTGGTGGCCGCTTACCCCGATCGAGTGCCTTCCCAGCTGCACTGAGTCATTTTTCGTACGCTTGTTCTGGCGTGTCGCTCGATGTCGTACAAGTGTTCGGCTATTGTCCACAGCGGCTCGGCCATCCACAGCTCTCGGTAGGGCGGAGGATTTTTGTCATACCCACCGCATACCGTGTCGGCCGTGGCGAAGAACGCGAAGTCGAATACAGGGGTGGCGGCAATGGTGGCAGGACCGGACAGGGAAAAGGCGCTGGAGCTAGCGCTTGCACAGATCGATAAGCAGTTCGGCAAGGGCTCGGTGATGCGGCTCGGCGAACGGCCTGTGGTCCAGATGGCCGTCATCCCGACCAGCTCGATCGCCCTCGATGTGGCGCTCGGCGTCGGTGGCCTGCCGCGTGGCCGGGTCGTCGAGATCTACGGACCGGAGTCCAGCGGTAAGACCACGGTCGCACTGCACGCCGTGGCCAACGCGCAGAAGGCCGGCGGCACGGCCGCGTTCATCGACGCGGAGCACGCCCTCGACCCGGATTACGCCCGGGCGCTCGGCGTCGACACCGACGCCCTGCTGATCTCCCAGCCGGACACCGGTGAGCAGGCACTCGAGATCGCGGACATGCTGATCCGCTCCGGCGCGCTCGACATCATCGTCATCGACTCGGTCGCGGCGCTCGTGCCGCGCGCCGAGATCGAGGGCGAGATGGGTGACAGCCACGTGGGTCTGCAGGCCCGTCTGATGAGTCAGGCACTGCGCAAGATCACCGGCGTGCTCAGCAACACCAACACCACGGCGATCTTCATCAACCAGCTCCGCGAGAAGATCGGCGTCATGTTCGGCTCGCCCGAGACGACGACCGGTGGCCGCGCGCTGAAGTTCTACTCGTCCGTGCGTCTGGACGTGCGCCGGATCGAGGCGCTGAAGGACGGCACCGACGTGATCGGCAACCGCACCCGGGTCAAGGTCGTCAAGAACAAGGTCGCGGCGCCGTTCAAGCAGGCCGAGTTCGACATCATGTATGGCAAGGGCATCTCCCGCGAGGGCTCGCTCATCGACGTGGGCGTCGAGCAGAGCATCATCCGCAAGTCCGGCGCCTGGTACACGTATGACGGCGACCAGCTCGGCCAGGGCAAGGAGAAGGCGCGGGAGTTCCTCAAGGAGAACCCCGACGTCGCCGCCGAGATCGAGAAGAAGATCCTGGAGAAACTCGGCGTCGGGCAGGTCACCGGGGACGCCGCCGGCGGCCCCGAGCTGCCGCCGGTCGACTTCTGATCCGGTAAGCCGCGATGGCCGGACGACGTGGTGCCCGGTCCGGGCGTGGATGGGATGCCATCCCGCCCCGGACCGGCGCCGAAGGACCGGAAGGCGAGCCCCCGGGCGACAGTGCCTCGGGGCCGTCCCGGCGTGGTAGCACCCGGCGCGGCGGCCTTTCCCGCCGCCGCTCCGAGTATGACGATCAAGGCCTCTGGCAGACCTTCGGCTCCTCCAGCGAGACGCCGGAGGAGGCCGAGGCCAGTCCCGATCCGGATCCCGGAGTCCCCGCCGTCACCGGCGACCGGGTCGGCTGGGGCGCCAGCAGCTTCGACGCCCGGGTCGGCTGGGACACCGACGGCCCGAAACGCCGGCGAGCCGGGCGGTCCGGCAGCCAGGAGAGCCCTGACCTTCCCGCCACTGAGGAGGGTGCCGGCCCTCCCGGTCCGCTGAGCCGACAACGGCGGGGCGCAGGCGGCCGCAGCGACGATCCGGCTCCTCGGGGCTCCTGGGGCACCGCCCGATCCGGCGGCAGAACCCCCGACCGGGGGAGCGGCGGCATCGGCAGTTCCGCAGAGCCTGACCACGGCACGCTCGGCCCGGACAGCTCTGCCGGCGAAGCAGCCGAGCAGGGTGACCCTGGTTCGGGCAGTTTCGGCAGCGCGGCGGCCGGGCGGAGCCGCTTGAGCTCGGCGAAGTCGGCGAGCGACATCGCTGACTGGCTCGCGGCGCAGAGTGGCCGGAGTCCCGGCAGCCCTGCCGTCCGTCGAGGCGGGGACTCGCCCGGTGCCGCCGGGCAGGGGAGCGGAGCCGACACGGATGCCTTCGGCGAGGCGAACGCTTCAGGCGCGGCCCGGCCCGGTGGCTGGCAGTCCGGGCGTGCCGGTCGACGGCGTGGTTCCGGCGCGGAGTCCGGTGACGGCGGTGCCGCCCGGAAGCCGGCGCAGCCACAGCAGACCGAGTCCGAGCGGGCCCGGGAGATCTGCCTGAACCAGCTCTCGGCACGTCCACGGACCCGCGTCGAGCTGGCCAAGGCGCTGGCTCGGAAGGAGATCTCCGAGGAGGTGATCGCGGAGGTCCTGGACCGGTATGACGAGGTCGGGATCATCGACGACGCGGCGTTCGCCCGAGCCTGGGTGTCCAGCCGGCACAACGGCCGTGGCCTGGCCCGCCGTGCTCTCGCCAACGAGCTCCGGCAGCACGGGGTGGACGCCGAGACCGCGAGTGAGGCGCTGGAGGCCGTCGACGACGAGTCGGAGGCGGCTATCGCCCGGTCTCTCGTCGACCGCAAGCTGCGCACGGCCAAGGGCCCACCGGAGGCCGTCTTCCGCCGGCTCGTCGCCATGCTCGCCCGCAAGGGCTACCCGGCCGGCGTCGCCATCGGCGCGGTGAAGGACGCCCTGGCCGCCCGCGACGCCGAAGCCGCCGAGTTCGCCGACGGCCTGGACGCCGACGCCCTGGCCGACCAGGCCGAAGACACCCTCTCCTGACCACCGCCCACCACCCCGGCCCACTGGAAAGCCCGCGCGCCCCACCACGGCCGATCCGCGCCCGCATTCCCGCAATCCACGCCGCGACGGGCCAGTGCGCAGGGTCCACCGGGTGTGCGGATCGGGCCTGAATTCGTTCCGCGGCTGGTCCGCGACCCGGCCGTTCCCCGCCGGTTCCGTGCACCGGACCCGCCGCCCGTGCCACGCCGCGGTCCATGAGCCGTGCACCATGATCCGCGCCTCGCCGGGCCCGCGATCCGCGCCGCACCAGTGCTGCGCCCGGGGGTCCGTGCTGCGCCCGGGGGTCCGTGCTGCGCCCGGGCCGGTAGGCCGCGCCGCGTCCCGGTCACCGGCCACGGCGCCCCCACCGCGAGGCGAGCCCGGCGGCGGCCCAGGGCCAGGCCCACCCATGGTTGCGCTTGGTAACAAGAGTTCCGATGCGGAGAGAAACCTCCGCCACCCCCGGCAACCCCTCCACCCCACCACCCGAGCGCCCCGCTCCCACGCCCACCTCACGAACCCGATCCGTCACCCTCCCTGGTGGCATTGGTGCGGATCTCAACCGCTCGCCCCGATATAGTCTTGATGTGAGGAAGTCCACCATTCGACGGGAAACTCCGGATCGACACGTCCGGGTAGGGCTACCGTCACGCTCGGTACGGTGGGTGTCCGGTTGTCGACGCGCGGAATAATCGTCGGGGGGCTCGTCAACGCTGGTGATCCGGGTGGATTGACCAGCGCTGGAGGCGCCCGATGGTACGGCACGTCGGAAATATCCGGGCGATATCGTGAGCTGGGCGTAAGCACGTCTGTGCCGTACGTCCCCCCGCTGCCGAATCATGAGTCCTTGACCGAAGCGGCACTTGCGACCTAGCCTCGCGTTACACAAGGTTTGCTCGACCATCGCAAGCAACACACACAACATAGATCGCATTACATTACGGCATCACTTGGCGGGCTCTGTCCGTCAAAGCCTCCGCTCACTGCCGACCGCGCGGTGAGTGGTCAGACATATCAGCGGTCGACCCCACAACTCCACACACTCTGATCCGAGCCATCAGCAGCCGACCCGGAATCGGGAGCCGTTCGCACCGCCGACGGGGTCCGACAGAGCCTCGACGGGCGAGAAATCGCCCGAGGCGTTGTCACCCTCCGTCGACGATGACGACGGTGATGACGACGAGCCGGCTCCGCCGACGGAACCGTTCGTGTGACAACGGCCCCAGCGATCACTCAGCCCCAGCGTCATTCAGCCGAACCGGCGACGCGAAGAGCCGAGAGGCCGCAAAGCCGAAGAACCACGACAGCCGAAGGACCGCAAGGCCGAAGATCGCCAGCGACCAAGAGGTAGCAGCGACCAAGGAAGCAACGACCCGAGGTCGAAGCAGTTCACGGTCAAGCAGCCCGAGGTCGAAGCGGCCCCCCGGTTGAAACGGTCCAAGTCCACGGCGACCCAGGTCAAGGGGCCCAGCCAGCCGGCAACGCGGAACCCGCGCAGCCGGCCGACCGGACCGCCTGCCGGGCAGGCGAAACCCCACGGCTCGACGAGCCGCAGGGCAAGCCTCGCCGGCGGTAAGGCCGGAACCGGACCCTTCCAAGCCGGGCAAAGCCGTCGGCTGACGGTGAACTCAAGGCCGGAATCAGAGACCCGACGAACCGGACCGGAGCGGCGAAAGCCACCCCGATTCCCGGTCCGGAGGCGGTCAGGAAGCCGGAACAAGCGGCCACCGGCCTCGCCGAGAGGCGAAGCTGGTAGCCGTACGGCCGGAGCGTGTGAGCCGGGGCGTGGTCATCTGCCTTGGTCGGGCATCCCGTAGATAGCCCGCGCGCGTTCACACCGCGCCGGCGGCGAAGGGAGACACGGCGAGATGGCCCCCCTGTACTGGGTGCTGGTAGTGGCGATCGTCGTGCTCGCCGTGTCGGTGATCGTCGGTATGACGCTGGGCGCCCGCGCGCTGCGCCAGATCCGCGCCGACCGGCAGGACGCCCACGATCGGCAGGAGCAGGAGGTCGGCGACGCGCAGGCGAAGGTCGCCGACGCGAACGCCAAGGCCGCCTCGGAACGTGCCGAGGCCGCCGCCGCCAAGGCCGAAGCCGCCGCCGCCCGGGCCGAGGCCCGCCGGGTGCTGGAGAACGCGCACAGCGAAGCCGACACCATCCTCGAACACGCCCACCGGCAGGCCGAGACGGATGTCGAGCAGCTGCGCACCGCGGCCCGCAGGTCCGGTGAGCGGGAGATCGCGCTGCTCAACACCACGGCGAAGGAGCAGGCCGCCGAGGTGGAGCGCCGCGCCGCGCGGATCGACGAGCGGGAGCGGCTGCACTCCGAGGAGGTCGAGCGCCTGGTCGACCGGGAGCGCCGGCTGGTGGCGCTGGAGTCCGACCTCAACCGGCGGGAGTCCGCGCTGGGCCGCCGGGAGACCGAGGTGGCCGCCGCCGAGCAGGGCAAGCGCAAGGAACTGGAGCGGATCGCCGGGCTGACCGGGGAGTCCGCCCGTACCGAATTGATCGAATCGATCGAGGGGCAGGCGAAGCGGGAGGCCGCGATCCTGATCCGGGACATCGAGGCCGACGCGCGGAACACCGCCGACACCCGGGCCCGGCACATCGTGGTGGACGCGATCCAGCGGATCGCCAGCGAGCAGACCGCGGAGAGCGTGGTCAGCGTGCTGCACCTGCCGAGCGATGAGATGAAGGGCCGGATCATCGGCCGGGAGGGTCGCAACATCCGGGCCTTCGAGTCGACCACCGGGGTCAACCTGATCATCGACGACACCCCGGAGGCGGTGCTGCTCTCCTGCTTCGACCCGGTCCGCCGGGAGGTGGGCCGGTTGACCCTGGAGAAGCTGGTGCTGGACGGCCGGATCCACCCGCACCGGATCGAGGAGGTCTTCGACAGCGCCAAGAACGAGGTCGAGCGCCTCTGCGACCGGGCCGCCGAGGATGCGCTCGTCGACGTCGGGATCACCAGCATCCACCCGGAGATGGTGAAGTTGCTGGGCCGGCTCCGGTATCGCACGAGTTATGGCCAGAACGTGCTCAAGCACCTGGTGGAGACCGCGCACATCGCCGGGATCATGGCCGCTGAGCTGGGCCTGGACGTGCCGACCATGAAGCGGGCGGCGTTCCTGCACGACATCGGCAAGGCGCTGACCCACGAGGTGGAGGGCAGTCACGCGCTGATCGGCGCCGACCTGGCCCGCAAATACGGCGAGCACGAGGACATCGTCCACGCGATCGAGGCGCACCACAACGAGGTGCCGCCGCAGACCATCGAGGCCGTGCTGACCCAGGCCTCGGACGCCTGCTCCGGCGGTCGTCCGGGTGCCCGGCGGGAGAGCCTGGAGGCCTACGTCAAGCGGCTGGAGCGGATCGAGGAGATCGCCGGCGGCAAGCTCGGCGTCGAGAAGGTCTTCGCGATGCAGGCCGGCCGGGAGATCCGGGTGATGGTCCGCCCGGACGACGTCGACGACATCGGCGCCGCGGTGCTGGCCCGGGACGTGGCCAAGCAGATCGAGGAAGAGCTGACCTATCCGGGCCAGATCCGGGTCACCGTCGTCCGCGAGTCCCGCGTCACCGAGCTGGCAAGATAACCCCAAAACCCCCGATTTTGTACGACATGAGCCGCGCCAAGGGCGCGACGCCGTGCGAAAAGGCGCGACGCCGCGCCAAGGGCGAAACGCCGTGCCAAAAGGCGCGACGCCGCGCGAAAAGTGCCACCCCACGCGGCAGAGCGTGACCACACAAAGCGGGCGGCCCTCCGCAGACCACCGGAGGACCGCCCGAAAGCGTTGACGAGAGCTCAGAGCCCCCCGGCCCCGCCCCCGGCACCCTCGGCCTGCGCGACGAGCGCGGCGACCGGAGGCTGCTGAGCGGGCGTCCCGGCGGTCTTGCGCCCCCGGGCCAGCCGCCGCTGCACGTACTGCGCGAGCTTCGACAGTGAGTAGTTCACCGCGATGAACAGCACCGCGATCACGACGTACACCTGGATCGGGTTGCTCAGGGCGCCGATGATCTGCTTGCCGATGTTCAGCGTTTCCTCGTAGCTGATGATGAAGCCGAGCGACGTGTCCTTGAGGACCACGACCAGCTGGCTGATCAGTGCCGGGAGCATGATCCGGTAGGCCTGCGGGAGCAGCACGATCATGGTGGTCTGCCGCGGGGAGAGGCCGATCGCGGCCGCCGCCTCGCGTTGCCCGGGCGGCAGGCCCTCCATGCCGGAGCGCAGGATCTCCCCGATGACCACCGAGTTGTAGACGGTCAGGCCGATCACCAGGTACCACAGCGTGTCCATGCTGACCCCGAACTCGGGGAGGCCGCGGGCCACGAAGAAGATGGTGAGCACGACCGGCAGCCCGCGGAACACCTCGACGCAGATCCGGGTGACCGTGGTGAGCGCGATGGTGAGCCCGCGCAGCAGGTAGGCCAGCGGCGTGGCGAGGCCGACGAACCGGCGCCGGTTGAGTTCCTTGAGCTGGATCCGCAGCACCGCCAGCAGCGTGCCGACCACCAGCGAGGTGATGATGGCCAGGACCGCGGCGGTCAGGGTGTTCTTGACGCCGGTGCCGATCCGGTCCCAGACCTGGGAGAAGTACTCGTTGGAGGGGTCGATCAGCGGACCCCAGAGCTCCATCGCGAGCTGGCCCTTGTCGTCCAGCGGCACGTAGATGAAGTAGTACGCCCCGGCCAGCAGCCCGATCGCGATGATCACACTGGCGATCAGCGTGATCCGCTTCTGGCGCGGCCCCGGAACGTCGTAGAGAACGCTCTGCTGGCTCATCGCGCGGCCACCGCCTGCCGCCGCTCGATCCGGTCGAGGAGAGCGCCGAGAGGCACGGTCATGATCAGGTATCCGATCGAGACGCCGATGGCGACGGGGACGAAGGCCAGGCCCTCGGCCGAGGTGAGCTGGTCGGCGGTCTGGGAGAGGTCACCGACCACGCCGAAGAAGCCGATCAGCGCCGAGTTCTTGATCATCGCGATGATCACCGAGCCGAGCGGCACCACTGACGCCTTCCAGGACTGCGGCAGTACGACGTACCGAAGGTTCTGGGTGAAGGTCATGCCCAGTGACCGCGCCGCCTCGGCTTGGCCCGCGGACACCGCGTTGACGCCGGAGCGCAGCGCCTCGCAGACGAACGCGGCGGTGTAGAGCACCAGCGCGATCAGCGCGAAGCGGAAGTACGGCAGGTCGGTGCCGAGCCGGGTGAAGAGCAGGTCGAGCAGCGGGATCCGCAGGAAGTCCGCGTTCGAGCCGAGCGCCGGCAGGGCGAACGCGGAGAAGAACATCACCAGGGTGAGTGGCATGTTGCGGAAGACGGTGACGTACGCGGTGCCTACCGCACGCAGGGGTGGCACCGGGGAGATCCGGAGTACCGCCACGACGGCGCCCAGGATGAGGGCGCCGGTCGCGGCGAGCACGCAGATCTGGAGGGTGAGCCAGAAGCCGCCCGCGAAGACGTCGAACCTGTCGAAGATCACACTCACGGGCGGGGCTTCCTCCTCAGCTCCGGAACTGTCTTATCGGGATAGCTCAGTAGCGGTTGACGGCCGGGGCGGTGCCCAGCTCGGCGCCGAACTTGCCGGCGGTGTCGTCCCAGGCCTTCTTCCAGGAGCCGTCCTTGAAGGAGGTCTCGAGGGTGTCGTTGATGAAGGTCCGGAAGTCCTTGTCGTCGATCTTCACGCCGATGCCGTACGGCTCCTTGGTGAAGTTGTCGCCGGCCAGCTTGTACTTGCCCTCGTTCTTGGAGATGTAGCCGAGCAGGATCACGTTGTCCGTGGTCACCGCGTTGACCTGACCGCCGTCGAGAGCCGTCACGCACTTGTCGTAGGTGTCGAACAGCACCAGCTGGCTGGCGACGTCCTTGACGTACGTCTTGATGTTCTCGGCCGGGGTCGAGCCGGTGACCGAGCAGACCTTCTTGGTCCCGTCCTTGAACGAGTCCGGCCCGGTGATCGTGGCGTCGTCCGCCTTCACCAGGATGTTCTGACCGGCCTCGTAGTACGGCCCGGCGAACGCGATCCGCTTCTTGCGCTCGTCGTTGATCGTGTACGTGGCGACCACGAAGTCGACGGTGCCGTTGATGATCGAGTCCTCGCGGACCTTCGACGGCGTCTCGACGTACTCGATCTTGTCGGTCGAGATGCCGAGCTGCTTGACGATGATCTTGGCGATCTCGACGTCGAAGCCCTCCGGCTTGCCGGACAGGCCCTTGAGGCCGAAGCCGGGCTGGTCGAACTTGGTGCCGACCTTGATGGACCCCGCCTTGTTGAGGCGCTCCATCGTGCTGCCGGCCGCGAAGTCCTTGCTGGTGCCAGCGTCGGAGCCCCCGTCGGCGTCCTTGTCGCCGCACGCGGTCAGGCTGAAGGCCAGGGCGGTAACCGTGGCAATCGCCGCGAATCGCTGCAAACGCATGGTGTCATTTCTCCTTGTTCGATCGAACCCTGAATGGCTTGGGGGCCGGTCAGTGGGAAATCAGTGAGTCAAGATCTTGGAGAGGAAGTCCCGCGCCCGCTCGCTCGTCGGGTTCGCGAAGAACTCCTCCGGAGTGTTCTGCTCCACCAGCTGGCCGTCGGCCATGAAGACCACCCGGTTCGCCGCGTGCCGCGCGAAGCCCATCTCGTGGGTGACCACGACCATGGTCATGCCGTCCCGGGCCAGCGAGGTCATCACGTCCAGCACCTCACCGACCATCTCCGGGTCGAGCGCGCTGGTCGGCTCGTCGAAGAGCAGCGCCTTGGGTTGCATGGCGAGGGCCCGGGCGATCGCGACGCGCTGCTGCTGGCCGCCGGAGAGCTGGGCCGGGAACTTGTCCGCCTGGCTGGCGATGCCGACCCGGTCGAGCAGCGACATCGCGCGCTCCTTGACCGCGGCGGGCTTCTCCTTGCGGACCTTCAGCGGGCCGAGCATCACGTTCTGCAGGATGCTCTTGTGCGCGAACAGGTTGAACGACTGGAAGACCATGCCGACCTCGCTGCGCAGCTTCGCGAGGGCGCGGCCCTCGGCGGGCAGCGGCTGACCGTCGAAAGTGATCGTGCCCGAGCTGATCGGCTCGAGGCGGTTGATCGCCCGGCACAGTGTGGACTTGCCCGACCCGGACGGTCCGATCACGACGACCACCTCGCCGCGTGCGACGGACAGGTTCACATCCTGCAGCACGTGCAGCGGGCCGAACCACTTGTTCACGTTCTCCAGAACGATGAGAGCCTCGTCTGCCACCCCGTGTCCATCCGCTCGTCGGGTCTTTCGATTGGGGACACCCTAGGGGGGTGTTCGTATCGGATGGTGACGAGAATGGTCACGGAGCGGTAACACAGCGGGTGCGGGGCGAAAAGGACGGACACCATGATGGGTATGGCAGGGCTCTGGAACTGGTCCGCCGCTGGGCGTATCGAGCCCGAGCGTGTGCAGAACGCCCTGGCCGGAGCGTTGGAACGGGCAGTGAGCGAGATCGGGGAGGGTCCACCTGACGCGCTGCTCTGCGACGTCTATCACGTTCATGGTGAGTTTCCGACACTGATCGACGTCTACCTGGCACCCGACGACCTGGCCGAGGAGACCATCGCGAGCGCCGTCGCGGTCCGGCTGGGTGCCGCGCTCCTGGTCCCCGACGACACGCTGAACCCTTTCCGGTACGTCTGTGCCACCCCGGACGGTGGCCTGAGCCCGGTGCACGTCGACGAGCAGGAGACCGACGACGGTGTCGAACGCCGGCACCTGCGCCCGTGCACCGGCAGTGACCCGGCCTGCGCCGCGCACGCCGGTTGCCACGACTCCCGCTGGAAACCGGCCGGGGCCCAGCCCGGAAATGCCGGGTGAAGCCGGAGCGGGCTTGGCAGTACCCTGGTCAATTGCCATGACTACCCAGACGCAGGGCACCGCCCGCACGTACGACGTGCGCACGTACGGCTGCCAGATGAACGTCCACGACAGCGAGCGCATCTCCGGCCTGATGGAGGACGCGGGGTATGTCCGGGCCGCGGACAAGGACGCGGCCGACGTGGTCGTCTTCAACACCTGCGCGGTCCGGGAGAACGCCGACAACCGGCTGTACGGCAACCTCGGCCACCTGCGCCCGGCCAAGATGAAGAACCCGGACATGCAGATCGCGGTCGGCGGCTGCCTGGCGCAGAAGGACAAGGGCGACATCGTCAAGAAGGCGCCCTGGGTCGACGTGGTCTTCGGCACCCACAACATCGGCTCGCTGCCGGCGATGCTGGAGCGCGCCCGGCACAACGAGGAGGCGCAGGTCGAGATCCTCGAGTCGCTCGAGGTCTTCCCGTCGACCCTGCCGACCAAGCGCGAGTCGACCTACGCCGGCTGGGTCTCGATCTCGGTGGGTTGCAACAACACCTGCACGTTCTGCATCGTCCCGGCGCTGCGTGGCAAGGAGAAGGACCGCCGCCCCGGCGACGTGCTGGCCGAGGTGCGCGCGCTGGTCGCCGAGGGCGTCTCCGAGGTGACCCTGCTCGGGCAGAACGTGAACTCCTACGGCGCCGAGTTCGGCGACCGGCTCGCGTTCGGCAAGCTGCTGCGCGCCTGCGGCGAGGTGGAGGGCCTGGAGCGGGTCCGGTTCACCAGCCCGCACCCGAAGGACTTCACCGACGACGTGATCGCCGCGATGGCCGAGACGCCGAACGTCTGCCACTCGCTGCACATGCCGCTGCAGTCCGGCTCCGACCGGGTGCTCAAGGCCATGCGCCGCAGCTACCGCCAGGAGAAATACCTGGGCATCATCGAGAAGGTCCGCGCCGCCATGCCGGACGCCGCGATCACCACCGACATCATCGTCGGCTTCCCGGGTGAGACCGAGGAGGACTTCGAGGAGACCCTCGAGGTGGTCCGCAAGGCCCGCTTCTCCACCGCCTTCACGTTCCAGTACTCGATCCGCCCCGGCACCCCGGCCGCGACCATGCCGGACCAGATCCCGAAGAAGGTGGTGCAGGCCCGCTACGAGCGCCTGCTCGCCACCCTCGAAGAGATCACCTGGGCCGAGAACAAGTTGCTGATCGGCAAGAAGGTCGAGGTCCTGGTCGCGGTCGGCGAGGGCCGCAAGGACGAGCGCACCGGGCGGATGAGCGGCCGCGCCCGCGACGGCCGGCTGGTCCACTTCGCCACCGGCGACCTCACCCCGCGCCCCGGCGACATCGTCGAGACCGTGATCACCTACGCCGCGCCGCACCACCTGAACGCGGACGGCACGCCGCTGAGCCACCGCCGCACCCGGGCCGGCGACGCGTTCGAGGCCGGCGTCACGCCGAAGCTCAAGGGCGTCTCGCTGGGTCTGCCGTCGATCGGCGTCCCGGCCGCGCTCCCGCCCGCCACCGAGGGCTGCGCCCTCTAGACCGATCACGTTCGGAGAGACGGTCCGCCGCCGGGTCCGCCGCGCTCAGCAAACCCCTTTCCGGTACGCGGGGGAGCCGGCGACCGCCCGCACCTGGCCCAGCAGTGCCGCGGTCGGGGGCGGGTCGGGCGGCTCGCCGTAGACGGCCAGGTACACGCTGCGACCCGCGCCGGGCAGCGCGATTGTTCGTACCCCTGGGTGGTGGTGTGCACACAGCGCCAGCCCCGGCAGAACCGTGACCCCCAAGCCCGCCGCGACCAACGCCTGCACCGCGACGTAGTCGTCGGTGGTGAACCGGATGTCCGGCGCGAAGCCGGACGCCGCGCAGGCCCGCACCAGCGCGACCCGGCAGCGCTCACAGCCCGCGATCCACGGCCGGTCCCGGTGGTCGGCGAGCGTGTCACCGGCCCAGCCGGCCGGCGTGACCAGGTGCAACGGCTCAGCCAGCAGCAGCTCGTGGCGCAGCCCGGCGAGATCCGGCGCGCCCGCGTCCGGATAGCCGAACAGCAGCGCCACCTCCACCTCGCCGGCGCGCAGCAACCGCACCGCGTCGGGCGGCTCGGCCTCGGTGAACCGCAGGTCCACCCCGGGGTGCGCGGCCGCGAACCCGGCCGCCGCGGCCGGCACGAACGTGCCCAGCGCGGACGGGAACGCGGCCAGCCGGACCCGCCCGGAACGCAGCCCGGTGAGCGCGGCCAGCTCGGTCTCGGCGGCGTCCAGCCGGCCCAGGATCTCCTCGGCGCGGTCGGCGAGCATCCGGCCGGCCTCGGTGAGCCGGATGCCGCGGCCGGCCCGCTGCACCAGCCGGCTGCCGGTCTCCGCCTCCAGCCGGGCCAGGTGGTGGCTGACCGACGGCTGGGCGTAGTGCAGGGCCTGGGCGGCGGCGGTCACCGAGCCGTGCCGGGCCACCGCGGCCAGCACCCGGAGCCGGGTCACGTCGAGCATGGCGGCAACGTATCAACCCGGTCTATCGGAGTCACCGGAATCCGGCATTGGACCGATGGGTAGGGCCGGGCCGACGATCGACGCATGGAACCGAGCTTCGCGGACGTCCGTGCCGCCGCCGACGTGGTCCGCCGTCACCTGCCGCCCACCCCGCTCTGGAGCTACCCGCTGCTTGACCGGGCGGCCGGCGCGTCGGTGCTGGTCAAGCACGAGAACACCCAGCCGATCGGCGCGTTCAAGGTGCGCGGCGGGCTGACCCTGCTGGACGCCATGCCGCCGGGCGAGCGGGCCCGCGGCACGGTCACCTGGTCGACCGGGAACCACGCGCAGTCGCTGGCCTACGCCAGTCACCGGTACGGCGCGCCGTGCACGGTCGTGATGCCGGCCGGCGCCGACCCGGGCCGGGCCGCCGCGGTCGAGGCGTGGGGCGCCCGGGCGGTGCTGACCGGCGACACCCTGGAGGACGCCCAGCGGCACGCCGGGAAGCTGGCCGCGGAGTCCGGCGCGCGGCTGGTCAGCCCGGGCGACACGCCGGAGCTGCTGGCCGGGGTGGGCACGCTCTACCAGGAGATCCTGACGGAACGGCCCGGACTGGACGCGATCGTCGTACCGGTGGGAAGCGGCACCGGTGCGGCCGCGGCCTGTCTGGTGGCCGCGGCTTTGGCCCCGGACTGTGCCGTGATCGGTGTCCAGTCGGCGGCCTCGCCGGCCGCGCACGACTCCTGGCGCTCCGGCGACCTGGTCTCCCGGCCGAACCGGACCACGGTGGCCGGGCTGGCCACCGGCCGCGGCTTCGCGCTGCCGCAGCGGGTGATGCGGGCCGGCCTGACCGACTTCCTGCTGGTCTCCGACGAGCGGATCGGCGTGGCCCGGCGGCTGCTGGCGCGCACCGCGCACACCCTCGCCGAGGGGGCCGGCGCGGCGGCGCTGGCCGGGGTGCTGAGCCGCCCGGACCTGTTCGCCGGGCGATCGATCGCGGTCGTCTGCACCGGCGGCAACGCCGAACCGTCCGAGTTGGCTACGCTCGGCGATCACATCGACGACGGTGCGTAGCCCCGGCTGTCGCCGCGTGGCAGACTGAGGGCCGCCGACGTCCACCGGAAGGGTGCCGATGGCCAACTTCCCTCGCGCGCCGTTGTCCTCCTGGGGCGAGCAGCGGCAGCCCGCGGTGACGCTGACCCGGGTGGTGTTCGCCCTGATCGGCGCGGCCGCGCTGGTGCTCGGGTATGTCGGCCTCGATCGATACCTGACCGGTGGCGCGCCGGGCAGCCGCGATCCGCTGAACCTGGCCTACGGCACCCTGCAGCTCTTCGTGCTCGGCGCCGACCCGCTCGAGGGCGGCACCCACTTCCCGGTCGCGCTGCAGATCGCCCGGTTCGCCGCCCCGCTGGTCACCCTGTACGCCGTCGTCGAGGCGTGCCGGCTGCTGCTGGCCACCGAGATGCGCCGCTGGCGGGCCCGCCGCGCGCGCGATCACGTGGTGGTGTGCGGCGACACCTCCGTCGCGCGGACCCTCGCCGAGCGGCTGCACCTGGCCGGGCGCCGGGTGGTGCTGGTCCGGACCCGGCCGATCGGCCCGCTCGAGCTGCGCGGGCGCGGCCTGCTCGGCGTGCAGGGCGACGCCCGGGAGCCGGACGTGCTGCGCGGTGCCGGCGCCGGGCAGGCCGCGGTGATCTACGCCTGCACCGAGTCGAGCGCGATCAACCTGGCGATCGCCGCCAGCGCCGCCCGCCTGGCCGGGCAGGGCCGCCGCGACCTGGCCATCTACGCGCAGATCCACGAACCGGACTGGGCGCTCACCCTGCAGGCCCGCCGGCTCGGGGTGCCCGACGCGGTCGCGCAGCGGCTGGACTTCTTCCAGATCGACCAGCTGGCCGTGCAGGTGCTGCTGGCCCAGCAGCCGCTGCCGGTGCGCCCGGACGGCGCGGTGCCTCGGGTGCTGATCGCCGGCGACTCGCCGCTGAGCCGGGCGCTGCTGATCGAGCTGGCCCGGCACTGGCGGCTGCGCCGGGACGAGCCGGACCGCCGGGTCGAGGTGGACTTCGTCGCACCGGACGCGACCCGGGTGCTGGAGCGGGCCGCCCGCCGCAACGCCATCCTCCGGGACGCCTGCCGGATCGTCCCGTGCGAGACCACGGTCGCCGAGCTGCTCGCCGACGACGACGGATCCCTCCGGTACGACCGCGCGTTCGTCTTCTTCACCGACGAGAAGTACGGCCTGCAGCTCGCCCTCACCGAGTACCGTCTCTGGCACCGGGTCACCGGTGACGTGGTGGTGGCCGTCGACGGGCTGGCCGAGCTGGCCGACGCGTTCAGCCCGAAGCACCCGCCGCCGCTGCTCGACCCGCTGAACGGCCGGCTGAAACTGTTCTCCCCGGCGGCCGCCGGCTGTGACCCCACGCTGATCGCCGAGGACCTCGCCGAGCGCCTGGCCCGCCTGATCCACGAGCGGTACGTGGCGGCCCGGCTGTCCCGCGGCGCCCGGCTGGGCTCGCAGCCGGCCCTGGCCGTCTGGTCCGACCTGGACGAGTCGCTGCGCCGCGCCAACCGCCTGCAGGCCGCGGACATCGGCCCCAAGCTGCACTGGGCGAACTGCGCGATCGTGCCCCGGGACGGCGGCGCGGACGACTTCCAGTTCACCGGCCACGAGGTCGAGGAGCTGGCGAAACGGGAGTCCCGGCGGTGGGTCGAGGCGACCCTCGCGGACGCCCGGGCGAGCGGCTCGCCGCCGGCCCGGCGCTGGTTGCCCTATCTCACCGAATGGGACGATCTGCCACCCCGAGGTCAAGAACGCTGTAGACGAGCAATTCAGGACATTCCGGATATATTGGGCGAGGCAGGCTTCCAAGTAGTCCGTTTGTCGGACACTGGAGCAAACCGGGCCCTGTTCCCGGCATGATCGGGTATCGAGAGGCCGAACGCGGCAAGGGGGAACGATGATTCGCATCGGGGTCACGGGCCACATCGGGCTCGAACCGTCCGCCCGCCGGCTGATCCGCGGCGCGATCGTGAAGGAGCTACGCAAACACCGTCCGGTCCACGGCGTCACCTGCCTGGCCGACGGCGCCGACCGGATCTTCGCCGAAGCGGTCCGCGCCTGTCGCGGCACCTTCGAGGCGGTCCTGCCGGTCCCGGAGATAGGCGCAGCCCCGGAGGAGGACCGCGACCTGCGCGACCTGCTCCGGCACGCCACCGACGTCACCAAAATCACCGTGCCGGGCCTGCCCGAGCTGTCCTACGAGGCCGCCAGCCGCGAGGTGGTGGAACGCTGCGACCTGCTCCTGGCAGTCTGGGACGGCAGCCCCGAGGGCGCCCGAGGCGGCACGGCGGAAACGGTCGCCTTCGCCGTCTCCCGTGGCAAAACCGTCGAACGCATCTGGCCGGAAGGCGCCCGCCGCCTGCAGATCTCCCCGTTCCCCCTCCCGGTGGGCTGATCAGCGACTCTGACCTAGCCCGGAGACGCCGCAAGGCGGCGGCCCCGGAGGGCCACCGCCTTGCCGAGAAGTGATTTCTCAGTTGGCCTGTTCGGCCAGGGCCAGGAACTGCTTCTTGGAGGCGAGCGCCTGCTCGGCCTCCTTGATCCGCCGGTTGTCGCCGGCGGCCTTGGCGCGCTCCAGCCGCTGCTCGGCCTCGGCGACCTGGTCGCGCATCTGGCGCAGCAGCGGGTTGTCCTGCGGGCTGGTCTTGCGCCACGCCGAGTCCATCGCGACCCGGATCCGCTCCTCGGCGGCCCGCCAGCGGCGGTCCAGGCCGGCGGCGGCCTCGCGCGGCACCCGGCCGGCGTCGTGCCAGGCGGCCTGGGCGTCGCGCAGCTTGTTCTGCGCGCCACGCGGGTCGGCGTCGACGTCGATGGCCTCGAGGTCGGTCAGGATGGCCTGCTTGCGGTCCAGATTGCCCTGGAACTCCGCGTCGCGGGCCGAGAAGACCTCGCTGCGGCGGGTGAAGAACGCGTCCTGCGCGGCCCGGAAGCGTTCCCAGAGGCGCTGCTCGGCCTCCTTGGCGGCGCGGGGTGCGGCCTTCCACTCGGTCATCAGGTCCTTGAGCCGGTTGGCCGTGCTGGACCACTCGTCCGAGCCGGACAGCGTCTCGGCTTCCTTGACCAGGTCTTCCTTGGCGGTCTGGGCCTGCTTGCGCTGCCCGTCCAGGGTGGCGAAGTGCGCGCCCCGACGCCGGGTGAAGCCGTCGCGGGCGGCGGCGAACCGCTTCCACAGCTCACCGTCGGTCTTCTTGTCGACGCCGCGGATGGTCTTCCACTCGTCGAGGATCTCCTTGAGCCGGTCGCCGGCCGTCTTCCAGCCGGTGGCGTCGGCGGCGAGCTTCTCCGCCTCCTCGACCAGCGCGGTCTTGCGCGCGAGGGCCTCGGTGCGGGCCACCTCGCGGGCGGCCTTGGCCTCGCCGGCCTTCTCCTCCGCCAGGGCGGCCAGCTTGTCCAGCCGGGTCGAGAGACCGTCGATGTCGCCGACCACGTGCGCCTCGTCCAGCGTGGCGCGCAGGCGCTTCACGCTGGTCTGTGAGTGGGTCGCATCCGCCGCGCCGGACTTGAGACGAGCCTCGACGAGCTCGACCTCGGTCAGCAGGTCCTCGAATCGCCGGGCGAAGTGGGCCAAGCCCTCCTCCGGGGTCCCGGCCTGCCAGGAGCCGACCACCCGGTCGCCCTCGGCGGTCTTCACGTACACGGTGCCGTCGGCATCCACGCGCCCGAAGGCCGTCCAGTCGTTCATGAGCTCATCCTCGTTCTCCCGGCGCCGAAGGGCCAGTACAGACCCGCGGCCACCGCCACAGCGCAGTGGAATGCCAACCTTCTCAGTGGCATTCTTTCTCGCGCATTGTCACAGGTCCAACCCGGTTAGGGGAAAGCTCCCGCCGACGACCGTGACACAACCTTGTCCTACGGTTGGTCCGTGCCGTTGCGTCCGGGTTCTCGAGTGGTCACCGTCGTCGGGCCGACAGCGGCGGGAAAGTCCGCGCTGAGCATCGCACTCGCCCAGGAGTGGGGCGGTGAGGTGGTCAACGCCGACTCGATGCAGCTGTACCGCGGGATGGACGTCGGCACCGCGAAACTGACCCCGGCCGAGCGCGCCGGTGTCCCGCACCATCTGCTCGACATCTGGGACGTCACGGTCACCGCGGCGGTCGCCGAATACCAGGCGCTGGCCCGGGCCGCGATCGACGACATCTTCGCCCGGGGCCGGGTGCCGCTGCTGGTCGGCGGCTCCGGGCTGTACCTGCGGGCGGTGCTGGAGGAGTTCGAGTTCCCCGGCACCGACCCGGTGATCCGGGCCCGGCTGGAGGCGGAGCTGGCCGAGACCGGTCCGGCGCCGCTCTTCGCCCGGCTGCGGGAGCGCGACCCGGTCGCCGCGGAGAAGATCCTGCCGTCGAACGGCCGCCGGATCGTCCGCGCCCTCGAGGTGATCGAGCTGACCGGGCTGCCGTTCACCGCGGCGCTGCCGGATCCGAAGCCGTACTACGACGCGGTGCAGATCGGGGTCGAGCGCGACGTGGCCGGGCTGGACGAGCGGATCGCGCAGCGGGTCGACCTGATGTGGGCGGGCGGGCTGCTGGACGAGGTGCGCGCGCTGGACGCGGCCGGCATCCGGGACGGCCGGACCGCCTCCCGGGCGCTCGGCTACCAGCAGGCGCTGGCCCAGCTCGACGGCACGATGACCGAGGCCGTGGCGAAGGACGACACGGTCCGCGGCACCCGCCGGTTCGTCCGCCGGCAGCGTTCCTGGTTCCGCCGGGACCCGTCGATCACCTGGCTGGACGGCGCGGCGCCGACACTCCTGGCCGATGCCCTGGCGATTGCGGGATGATGGTCGGCGTGTTTTTCACCAAAGGTCACGGCACCTCCAACGACTTCGTCATCCTTCCCGACCCCGACGGCGAGCTGGACCTGACGCCGGCGCTGGTCGCCGCGCTCTGCGACCGGCGGCGCGGGATCGGCGGCGACGGCGTGCTGCGGGTGGTCCGCTCCGCGAAGCACCCGGCGGGCGCCGGGCACGCCGCCGAGGCCGAGTGGTTCATGGACTACTGGAACAGCGACGGCTCGATCGCCGAGATGTGCGGCAACGGGGTCCGGGTCTTCGCCCGGTATCTGATCGCCAACGACCTGGCCACGCCAGGCCCGGCGGGCCTGCCGGTGGCGACCCGGGCCGGCGTCATGACCGCCGTGGTCGAGGGGGAGACGATCAGGGTACGGATGAGCACCCCCAGGACGTACGCGGGAAGCACCGCCACGATCGGCGCCCTGACCATCCCGGGTCTCGCCGTCGACTGCGGCAACCCGCACCTGGTCTGCGGCCTGCACGACGGGGTCCAGCTGGCCGGGCTCGACCTGACCACCGCCCCGCTGGTCGACAAGGCGCTGTTCAGCTCCGGGGTGAACGTCGAGTTCGTCGAGGCCGCCGAGGACCTGCCCGGGGTGGACAAGCACGTCCGGATGCGGGTGCACGAGCGCGGCTCCGGCGAGACGATGTCCTGCGGCACCGGCGCGCTGGCGGTCGGCGCGGTGGCGCTGCGCGAGGCGGGCCTGACCAGCGGCTCGGTCGCGGTGGACGTGCTCGGCGGCCGGCTGGTGATCACCTGTGACGAGTCCGGCGCCTGGTGGCTGGCCGGTCCCGCGGTGCTCGTCGCCTCGGGGGAGACCGACCTGGTGGCGCTGAGCTGATGCTGCATCGAGTCGCCCACCGCGGGTATTCCGCGGTCGCACCGGAGAACACCCTGCCCGCCCTGGCCGCCGCGGCCCGGGCCGGCGCCACGTTCGTCGAGTTCGACGTCCGGGTCACCGCCGACGGCGTGCCCGTGGTGATCCACGACCGGACGGTGAACCGGACCACGTCCGGCACCGGCCGGGTCTGGGACCTGCGAGCCGACGAGATCGCCGAGTTGGACGCCGGCTCCTGGTTCGGCCCCGGGCACGTGGGCCTGCGGGTGCCGACGCTGACCGAGGCGCTGGAGGTGCTCCGGCCGACGAGCGCCGAGCTGCTGCTGGAGATCAAGCCGCCGGCCACCCTCGACGAGGTGAAGACGGTGCTGGCCGCGCTCGCCGAGTACGACCTGCTGGACCGCACCGTGGTGCAGAGCTTCGACGCGGACGTGGTGCGCAAGGCCCGTCAGGTGGCCCCCGAGGTGCGCCGCGCCCTGCTGCTGTTCCGCTTCGACGCGGAGACCGTGGAGCTGTGCCGCGAGCTCGGGCTGACGTACTGCAACCCGTCGGTGGCGGACGTGCTGGGTGCGGGCGGTGCCGCGACGGTGGCCGCGCTGGCCGAGGTCGGCGTCGGCGTGATGCCGTGGACGGCCAACGACATGACCCGCTGGCCGGCGCTGGCCGACGCCGGGGTGGCCGGGCTGATCACCGACTACGTGGGCGAGTTGAACGGGTGGGCCTCCGGGGCACGGGGCTGAGTCCGTACCCCGGAAGCCGTTGATCCTTTAGAAGGTCGTCTCGGGCGCCTTGTCGAGGTCGGACTCCGGCGCGGCCGCGGGGTTGGCCGGTGCCGGACCGCCGCGGACGACCGCCCGGATCGCGGCCGCGACCGCGGGAGTGACCCGCGGGTCGAACACGCTCGGGACGATCACCGTGGGGTTGAGCTTGTCCTCGCCGACCACGTCGGCGATCGCCCGGGCCGCGGCGAGGGCCATCTCCTCGGTGAACTCCTCGGCGGCGGCGTCCAGCATGCCGCGGAACACGCCGGGGAAGGCCAGCACGTTGTTGATCTGGTTGGGCTGGTCGGACCGGCCGGTGGCGACGATCGCGGCATGCTTGCGGGCCTCCCGCGGGTCGACCTCCGGGTCCGGGTTGGCCATCGCGAACACGATCGACTTGTCGGCCATCTTGGCGATGTCGTCGCCGGTCAGCAGGTTCGGCGCGGAGACGCCGATGAAGACGTCCGCGCCGACGATCGCGCCGGGCAGGTCACCCGAGTAGTTCGCCTCGTTGGTGTTGTCGGCCAGCCACTGCATCGACTCGTTCAGGCCGGTCATCCCGCGGTGCAGGGCGCCGTTCCGGTCGTAGGCGATGATGTCGCCGACACCCTGGCGCATCAGCAGCTTCATGATCGCGGTACCGGCCGCGCCGGCGCCGGAGACCACCACGCGGACGTCCTCCATCCGCTTGCCGACCACCCGCAGCGCGTTGGTGAGCGCGGCGAGCACGCAGATCGCGGTGCCGTGCTGGTCGTCGTGGAAGACCGGGATGTCCAGCTCCTCGCGCAGCCGGGCCTCGATCTCGAAGCACCGCGGCGCCGCGATGTCCTCCAGGTTGATGCCGCCGTACGCCGGGGCGATCGCCTTGACGATCTTGACGATCTCGTCGGTGTCCTGGGTGTCCAGGACCACCGGCCAGGCGTCGACCCCGCCGAACCGCTTGAACAGCGCGGCCTTGCCCTCCATCACCGGCATCGCGGCGGCCGGGCCGATGTTGCCCAGGCCGAGCACCGCGGAGCCGTCGCTGACCACGGCCACGGTGTTGCGCTTGATGGTGAGCCGGCGGGCGTCCGCCGGGTTCTCCGCGATCGCCATGCAGACCCGGGCCACACCCGGGGTGTACGCCCGGGACAGCTCGTCCCGGTTGCGCAGCGCGACCTTCGAGTTGACTTCGATCTTGCCGCCCAGGTGCAGCAGGAAGGTCCGGTCGGAGACCTTCCGGACGTCCACGCCGTCCTGGTCCTCGAGCTGCTTGACGACCTGGTCGGCGTGCCCGGAATCGGCGGTGTCGCAGGTCAGGTCGACCAGGACCCGGGTGGGGTCGGAGTCCACCACGTCCAGCGCCGTCACGATCGCGCCGGCCTCGCCGACACAGGTGGTGAGCCGGCCGATGGACGAGGCGTCCGCGGTTACGGCAATACGGATCGTGATCGAGAATCCTGCGCTCGGCAGGCGGGTGGTCACCACGGTTGTCCCTCCGACGTTGGTGGGGTGAGCAAAGGAATTGTCGCTCGCGTGGAATGTTCGATTCGTTTGCGGTGGTTACTCATGAGTCAGCCCCGGTTATGTGGATGCGCTCGCCTCCGTGACGTGCCACGATCGGGCGGAGGAGGCACTTTTGCGAAACACGTACCAGGCACCCGTCCTTGACGAGCCGGACCTGACGAGCGGCGACCTCGAGCTTGCGGAGCGGCACTCGCTCCGGCGGGTGGCGGGTCTCTCCACCGAGCTGACCGATGTCACCGAGGTCGAGTACCGCCAGCTGCGACTCGAACGCGTCGTGCTGGTCGGCGTCTGGACCGGAGGCAGCGTCGAGGACGCGGACAACTCGCTCGCCGAGCTGGCCGCCCTCGCCGAGACCGCCGGATCCCAGGTCCTCGAGGGCCTCATCCAGCGGCGCAGTCAGCCCGACGCGGCCACCTTCATCGGCCGCGGCAAGGTCGACGAGCTGCGCGACGTGGTCGTCGCCACCGGCGCCGACACGGTCATCTGCGACGGCGAGCTCTCGCCGTCCCAGCTGCGCAAGCTCGAGCAGCAGATCAAGGTCAAGGTGGTCGACCGGACCGCGCTGATCCTCGACATCTTCGCCCAGCACGCGAAGAGCAAAGAGGGCAAGGCGCAGGTCGAGCTGGCCCAGCTGCAGTACCTCCTGCCGCGACTGCGCGGCTGGGGTGACTCGCTCTCCCGTCAGGGTGGCGGCTCCGGTGGTTCCGGTGGCGGCGTGGGCACGCGTGGTCCCGGTGAGACCAAGCTGGAGACCGACCGCCGGCGGATCAACACCCGCATCTCGCGGCTCCGTCGTGAGATCAAGGCCATGCGGACGATGCGCGACACCAAGCGGTCCCGCCGTTCGGCGAGCGGGGTGCCGGGCGTGGCCATCGCCGGTTACACCAACGCCGGCAAGTCCAGCCTGCTGAACCGGCTGACCCAGGCCGGCGTGCTGGTCGAGGACGCGCTCTTCGCCACGCTCGACCCGACCACCCGGCGGGCCGCCGCGGAGGACGGGCGGGTCTACACGCTCTCCGACACGGTCGGGTTCGTCCGGCACCTGCCGCACCACATCGTCGAGGCGTTCCGCTCGACGCTGGAGGAGGTGGCGATGGCCGACCTGGTGGTGCACGTCGTCGACGGCGCCCACCCGGACCCGGAGGGTCAGGTCAGCGCGGTCCGCGAGGTGCTCGGCGAGGTCGGTGCCGACAAGATCTCCGAGCTGCTGGTGATCAACAAGATGGACGCCGCCGACGAGGAGACCGTGCTGCGGCTCAAGCGGGCCTGGCCGGACGCGGTGTTCGTCTCGGCGCGCAGCGGCGCCGGCATCCCGGAGCTGCAGGCGGCGATCGCCGAGCGGCTGCCGCGGCCGGCGGTGGATCTGCGGATCCTGCTGCCCTACGACCGGGGTGATCTGGTCGCCCGGGTGCACCGGACCGGGCAGGTGCTGCAGTCGCGGCACCTGGACGACGGCACCGAGCTGCAGGTCCGGGTGGATGAGCGGCTGGCAGCGGAGCTGGAATCATACCGTTGCTGACAGTGATCGGTGCGACGTGCGAAAACAGACACCTGGTGACCTTTGACCAGGCTTGATCCACGCGTCATACCGATGGGGGACGCCGCATGCGACACTGTGCGGATGCGGCGTCTCGTGTTCTCGATCGTGCTAGGTGTGGGCCTGGTGGGGATCGGTGGCACCGGCGCGTTCGCCGCTGACCCGACGCCAACGGCGACGGTCAGTGCCAAGGCGACGCCCGGTAAGAAGATTTGCAAGATCCAATCCCCACTGCTCGACGAGGTCTCCGGCCTGGTCGCGACGAAGAGTGGCTTCATCGCGATCAACGACAGCACGAGCGAGGACCGGCGGAAGGTCTTCTTCCTCGACGCCGAGTGCAAGGTCAAGGGCACCCCGGTGCTCTTCGACGGTGCACCCCTCGACTCCGAGGACATGATCGTCTCGCCCAAGGACGGCTCGATCTGGATCGCCGACACCGGCGACGGCGGGATCCGCACCGGTGAGAACCCCCGGCCGACGGTCGCGCTGTGGAGCATGCCGGCCAACGGCAAGAAGAAGCCGGTGATCCACCGGCTCAGCTACCCGGACGGCGACGCGCACGACGCCGAGGCTCTCCTGATGGGCAAGGACGGCACGCCGTACATCGTGACCAAGGAACTCGGCACGGCGTTCATCTACAAGCCGTCGGCCGCGCTCAAGACCGACAACAAGACCGGTGTGCCGCTGACCAAGGTCGGCGAGCTGTCGGTGCAGGCCACCGAGACCGCGGGCAACTCGTTCGCCAAGGTCTTCAACCGGGTGATCACCGGCGGGTCGGTCTCGCACGACGGGTCGAAGGTCGTGCTGCGGACGTACACCGACGCGCTCGAGTGGGATGTCAAGAACGGTGACATCCTGGCCGCGCTGAAGAACAAGCCGCGTACCACCGGGCTGCCGAACGAGCCGTTCGGTGAGGCGATCTCGTACAGCGCCGACGACAAGTCGTTCTTCACGGTCTCCGACATGAACGGCGACAAGGAGACCGCGAACTGGATCCGGCAGTACGAGCCGGCCACCACGGTCGCGACGGTCTCCAAGAAGCAGTCCGGTGCCGGCGCCGAGGCGGCGTGGTATTCGGACCTGAGCGTGGACGACATCACGTACATGGTCGGCGGGATCGGCCTGGTCGGCCTGATCCTGGTCGCCTCCGGGGTCTTCGGCATCGTCCGGTTCCGCAAGCAGCACCCGGCCGGGATGGACGTCGACAAGGCGCCGAGCGGCGCGCTCGACCCGGTCGATCCGGCGACCGAGCTGATCGGGGTGGGCGGTCCGCCGCAGCGTCCCGGTGCCGCTTACGGCGGCAACGGCCCGGTGTACGGCGCCAAGTCCGGTCCGCCGGCCGGCGGCGGGCAGCCACGCCCCGGCACGTACGGCGGCGGCGCTCCCCAGTACGCCCGCCCGTCCGGTGGCCAGCCGCAGCAGCAACCGCCGCGTCCGCCGCAGGGCCAGCCCCCGCGCGGCCCGCAGCAGAACCCGCAGCAGCGTCCCCAGCAGGGTCAGCCGCCGCGTCCGCCGCAGGGCCAGCCGGCCCGCGGCCCGCAGGGACAGCCGCCGCGTGGCCCGCAGCAGCCGCGGTCGCCGCAGCCACCGGCTCGCGGCCCGCAGCAGCCGCCCAGCCGTGGCGGTGGCGCCGGTGGTGGCGTCTACGGCGGTCAGCAGGGTGGCGGTCAGCGTCCGCCGCAGGGTGGCCAGCCGCGCCCGCCGCAGGGTGGCCAGCGTCCGCCCCAGGGCGGCCAGCAGCGTCCCCCGCAGGGCGGTCAGCGTCCGCCGCAGGGTGGCCAGCCGCGTCCCCCGCAGGGTGGCCAGCGCCCGCCGCAGGGCCGCGACGACGACCGTCGCTGATCAGACGTGAAAGGCCGGCGCCCCCGTGGGGGTGCCGGCCTTTTTGTTGTCCGTGCCCCGCCTGACGGCCGGGACCGGCCGCCGCCTCGCGTCGCCTCACGGGCGGGACGCGGCGCGTCGCCTACGGACGGGACCCGATTGGTCGTACCGGAAAAGGGTTAGACCCGGCGCAGGACAGCGACCACGCGCCCCATGATCGTCGCATCGTCGCCCGGGATCGGGTCGAAGGCCGGGTTGGCCGGCATCAGCCAGACGTGGCCGTCGCGCTGGCGGTAGCTCTTGACGGTGGCCTCGCCGTCGATCATCGCGGCCACGATGTCGCCGACCTCGGCGGTGGGCTGCTGGCGGACCACCACCCAGTCACGGTTGCAGATCGCCGCGTCGATCATCGAGTCGCCCTTGACCTCGAGCATGAAGACCTCGCCCTCGCCGACCAGCTCGCGCGGCAGCGGGAAGAAGTCCTCCACCGCCTGCTCCGCGAGGATCGGGCCGCCGGCCGCGATCCGGCCGATCAGCGGCACGTAGGCCGGCTGCGGCCGGGCGGCCCGCAGGCCCTCGTCGTCGACCAGCTCACCGGGGGAGCGGACGTCGACGGCGCGAGGCCGGTTCGGGTCGCGGCGCAGGTAGCCCTTGGTCTCCAGGGCCTTCAGCTGATAGGCCACGCTCGACGGGGAGACTAGGCCGACGGCCTCGCCGATCTCCCGGACGCTGGGCGGGTAGCCGTATTTCTCGCCCCACTCGCGGATGAACTCGAGGATCCGGCGCTGGCGGGCGGTGAGGTCGCTGGCGACCGGCTCGGTCATGCTGCCGACCGCGGTCACCGAGCGCAGCTGCGGGGCGTCGGCGGAGCGGGCCCGGCTCGGGGTGCGGCGTCGCATCGCGGCCGCGGCGCCGCCGGCCTCGGGCGCGGCGGTCGGTTGCTGCCTGGTCGGTTGCTGCTCTCGGCTCGTGCGGTCGTCGGTCGACACGTCCGCCCTCCCTGTCGGCCAGTGCCTGTCGGCACGTGGTGCGTCGCGGAGCCGGACGTCGCCGTGGGGATGGCGTTTGGTCCGGCTGACCCCTCTTGACAGGAAACCGTAGTAGGCGGGTGCGACATATTCAAACATCTGTACGAGATTCTCCCGGCGTGTCGCCCGTCAGGACTGGATTTTCGTACTCCCGTTCTGATAAACCGTCGTACGGGCGTTCTATCGAACGGGTGTCCGAGAGAAAGGGAACAGTCATGCTCACCAGTGGTGCGCGACACGCCGAACCCGCTCTGCGGCTGACCCGGCGTGGCCGGTTGGTGCTGCTCGGCCTCTTCTTCGCGATGGCCACTCTCGCGAGTGTCGTGTTGTTCACGGCCGCCTCGCAGGCCTGACGCCGCGTGCCCGATGGGGCGCCACGTCATGGTCGTGCCCGGTTCACCCGGTAGCGGCAACCGGTTTCCCGACCCGCCGGGTGATCACGCGTTCACCTGGGGTGATGAGGTGCAGAATACGGCGCGTCGGCACGTCGTTTGACTTGCATCGGTGTCCGCACCGGCATAGCGTCTTCCCCAACATGTAGTGGTTGCACAGATGCAAGTCGTCCACAGGTTGGGTTTTCACTCCCCGGTTTTCCATACGTTCCCGCACAGCCGCGCCGATGCTCATACCAGGCGAGGCTGTGTTTCGGCGTGTCCGGAAAGCCCCGGGTGAGCGGTGAAGGGGGAGATCGCGGTGCGTTGCCCGTACTGTCGGCACGCGGATTCGCGTGTCGTGGACTCGCGTGAGGCCGACGACGGTCAGCTGATTCGTCGCCGCCGCTCGTGCCCGGAGTGCGGCAAGCGATTCACCACGGTCGAGGAAGCGGTGCTCGCGGTGGTCAAGCGTAGTGGCGTGACCGAACCCTTCAGCCGCACGAAGATCATGAGTGGGGTGCGCAAGGCCTGCCAGGGCCGGCCCGTCGACGAGGACTCCATCGCGCTGCTCGCGCAGCGGGTGGAGGAAGCCGTCCGGGCCCGTGGCGCTGCCGAGCTGCCGAGCCACGAGGTCGGTCTGGCGATTCTCACGCCCTTGCGTGAACTCGACCAGGTCGCCTATCTCCGGTTCGCCAGCGTCTACAAGTCCTTCGACTCGCTCGACGAGTTCGAGAAGGAGATCGCCGCACTTCGCGAGGCGCCGTCCGTCCGGGAAGCCGGCACGCGTCACCCGATCGCGCCGCGATCCGGCGGGTCCCGCGCACCCAAGATCAACGGCTGAACGACACACCAGAGCTAGACCTTCAGCGGTTTCTAAGAGGGGGAGCACGTTCATATGGCCGGAGACGGCATCACAGCAGGTCGCCAGCGCAGCCGGGCCAACGGCGGAAACGGCGTGGCGGCCGGGGGGCTGCGTGTGGAGCGGGTGTGGACGACGGCGGGCGTCCACCCGTACGACGAGGTGGAGTGGGAACGCCGCGACGTCGTCATGACCAACTGGCGTGACGGCTCGATCAACTTCGAGCAGCGCGGCGTCGAGTACCCGACGTCCTGGAGCGTCAACGCCGCGAACATCGTGACGACCAAGTACTTCCGTGGCGCGGTGGGCACCCCGGAGCGCGAGTGGTCGCTGAAGCAGCTGATCGACCGGGTCGTGCAGACCTACCGCAAGGCCGGCGAGGAGTACGGCTACTTCGCCACCCCCGCTGACGCCGAGACGTTCGACCACGAGCTCACCTGGATGCTGCTGCACCAGGTCTTCAGCTTCAACTCGCCGGTCTGGTTCAACGTCGGCACGAAGTCGCCGCAGCAGGTCAGCGCGTGCTTCATCCTCTCCGTCGACGACTCGATGGACTCGATCCTCGACTGGTACAAGGAGGAGGGGCTGATCTTCAAGGGCGGCTCCGGCTCCGGTGTCAACCTGTCCCGGATCCGGTCGTCCAAGGAGCTGCTGTCGTCCGGGGGGACGGCGAGCGGCCCGGTCAGCTTCATGCGCGGCGCGGACGCCAGCGCGGGCACCATCAAGTCCGGTGGCGCCACCCGTCGTGCGGCCAAGATGGTCATCCTCGACGTGGACCACCCGGACATCGAGGAGTTCGTCTCGACCAAGGCGCGCGAGGAAGACAAGATCCGCGCGCTCCGGGACGCCGGCTTCGACATGGACCTGGGCGGCGCCGACATCGTCAGCGTGCAGTACCAGAACGCCAACAACTCGGTGCGGGTCAGCGACGAGTTCATGCGGGCCTACGAGGCCGGCACCGAGTTCGGCCTGCGCGGCCGGCTCAACGGCGAGGTCATCGAGACCATCGACGCCCGCAAGCTCTTCCGCGGCATCGCGAAGGCCGCCTGGGAGTGCGCCGACCCGGGCCTGCAGTACGACGACACCATCAACGACTGGCACACCAACCCCGAGACCGGCCGGATCACCGCGTCCAACCCGTGCTCGGAGTACATGTCGCTGGACGACTCGTCCTGCAACCTGGCCTCGCTGAACCTGATGAAGTTCCTCAAGGCCGACGGTGGCTTCGAGACCGAGAAGTTCGTCAAGAGCGTCGAGTTCATCATCACCGCGATGGACATCTCGATCTGCTTCGCCGACTTCCCGACCGAGAAGATCGGCGTCACCACCCGGGCGTACCGCCAGCTCGGCATCGGGTACGCGAACCTCGGCGCGCTGCTGATGGCGTCCGGCCTGCCGTACGACTCGGACGGCGGCCGCAACGTCGCCGCGGCGATCACCTCGCTGATGAACGGCACGGCGTACCGCCGCTCGGCCGAGCTCGCCGGTGTCGTCGGCGCGTACGAGGGCTACGCCCGCAACGCCGAGGCGCACCAGCGCGTCATGCGCAAGCACGCCGCCGCGAACGACGAGATCCGCCCGCAGGGCCCGGTCGCCACCGAGATCGTCCGCGAGGCGACCAAGCAGTGGCAGTCCGGCAACAAGCTCGGCGCGAAGCAGGGCTGGCGCAACGCGCAGGCGTCGGTGCTCGCGCCGACCGGCACCATCGGCCTGATGATGGACTGCGACACCACCGGCATCGAGCCCGACCTGGCGCTGGTCAAGTTCAAGAAGCTGGTCGGCGGCGGCTCGATGCAGATCGTCAACCAGACCGTGCCGCGCGCGCTGCGCAGCCTCGGGTACCCCGAGGAGCAGGTCGAGGCGATCGTCGAGCACATCTCCGAGCACGGCAACGTGGTGGACGCGCCCGGCCTGAAGACCGAGCACTACGCGGTCTTCGACTGCGCCATGGGCGAGCGGTCGATCGCCCCGATCGGCCACGTCCGGATGATGGCCTCGGTGCAGCCGTTCATCTCCGGCGCCATCTCCAAGACGGTCAACATGCCCGAGACGGCGACCGTCGAGGAGATCGAGGAGATCCACTACCAGGGCTGGAAGCTCGGCCTCAAGGCGCTCGCGATCTACCGCGACAACTGCAAGGTCGGCCAGCCGCTGTCGGCCGGCAAGGGCAGCAAGGCCACCGCGGCCACGCCGGTCCCGGCCGAGGTGTCCCAGGCGGTCGAGAAGATCGTCGAGAAGGTCATCGAGTACCGCCCGATCCGCAAGCGCCTGCCGAAGAAGCGCTCGTCCGAGACGGTCTCCTTCTCGGTCGCCGGCGCCGAGGGTTACCTCACCGCGTCGTCCTACCCGGACGACGGCCTCGGCGAGGTCTTCCTGAAGATGTCGAAGCAGGGCTCCACCCTGGCCGGTGTGATGGACGCCTTCTCGGTGGCCATCTCGATAGGGCTCCAGTACGGCGTTCCGCTGGAGACGTTCGTCAGCAAGTTCACCAACATGCGCTTCGAGCCGGCCGGCATGACCGACGACCCGGACGTGCGGATGGCGTCGTCGGTGATGGACTACATCTTCCGTCGCCTGGCGCTGGACTTCCTGCCCTACGAGACCCGCTCCGAGCTGGGCATCTTCACCGCCAAGGAGCGCACGGCCCAGGCGCAGGCCGAGGCCGCCGCCGAAGCCGCCGGGCTCGACCTGCCCGGGATGGCCGCGTCCGCCCCGGTCGCGATCCCGACCGGCTCGTCCACCGTCACGGTGGCCGAGGCGAAGGCGTCGACCACCCCGGCGGCCACGGCCGCCCCGGTCAGCGTGGGTTCCTCGACCGAGCTGCTGGAGCTGGTCACCGGGCACGCCGCGGATGCGCCGCTCTGCTTCACCTGCGGCACCAAGATGCGCCGCGCGGGCAGCTGCTATGTGTGTGAGGGCTGCGGCTCCACGTCCGGCTGCAGCTAAAACCGGGAAGTTTAGGCATGTCTCCCGTGACTGACTCCTAAGAGGAATCACTGGTTGACATCGCCCCTGGTGAAGCTCTGCAACAGATGCCTCCCATCCGAATCCGGGTGGGAGGCATCTGCTTTGGGCTTACGGGGAGAGGGTGGACATGTCGGTGAACGTCGTCACGCCGCGTCCCGTCGATCACGAACTGCTCGTGCAGATTCTCGGCGAACCACCACTACGTGTCGAGCACGTCGACAGCCCGTCCATCCTCGTCGACGGTCGCTACCACACGGCCGCGTCGCACTGGCTGCGCCGCAAACACCAGCGACGGCCGGTCATGGACACCACCGTCGCCCACGCCCGCCGACTCGCCGCCTGGATCGAGTACCTACGCGTCGTGCGGCACCGCATCGACCCCGCCGAGCACCGCAGTGACGTCTTCGTTGCCGACGAAGACGACCTACTCGCGTACTACCGTGCCCGGCAGTACGACCAGGACACGCAGGTTTCCTCCGCGACCTGGCAGGCCCAGCGCTCCACCATCAAGCAGTTCCACGAGTTCCTGCACCGCACCTACAACGTGCCGATGCCGTTCGACCTCGAACGCATCAACCTCCCCGACGGCCGCAGCGTTCAAGCAATCGCGGGCCTGAAGCCGCGCCGCCGTACCGGCAGCCGAGGCACTCCAATCACCCCGGGCTTCGCCGATCTGCTCGTCCAAGGCGCCCTGCGGATCGACCGGGACGGACTGCAGCACGACGTGCGAACCGTCGACCGCGATGCCGCTCTCGTCAGCCTCGGCCTCGCCGCTGGTCTGCGCCGGGAAACCCTGACCTACATTTCCCGGTACGAGATTCCGCCGCTGAGCAGCAACGACTTCACCACCATCCGGGTGCCGGACTTCATCACCAAGAACGACGCCGGCGGCGACGCGTTCGTCTTCTCTCATCGCCTCGTCCCGGTGCACCACTACCTCACCGGACATCGCGCCGAGCTCGTCGAAGGCGGTCGTCCCTACCGGCCTGCCGACGCCTTGCAGCTGACCGGCGCAGATGACGACACCTGGACCACGATCATCGAAGGCAAGGCGGTCCGCCGCCGATGGGTGGAGACTGATGCAGCCACCCGGCTACGCCTGGTTGACCTCGACGGCCGGTCCAGCCCACTGGCCTGGCTCGACCCGCGCACCGGCGATCCCGTCGGCTACGACACCTGCGGACGCATCACTGCGCGGGCCCGCGACTGGACGCGGGAACATCTGAACCCGAAGTTCCCAGCTTCGTTCCGGACCCACGACCTCCGGCACACCTACGCCACTCACTTGACCGTCTGCGTCTTCAAACAGGCTCTCGCCGAGTTCGTCGCTCCGTCGCTGGTCGACGCGTACACCCCGCACCGGGTCGGCGACGCAGTCGAGGTGGCCAAGATGAGTCTGGGGCACGCGAGCGAGGACTCCACCCAGCTCTACACCAGGAACGCGCACAAGTTCCTCAACATCCCGCTCGACGAGTTCCTGGGGCGGCGCTGATGGCTCACCGCACCCGTGGCTTCACCAGCCACACCTTCGACATCAAGAAGGTCCTCAGCGTCGACGTAGACGCCTTGACTATCGTCTACACCGACGCCGCCCACGCGGCGCCCCAGACCGCAAAGCTCGATTCTCGCCCTGTCACACAGGCGGGCCGGCAACTACTCGATGGCATGGTCAACAGCCTGCGCGTTTTCGGCGACGGCGACTGGGAGTCGTCGAAGGTGCTTTACGGGTGCTCCCGCAGCTGCACGCGCCTGCTCACCTCGCTGTCGAGGCGAGGCATCAGTGACTTCGCTGACGAGACCCTCACCCTCGACGTCCTGCGCGAGGTACTCGCCGACTTCGACGACAGCATGAAGCGGACGCTGAACAAGCTGCTCGGCCGAGTGCTACGCAAGCACCACCCCAAAGGCGGCCCGCTGGCCTACGCCCTCGCCAACACCGCCTACATGGTGAAGGACTCCGCGACCGAACCCTACGATGACGACGTCGCCAACGCGATCGAACAGGCGGCACGTGGCCGGTTCACCGAGGCGTACATCGCACAGCGCCAAGTGCTGGCCGACTTCGGGCTCGACGTCACCGGGCGGGGATGGATGACCGTTCCCGCCGCGGAAATCATCGATGACGCCCTTCGCCGGTTCCCAGACGCACGCACCGAAAGGCCGCCCCGCTACGGCGCGTCCCGTGCCGAGCTCATCGCTTGGTGTTTGCTGCATCCCGAAGTTTTCGGACACACTGCCGGCCGTCAGCAGCTCAATCCGCTCAGCGCCGCCATCACCAACGTCGGGATCGCGCTCCACCCACGTAACGATGTCCTCGTCGCTGGGCTGATCCTGCAGTGCCTCGCGGACGACACCGGGCTCAACCAGGCCACCATGCTGCGCACCGAGCCCACCGACCTGATCTACACCGGTGAAGAGCATGGCCTGCTGCTAACCGCCAAGGCCCGCAATCACAGCGAGGACAACCTGCCGGTCACCACCGAGTCCATGTTCTCGGCAGGAGGTATGGTCGCCACGCTCACCGCCCTCACCCGGTTCAACCGGCACTACAGGGCGGTCCACCTCACCGATGTTGACGCGAACGAAGTTCCCGACGTGGTCAACAAGATCTATGTCGAGCACTGGCGCGACTGCCAGCGCGCCGAGATCCTTACCAACAACCGGATCCATCACGGATGGCGCTACGCCGCCTTCGACCAGCACTGGAAGAACCCCGACATCACCCGTCTGGACCACGGACTGCGCTTCCGGGCGTTGCGCAACAAGTCGCTGGAACGTGGCATCAAGAAGAACCCCGACGCCGATGTGCACGGCCACGGCCGCCGCACCCGCCTGCACTACCTCGCCCACGTGCTTCCAGAGCACACGCTCGTCGCGCACGCTACCGCCGCCCAGGACGACATCGTTGAGCAGGCGCTCGCTCGCTTCGCGACACCTGTCAGCGCCGCGACGGACGGCACCGCCAGAGAACTGGCCGACGTCGACGAGAAGAAGATGCTCGACGTGGTCGTCGGCGTCTGCACCACCGGCGGCAACGACCCCGACGACACCGACACGCCGTGCTCTCTGGGTCTTGCGGCATGCTTCGTCTGCCCAAGGGGCTACCGCACCGCCGACCACGTCCCCGGGCTACTCGCCACCGTCGCGTTCACCGAGATCATCCGTGATAACGACCCCGACGAATGGGAGAACGGCGACGCGGGCCTGCTGCACTTCTACGCCGGCGAGTCTCTCGCCCAGTTCCCCGCCGCACTGGTGGAAACCGTCAGGTCAGCTACCGATCTGACCCCGCACATCCTCAACGTCAACGGCCTCTACACGGAGCTACGTCGATGACCTCAGCCGCCGGCTACGCCAACGTCCTACGATTGCGCCCGCCATCCGAAGACGAGACCAGCAAGGTCGTCGCCGATGACACCGACGTGCGCGCCCTCATCCCGCTCGGCTACGACATCGACCGACCTATCTACTTCATACACGACCGCTGGGACACCGCCGGCCACCCCGGCTGGACCAGCAAACACGGCTCGCAGACCGCCTTGGACTTCAGCGGCGTTCCAGTGCACTGGCGCACCGCCGCCAAGGAATGGATCCTGCTGCAACTGGACCCCGATCTTGCCCCGCGCTGGTCACCCGAGGACCCGATCGCCGTGTCCTGGCCGACCATCCAAGAGCCCACCAAGCTGGTCACAGCCCAAAGCAATCTCAAGCAGCTGCGGCTGGCGCTCACTGTGCTCGATACCCACCACATCATCACGCCGACGTCCGAAGACTGGGCCCGCGTCCGTGTCCTGATGCAACAGCCGCAGAGCCGACAGGAGAAACTCGCCGGAGCGCAACTCGCCGCTGGCACCTTGCGCGGTCGCGCCCAGCAGCTGCAGTCGCTCTGGTCCATCCGAACCATTGTCGGGCGGCCGAACCTGCTCGGCTCCGAACCGTTCGACGGGGAGGAGACCACAAGCCTGTTCGGCAGCGGTCACCGACCGAAGCGGAACCTGCGACGCCCGCACGAGGATGTCGGACGCTGCCTTGGCTTCGTGGCCTGGACGTTCGACCACATCGCCGATGACATCCTCGCGCATTCCCGCTGGTGGGCTGAGCACACGGTCGCCCCCGAAGATGGCCCGGGCAGCCAGCAGGAGGGCTATGACGCCATGTTCGACGTGGCCCGAGAGGTACATAGCCGCGTCGGGAAGCTTCCCGGCCGCCGCAACAGCACCGGCGGTCTCACCCTGGCCCACATCGCGCTTGGACTGCTCTGCGGCGCCCCCGACGCTGACGAGGCATTCCTCTGGGGCCGCTACGCCATGCGCCGCTTTCGAGAAGAGGACCTTGACGAGGGCGGCGGTAACCCCTGTGAACTGCCAATAGCCGAGGTTCCGCAGAGAGGCGGCACCGGCAAAACGGCCTGGACCCGACGGCTCCTACCCGTTCGCGACGAACTGCGTTTCTGGCAAAGCGCGCTAGTCTACTACGCGATGTACTACCTTGCGGCCACCTGCGGACTGCGGGACAAGGACCTCGCCTGCCTCACTCCGGGCTGCATCAAGCGCGAGACCAAGACCCGGCCCAACGGTGAGACCTACGAAGTGGTCACCATGCGCGGGTACAAGACCAAGAACCGGATGGCTCCTCACCGCACAACCTGGAAGGTCAACCATCGGATCGCGCGCATCATTGAGGTGATCGAGGAACTTCACCGCATCCACAAGATCACGCCGACGGCCAGCACCATCACCGGCGAGCCACTGCTGTTCGACGCCCAACTCATCACGTCGAACGTCCATCCCGCGCGGGATACGGTTCACCTGGACCTCAGCTTCATGGACTGGCTGATCAAGGGAGCCAAGCGTCTCCACGACCGCGGCGTCACACCCGGCGACCTTGCCGACGTCACCAAGGTGAACATCTCGCAAATCCGGATCACCGCGATCCAGGCCTACGCCTCCCGTGACCTCGGCAACGCTCTCGCCGCTCAGTTCGGACAGTGGAACCACCAATCGGTCGCCATGGGATACCACGCCGACGTTTACAAGATCATCCATCTCGCGGAACCCATGGACGCGCTGGAGCTGCAGCACGAACACATCGGGCGAATCATGCGCCGCGCTGCCCAAAATCCCGATGCCCTCCGCGGCAAGGGCGTCACCCGCTTGCAGCTGGCAGTGGAAAGGCAAGGTCCTGCGCTGTCCAACCCCGCTCCGCTCAGCTCCGCCCGGCTCAAGGCGGTCGGCAAGCGCAATCCCAACATTGCGGTCGGGCCGTACACGATCTGCGTTCACGCTGCTGAAGGGGCACTTTGTGGTGGCGAGGGGGCCGCCGACTTCCGGCTCTGTAGACCCTTCGAGTGCCGCAACTCCGCCATGACGCCCGGCCAACGCGCCCGCGTCGAGCTGCGCCGCCGCCTCGAACTCCGGATGCATCCCGCGTTGCATCGCAGCGCTCGCAAGATCGGTGAAGCGATGCCCGAGATTGTCGCCGAGTTCGCCGAGGTCAGCGACGACGAACTCGCCCGACTCATCGCCACGGAACTCGACGAGTACGTGGCCGAGGCGTTGGGGCTGGCGGAATGAGTGACGTCGACAGCCTGGAGACTCTGCACCTGGCGGCGGCTGCCTACGCGGCGACAGTACGCCACGACGCCGACTCCGCCGCCTTGAGCGAGCATCTCGGCAACATTCCAGTTCCGACGCGGCTCCTACTAGCAGCAGCGATCCTCGCGGCCGCCGACAAGCCCGTCTCTATCGTCAGCCTTTGCCAGGTCGCCGGCGTATCCCGCGGATCCACCTATAACCACCACAAAGAAGCGATGACGAGCATCCGCGAGAACATCCCGGTCCTCGTCAGGGCACAGCTTGCCGCCCTCGGCGAGACGCCGAGGGCGGCGGAGCTGTTCGACCAGGTTCGCGAGCGTGATGAGACCATCCGCGAGCTCCGCGCCGACCTTAAGAACGCCCGCCGTGAACGCAACACCGCACTCGCCTACGCCCGTGACCTGCACGAACGGCTCCGCCCGGAGTTCGACGCGATCGCCCGCGAGAAGCAGGAGAAAGTTCGCCACCTACGGCCGATTCGGGATGGAATCGAGCATGATGGTTGACTGATTTCGGGCCGAGTGAACCGATAAGAGAGAGTCCAACCTGGGCGCCGACACGCACGGCCGACAATGTGATCGACTTCGGTCGATGGGCTCCACGGCTTGACGCTGCACCTATAACTGTCTCACCCTCATGGCGAGGGTCGGACCGCGGCCCCGTGAGTCGTAGAGGGGTCCTGATGGCCCCAGGCAGCGTCCTGCTACCAGGAGACGCAGGAGAACCCGCCGAGCCGCCGGATGGCAGGCAGGTTATCGTCGCGTGCCCCGAGGCGGGTTGTGGCTGGCTGGCCGTGCTGCCGGAGGTTCCGCAGTCTTGCGAACGAAATTTCCGTCATGCCAGTCCCGTCATGCTCCGCGCGTGGCTGTTCTGCGACCACGACTGTTGGAAAGGGCCGTACACCGAGTATTACGTCTGTTCGGACAGCTCCGAATCTGAGCCCCATCAGGTCTTCATTGATCCCGAGCGATCGAGCTTCCTGTGATCGACAGTATGGTCGACCGTGCCGCCTCAATTCTCGAGCGGCGATTTCTGACTAACGCATTCCTGCCGGTTGTGTTGCTGCTCCCCATCGTTGGGTTGCCCGCGCTCGTCCAGTCGAGAAAGATTGATCAGCTGGTAGCCGAATGGTCTCAATTCTCAATCGGAATGAAGGCGTTCATCGTCGTCGGCTACTTCACGCTCTGCTGGTTCGGAGCGGTTATCTTGGCTAGTCAGTGGCGCAACATTGTGCGACTCTTCGAGGGTTACCCGCTTTGGCGGTGGCCCTGGATCGATCGGGTTGGCAAGCAGTGGCACGAAGCCCTCAGCTACCAGCTGGGTAAACGGGGCCGTCAGCACTGGTACTTGCAATACAGTCGCTACCCACCGCCGCGCGAGGTGCTGCCGACACGTCTAGGCAACGTTCTGCGGGCAGCCGAGCGCTATCCCGAGCAGCGCTATGGTGCCGAGATGATTCTCATCTGGCCGCGCCTATATCAGGTGCTGCCGCGCGATGCGATCGATGACGTTGAGGGTGCCCGGTCCTCCATGGAATTCCTGTTGGTATTGTCCCTATGGTTCACCGCATTCACCGCCACCGCGCCAGTAGCTGTAGTGCTTGTCAAAGGCGCACCACTGGTCGCCGTCGTGTGTTTCGCCGTCGGCTCGGCTGGTGCTTATGCCGCGTACCTTTCCGCGATCGTCGCGGCGGCGGAGTACGGTGAGCAACTGCGGTCGATCTTCGACGTCTATCGCCTTGAATTATTGCGGAGACTCAACCTGCCGCCCGTACACGACATCACCGAGGAACGCCGGCAGTGGCAGGCTTTGGGGGCACTGATCGGCCGACGTGTCTTGCCGACCTGGAAGTATGGCAATGGCGTGGCGGCACCAGAGGATTCATGACCGACAATACAGTGCTCTGATGAGCCCGACCGAGCCCGACCAGCCGTCCGCCGGTTCCCAACAGCCCGGGCCGCCCGACGTGCCGACCAACGTCTCCGTACCTGCAGAGACGGACGCTGTTCCAGCCAATGCGCCGGTATCTCAGTCGCCAAGGCCCGGGCTGACGGGGTCTCCGAGGCCCCTACTTCCAGGCACGAGGACTCGCGTGCCGAACGCCAGCCCGGCTGAGGTTCCCCCCGACCCTCGACGGCTGAAGGCAGGTCCGCTGTCGCGATTCCTAATCGCTGTGGCGCTGCTCGCTCTAGCTGGCGTGGTTTTCGCGAGCACCCGCGAGCCGCAGCAGGTTCCGGTATTGATCGCCGTTCGGGACATCGCGGCCTACCAGGTAATCACCGCCGACGACGTGATACTCGGCACGCGGGCCGCTGAGGGTCAGAACGATTACGCCACTCTGCCGGTTGAAGGTCGGCTAACTCTCACAGCCGTCACCAAAGATCAGCCGTTACGCCAGGGACAGATCGCACCTAACATCGCGAGCGTGCTTCCTGGAACGCTGACCGTGCACGGCTTCGCGGTCTCTCGGGCAACCGTGTTGAACGGGGGCTTGCGAGCCGGTGATCCTATCCAGATGCTGCTGGTTCGCGACGGAAGGCGACTTGCGTTGGTGGACAAGGGTGGTGCCACCATCGATCGCTTGAACGCCGTGGTGCTCGCGGTCGCTGGTGACAACGAGACACCGACTCTTGTGGTGGCACTGCGCGACGGGGATGCCAAGGCCAACGAACTCGCGATTGCTACAGGTACCGTGACGGTCTTCAAGGATCCGGCGGCGTCGCGCGTACCCCGGTGACTGACGAACTCGAAGAGGCGCTCCCTGTCTTGCAGTCTGGGATGAGATGCCGAGAATTTGGTTTCTAGGGAGACACCCGACGACGGGAGACACATCCCAAGTTCCCAGGAACAGCTAGGCGGTAAGCGTGGAACGGGCCGTGCGCGTCAGCGCACGGCCCGTCTGCGTCTCAGCGTTTCTGCGGGGTGTCCCGGAGCCAGCTGCCGAAGTCCACCGCGGTCCGCACCCCGTGCTCCAGCACCGCCGTGCAGACCTCGAACCCGCCCGGGTACTCCGGCCGGCTGTGCCACACCGACTTGATCGCCAGGATCGCCTGCCGCTCCTCGTCGGTCAGCCGCTCGGCCAGCCCGGCGTGCCACTCACTCGCCGCGGCGTGGTCGTCGTGCAGCCAGATCGACAGGTCCACACGCCAGTCGCCGACGGTGAGCGTGACGTGGTGTCGTGCATCCGGGCTTTGGTCACCACGCTCGTCCCGGTAGGCGAAACCGGTCAGCCCGGGGATCCCGACAGCCTTGCCGAGCAGCGCGACGACGTCGGCCGGGCTGAACTCCGGGCCGCCGAGCATCATCACGTCGAGGTCGCGCCAGACCAGCAGTCCGGACACATAGCTGCCGGTGGGCGTGATCGGTCCCAGCGGCTCCAGCAGCGCGAGCACGGATCGCGCCTCCGCCTGCAGTTCCTCGGGCCGGCCCATGTCGCCCTCCTTCCATATCCCTCGATGCGCCACCGGTCACGGCGGCGCGGATCCATCGATGCGCCGCGGCGAACCGGGGCGAGAAGATGTCGCTTCGCGCCCATTGTGGGACGCGGTCTTTCCGCCCCCGCTGCCGGGCTCACCGGAGCACCTCCGCTTTAACGTGTAAGTTCAGCCGGTGAGCAGCATCGACGTCCTCCCGGCCCGGGTGCAGACCGCCAAGATCGCGGTAGGGGTCACGTTCGCCCTGAACGGTCTCGCCATCGCCGGCTGGCTGGCCCGGGCCCCCGCGATCCGGGACGGGCTGGAGCTCTCCACCGCCGGGTTCGGCCTGTTGCTGCTCTGCATGTCCGGCGCCTCGGTCGCGTCGATCCCGCTGGCCGGCCCGCTGGTGCAGCGCGCCGGCCCGGCCCGTGCGGTGCTGCTGGGCAGCATGTCGATGGTGTTCGGCCTGGTCGCGCTGGCCACCGGCACGCTGCTCGGCTCGGTGGCGCTGGCCGGGTCCGCCCTGCTCTTCTGCGGTTTCGGGGTCAGCACCTGGGACGTCGCGATGAACGTCGAGGCGGCCGACGTCGAACGCCGCCTGCAGCGCACGATCATGCCCCGGTTCCACGCCGGTTTCAGCCTGGGCACGGTCGGCGGCGCCGGCGTCGGCGCGCTCACCGCGGCGGTCGGCCTGCCGGTCTGGGCCCAGCTGTACCTCACGGCCGCGGTCATCGTCGCGGTCCAGATCGTGGTGGTCCGCCGCTTCCTACCGCACGTCGAGCCGGAGCCCGGCGCCCGTCCCGTGATCACCGCCGGTCAGGTCTGGCGCGAGCCGCGCACCGTCCTGATCGGCCTGATCATGCTGGGGTTCGGCTTCACCGAGGGCACCGCCAACGACTGGCTGGCGATCAGCCTGGTCGACGGCTATCACACCGGCGACACCATGGGCGCGATCGGCTTCGGCGTCTTCGTGACCGCGATGACCGCGGGCCGCATGGTCGGCGGCCAGGCCACCGACCGCTGGGGCCGTGTCCCGGTGCTCCGCGTGACCGCCTTGGCCGCGCTGGCCGGCCTCTTGCTGGTCGTCTTCGGCGGTTCGATCCCGTTCGCCCTGGCCGGCGCCCTGCTCTGGGGCCTGGGCGCCTCGCTGGGCTTCCCGATCGGCATGAGCGCCGCCGCCGACGACCCGATCCGCGCCGCCATGCGCGTCTCGGTGGCCGGCTCCATCGGCTACGGCGCCTTCCTGGCCGGCCCCCGCTGATCGGCTTCCTGTCCGAACACTTCGGCCCCCGCAACGGCCTGCTCTGCGTCCTGGCCGCCCTCCTCATCGGCCTGGCCACCTCCCACGCCGCCAAGCCGGCCCCCTGACCGCAGCCGCCACCCGCGGACCGGTCTGTCGAACGGCCGGCAAAATCAAGATCAAATTCAAAAGATCGATGTCGTGCGTCCGCTGGGGTACAGATCGCCGCTCCCGCCGGGACCCTCCGGGCGCCGCTGGCCGCTACGCGTCCAAAGCGCGACCCCCTCCGGGCGACGTCCGCGCTCCTCAAGGTCACCCCAACCCCGAGCGGTGTGGGGTTTTTGGGTGCGGTGCGCGCCCAAATTTCACACGCAAGCTGGCGACGGGCGTTGTGTGGGGTTTTTGGGTGCGCTGCGCGCCCAAATTTCACACGCAAGCTGGTGACGAGCGTTGTGTGGGGTTTTTGGGTGCGGAGCGCGCCCAAACTTCACACGCGGGCTGCCGCCGGGCGGGGTCAGCGGTGTTCGGTGAGGAAGTCGGTGATCACGGAGGCGAGCAGGGTGGGCTGTTCGACCACCATGGCGTGGGAGGCGTCGGCGAGCTGCAGGTGGCGCAGGTTCGGCACAGCCCGGGCCTGGGCCAGCAGGAACCGGCGGTGCGCCGCGTACAGGTCGGCGAACGGCTCCTGCTCCGGCAGGTCGCGGGTGGCCAGCACGAGCAGCGACGGGCAGGTGGTCGCGGCGTGGACCGGGGTCAGGTCGAGCTCGTTCATCAGCGTGCGGAGCTGGGTCACGACCTCGAAGGTGGGCCGGAACGTGGTCCGGCCGTCCTTGCCGTGCACCAGGTTTCGGCGGAAGCCCTCGATCCACACCTTCTCGTTGGCGCCCATGTCCCGGGCCGCCATCTGCTGGCGCTCCACCAGGTCGGCCAGCTCGCCCGCCTCGACGGTCTGCCCGGCGGCGGCCTCCACCATGTCGAAGACCGCGGCCAGGCGCTCCAGCTCGGCCTCGGCCTTCTCCCGGTCCAGGCCGAGGAGCTGGTCGGGCCGGGTGGGTGGCGGGTTGCCGTCCAGGCTCACCACGCCGGGGGACTCCGGGTGGCGCTCGCCCCAGAGCGTGGCCACCATGCCGCCCAGCGAGTGCCCGACCACGGCGGGCCGGTCGAGTTCGAGTTTCACGCAGACCGCGGCCAGGTCGCCGAGCGCGGCGTCCCAGCTCCACGGCCCGTCCGCGGACCGGCCGTGCCCGCGCAGGTCGACGGTGACCACCCGGTGGTGCGGCCGCAGCGCGCGGGCCAGCACGGTCATCTGGGCGAGGTTGCCGCCCGCGCCGTGCAGGAGCAGCAGCGGTGGCGCGTCGCCCCCGAAGTCGCGAACGGCGATCTGCACGTTCCCCGCGTCGACAAGACTGTCGTGGATCATTGCCCCTCCTCTTCCGTGAACTGAAGCCCGGGATCGCCGGTCGTGGACTCGGCCCGCAGCAGGCGTTCCCGGACCGCGTCGACCGGCACGCCGCCGTCCGGATGCCGGGGGAGCTTGCCCCGGCGGATCAGGTCGTGCACGCCCTGCCGGCTGATGCCGAGCATCGCGCCGGCCATCGCGTACGTGACCGACGCCGCGAACGGGTGCCCCACCCGGCGGGCCACCGCCTGCCCGAGCGGTGTGCTCCACCACGCGACCGGCGGCGCGAACGCGTGATCGTCCGGATAGAGCGTGGCGATCAGCCGGGCGATGGTGCGCACCGCGTCCGGCTCGGGACCGTGCTCGATGACGGCCGCCCAGTCGAGCGCGCGCCGGTGCAGCCGCCTGCGGACCGTGTCCACGCTCGCGTCCCCCTCGAGCAGGATCTCCAGCGGGTCGGTCAGGCGCACGTCGAGCAGGTGGGCGATCTGCTCCGCCAGCGCACCGGACCCACTGCTCATGCCCTGATCGTGCGCTACTTGACAAGCCATGTCAAGTAGCCCGCCGTGCGACCTCGGCGTCACTGTCCGTACATCGATGGACTGCCACTTCCGCTCACGCCCGCGGGGCAATAAGGTGTGCCCCGAACCGGGAGGGAATCACTAGTGCGTACGGGTTTCGCCGTTCTCGGCGTCGTCGCGTTGCTCGCCGTGTCCGGCTGCAACGAGAAGGAAGACGTGCCGACGAAGCTACCCCCGGTCACCGTCGCCCAGGTGCCGGCCGCCTCCGCGGGCGGCGCGTGCATCCTGTGGGACTGGGGCTTCATCGAGGAGAAGATCGGCGTCCAGTTCGGGGTCGCCGCCTCCGACCAGGTCGACGACACGTCCACCTGCGTGGTGCAGACCGTCAGCGGTTCCTGGCCCGACCTGTCGGTGTCGGTGGTCGAGCAGACCAAGGCGGACGCCAAGATCTTCCTGGCCGAGCGGATGCCGAAGAAGGCGGTCAAGCTCAAGGGCCTCGGCAAGGCCGCGTACCGGCTGAACGGCGCGGCGACCGGCGGGCACGGCCCGACCGTGGAGATCGGCTGGCTGAGCGAGGCCGAGCAGCTGCAGACCTTGAAGTTCACCTTCGCCAAGGGCGCGTCGAAAGCGACAGTGACCCAGATGAACGCCAAGCTGCTCGACCTTGCCAAGGCGATGGACACCACCGACGGCTGACCGAGCCCGCCGGTGGAAGATCAGCGAGCCGCGACGAACACCCGCGACGCGACCTCACGCGGCAGCCGGATCTTGTCACCCGACTTGTCGATGGTCACCCCGTCCCGCTCCTGCGCGACCGTCACCGTCGTACCCGGGTCGATGCCGGCGGCGTGCAGCTGCCGCAACACGTCCGCGTTCGTCTGGACGCTCTCGCAGATCCGGGACACCACGACGCTGCCGGTCAGGCCGGGGAACGCCAGGTTGCGCTCGCCGTGGGCGAACGGGTCGACGGTGTCGTCGGACAGGCCCAGCTGTTCCAGCCCGGGGATCGGGTTCCCGTACGGCGAGCGGGTCGGCTTGTTCAGCAGCTCGTAGACCCGGCGCTCGACCGAGTCGCTCATCACGTGTTCCCACCGGCACGCCTCTTCGTGGGCTTCTTCCCACGGCATGCCGATCACGTTGACCAGTAGTAGTTCCGCAAGCCGGTGCTTGCGCATGACGGAGACGGCGGTGGCCCGGCCCTCCTCGGTCAGCACCAGGTGACGGTCTCCCTCGACGGTGAGCAGACCGTCCCGCTCCATGCGGGCGACCGTCTGACTGACCGTGGGGCCGCTCTGGTGCAGGCGCTCGGCGATGCGCGCGCGCAGCGGAGGCACGCCTTCTTCTTCGAGTTCGAGAATGGTCCGGAGATACATCTCGGTGGTATCGACAAGGTCGTTCACGATGCGGTCCTCCCAGCAGCGATGTTACCGCGTGGCGGGGGGTTGACATCCGCCCCGAGCAAGTGCCAGGAGACCCTACCCGAGCCGGGGGCCGGCGTGCCCCGAGAGAGGGACGCGAGCCGGACCGGAAAACCCGTGGGAGCATGGCGGCATGGCGGACGACACGACGGCGGTGGTCTGGGACAAGGCCCTGCTCGACTACGACATGGGCGACCACCCGCTGAACCCGGTACGCGTAGAGCTGACCATGGCGCTCGCCCGTGAGCTGGGTGTCCTGAACCGGCCGGGTGTGCAGTTGATCACGCCACGGCCGGCCACCGAGGCCGAGCTGACCCGGGTGCACCGGGCGGACTATCTCGATGCCGTACGCCAGGCCCCGATCGATCCGTTCTTCCTGGGCTGGGGCCTGAACACCCCGGACAACCCGGTCTTCGACGGCATGCACGAGTCCTCGGCGCGGATCTGCGGCGCCAGCATCGCGGCCGTCGAGGCGGTCTGGCACGGCGCCGCCCGCCGCGCGGTGAACGTGGCCGGCGGCCTGCACCACGCGATGCCGGCCCGGGCGGCCGGGTTCTGCGTCTACAACGACCCCGCGGTGGCGATCGCCTGGCTGCTGGACCACGGCGCGCAGCGGGTGGCCTACCTGGACGTCGACGTGCACCACGGCGACGGGGTGCAGGCGGTGTTCTACAACGATCCGCGGGTGCTCACGGTCAGCCTGCACGAGACGCCGCTGGCGCTGTTCCCGGGCACCGGGTTCTGCGACGAGACCGGCGGCCCGGGCGCGGAGGGCACCGCGGTGAACGTGCCGCTGCCACCGGGCACCGGCGACGCCGGCTGGCTGCGGGCGTTCCACGCGGTGGTGCCGTCGGTGGTCCGGGCGTTCGCGCCGGAGATCATCGTGAGCCAGTGCGGCGCGGACGCGCACCGGCTCGACCCGCTCGCCGATCTCCAGCTGTCGGTGGACGGCCAGCGGGCGGCGTACATCGCGATGCGCGCGCTCGCCGACGAGCTCTGCGAGGGCCGCTGGGTGGCGATGGGCGGTGGCGGGTACGCGCTGGTCGAGGTGGTGCCCCGGGCGTGGACGCACCTGCTCGCGGTGGCCTCCGGTGAGCCGTTGGACCCGGTCACCCGGGTCCCGAAGTCCTGGCAGAAGCTCGCCGCCGACCGTCGCCCCGGCACACCCGTGCCGGAGATGATGGGTGACGGCACCCCGCCGCCGCAGGAGACCTGGTCACCGGGCACCGACACCGACCCGGTCGACCGGGCCATCCTCGCGGCCCGCCTGGCGGTGTTCCCGCTGCACGGGCTGGATCCCCACGACCCTCGTGATTGAAGACTGAGCCATGGAGCGCAGCGCAGACGTCCTACTGGCCGACGGCACCGCCGTGCACTTGCGGCGGATCCGCCCCGAGGACGCTCCGGCCATCGTCGAGTTCCACTCCCGGATGAGCGACCGCACCCGGTACCTGCGGTACTTCTCGCCCTACCCGCGAATTCCGGAACGCGACCTGCAGCGGTTCGTCAACGTCGACCACCGCGACCGGGAGGCGTTCGTGACGGTCGCCGCCGACGGCCGGATCACCTCGGTCGGCCGGTACGAACGGCTCGGCCCGGACTCCCCGGAGGCCGAGGTCGCGTTCGTGGTGGAGGACGCCCAGCAGGGCCGGGGGATCGGCTCGGTGCTGCTCGAGCACCTCGCCGACGCGGCCCGCGACCACGGCCTGACCCGCTTCGTCGCCGAGGTGCTCCCGGAGAACGGCGGCATGCTGCGGGTCTTCGGCGACTCCGGTTATCAGGTGCAGCGCCGGTACGCCGACGGCGTGGTCCATCTCAGCTTCCCGATCGCGCCCACCGAGAAGTCCCGTGAGGTGCAGGAGTCCCGCGAGCACCTGACCGAGTCCCGGTCGATCGCGCGGCTGATCGCCCCGCGCGGCATCGCGATCTACGGTGCCAGTGCGAGCGGGCACGGGATCGGCGCGGCGATACTCGGCAATCTGCGGGACGGCGGCTTCACCGGCGGGATCGTCCCGGTGCATCCCACGGCGGAACGGGTCGCCGGGCTCACCGCGTACCGGAAAGCGTCTGATGCCGGAACACCCATCGACCTGGCCGTGATCGCGGTCCCGGCCGGGCGGGTCGCGGAGGCCTTGGCCGACGCGGCGGCCGCGGGCGCCGGCGGCGTGGTGATCGGTTCGGCGGGGTTCGCGGACGCCGGCCCGGAGGGTGCCCGACAGCAGCGGGCACTGATCGAAACCGCACACGCGGCCGGGTTGCGGGTGGTCGGCCCGAGCAGTTTCGGGATCGCCAACACCGACCCGGAGGTCCGGCTGAACGCCACCATGGCGCCCCGGCTGCCGGCCGCCGGGCGGGTCGGTTTCTTCGCGCAGAGCGGCGCGCTCGGTGTGGCGCTGCTGGCCGAGGCGGACCGCCGTGGCCTGGGCCTGTCCAGTTTCGTGTCGGCCGGCAACCGGGCCGACGTCTCCGGCAACGACCTGCTGCAGTACTGGCGCGACGACCCGGGCACCGACGTGGTGCTGCTCTATCTGGAGACGTTCGGCAATCCGCGCAAGTTCGCCCGGCTGGCCCGCCGGATGAGCCGGGTGAAACCGGTCGTCGCGGTGGCCTCGGCGACCCGCCCGCCGGGTCTCGCCGGTGACATGCCGGGCCCGGACGCGCACGCGGTGACCGCGCTGTTCGCCCGCTCCGGGGTGATCCGGGTGGACACCGTGCAGGAGCTGTTCGACGTCGGGATGCTGCTCGCCCACCAGCCGCTGCCGGCCGGTCGCCGGGTGGCAGTGGTCGGCAATTCGTCCGCGTTGGCGGCGCTGGCCGAGGTCGCCTGCCGGGCGGCCGGGCTGGTGATCGCCGAGGGCTATCCGCACGACCTGAGCCCGCTCGCCACCGCGCACGACCTGGCCGACGCGCTCGCCGACGCCGCCGTCGACGACCGGGTGGACGCGCTGGTGGTGGTGTTCGCCCCGGCCGTGCCCGGCCAGCAACTCACCGAGGAGGACGCGGACTTCGCGGTGGCGCTGGCCAGCGTCGCCCTGGCCGGCGAGAAGCCGACGGTGGCCACCCTGGTGTTCGGCCGGGTGCCGCCGCGGGTGCCGGCCTATCCGTCGGTCGAGGAGGCGGTCCGCGCGCTGGCCCGGGTGGTCAACTACGCGGACTGGCTGCGTCGTCCGCCGGGGGTCATGCCGGCGCTGGCCGGGGTGGACGCGGCCGCCGCGGAATCCGCGTCGACCCCGGTGGAGCTGCTGGCGGCCTACGGGATCCCGGTGGTTCCCTCGACCCTCGCCCGCTCCGCGGACGAAGCGGTCGCCGCGGCGGCCGAGCTGGGCTATCCGGTCGCGCTCAAGGCGGCAGGCGGTGGGTTGCGGCACCGGATCGACCTCGGCGCGGTGCGGCTGGCCCAGGCCGACGAGGATTCGGTACGCACGGCCTACCGCGACCTGGCCGCCACCTTCGGCCCGGACGTGCTCGTGCAGACCATGGTCGCGCCGGGCGTGGCGTGCGTGATCGAGGTGGTCGAGGATCCGGCGTTCGGCCCGGTGGTCGGGTTCGGCCTGGGTGGCGTGGCCAGCGAGCTGCTGGGCGACCTGGCCTGGCGAGCCGCCCCGCTGACCGACCGGGCCGCCGAGGCGCTCGTCGACGAGCCCCGCGCGGCCCCGCTGCTGCACGGGTACCGCGGCTCCACCCCGGTCGACCGGGACGCGCTGATCGACCTGCTGCTGCGGGTGGGCCGGCTCGCCGACGAGCACCCACGGGTCCGGTCGCTGCTGCTCAACCCGGTGCTGATGCGCCCGGACGGCTTCTCGGTGCTGCACGCCGCTGTCGAGTTCGGCGATCACGGCGTACGCCCGGACACCGGCCCGCGCCGCCTCCGCTCATGAGAAACGCCCCGGCTCGTGAAGAGCCGGGGCGTTGCGTCAAGAAGATCAGACCGCGTACGCCTCGAGGCGGGAAGCCCGCTCCGGGTCACGCAGCTTGAGCATCGTCACCTTCTCGATCTGGCGGATCCGCTCGCGGCTCAGGCCGAACTCGCGGCCCACCTCGTCGAGGGTGCGCTGACGGCCGTCGTCCAGGCCGAAGCGCAGCCGGATCACCGCGGACTCCCGCTCGGTGAGCGTGCCGAGCACGATCTCCACCTCGCTGCGCAGCTCGCCCTGGCCGACGCCCTCGCCGGGCTGGTTCGGGTCGACCGCGGCGACGAAGTCACCGAGGGCGCTCTCGCCGTCCTCGCCGACCGCCTGGTCCAGGCTGACCGGCTCCCGGTCGTACGAGATGAGCTCGATGACCTGGAACTCCGGCACCGCCATCGCCACCGCGATCTCCGCGATGCTGGGCTCCCGGCCGAGCTGGGTGGCCAGGTCCCGGCGGGCCCGGACCATCCGGTTGACCTGCTCGACCATGTGCACCGGGATGCGGATGGTGCGGGCCTGGTCGGCCATGGCGCGGGTGATGGCCTGGCGGATCCACCAGGTGGCGTACGTGGAGAACTTGTAGCCCTTGGTGTAGTCGAACTTCTCGACCGCGCGGATCAGGCCGAGGTTGCCCTCCTGGATCAGGTCGAGGAAGGCCATGCCGCGACCGGTGTACCGCTTCGCGATGCTGACCACGAGCCGCAGGTTCGCCTCGAGCAGGTGGTTCTTGGCGGCCTTGCCCTCGGCGGAGATGACCCGCAGCAGCGGCGCCAGCTCGTCGCCGGCGGCCGGGAGCTTCTCCTCGGCGTAGAGGCCGGCCTCGATCCGCTTGGAGAGGGTCACCTCTTCGACGGCGGTCAGCAGGCGGGTGCGACCGATCCCGTTCAGGTACGCCCGGACCAGGTCAGCGGAGACGCCACGTTCGTCCGTCGCGTCGAGGTCGGCCATCGGCTCGACTTCGTCGGTCATGATGTTCTCAGCCGTCGCTTTCGTCTCCAGGGCCACTTGGGTCCTCCCCCGTTTGTCGTGCCTTACCGCACTTCCGTGCCGGTGACGAGAAGCTTCGTCGCATCCGCGTTAAGCGGAGGTGAGGCCAGCGTCCAGGTGGCATGAATAAGGGAGAACCCTGACGTCGGCAAGCCGACAAGCCCGGGTGAAAGGGACGCTTCGCGGTTGTCGCGCCGAGATAATGTGCTGGGGCCGAGGAGGAGATGACCGTGGTTTTCAAGCGAATGTTGCAGGCGTTCGGAGTGGGCGGGCCGTCCGTCGACACCGTGTTGACCAACCCGAACTGCCGACCGGGCGGATTCCTGGAGGGTCAGGTGCACGTGCTCGGCGGCGACCACGCGGTCGACGTGGAGTACGTCGCGATCGGCCTGATGACCCGGGTCGAGGTGGAGAGCGGCGACAACGAGTACCAGAGCAACCAGGAGTTCCATCGGCAGCGGCTGACCGGCTCGTTCCGGCTGGAGCCCGGTGCCCGGCACGACGTGCCGTTCCGGTTCGAGGTGCCGTGGCAGACCCCGATCACCGAGGTCTACGGCCAGCACCTGCACGGCATGACGATGGGCCTGGCCACCGAGCTGGAGGTGGCCCGCGCGGTGGACAAGTCCGACCTGGACGCCGTGCAGGTGCACCCGCTTCCGGCGCAGGAGCGGATCCTGGAGGCGCTGTTGCGGCTCGGTTTCCGCTTCCACAAGGCCGACGTGGAGCGCGGCCGGGTGTACGGCGTCGAGCAGGAGCTGCCGTTCTACCAGGAGATCGAGTTCTACCCGCCGGCCCAGTACGCCAGCGGCATCAACCAGCTCGAGCTGACCTTCCTGCCCACCCCGCACAAGCTGCAGGTGGTGCTGGAGCTGGACAAGCGCGGCGGCCTGTTCACCGAGGGCCACGACGCGTTCGGCAGCTTCGACGTGGAGTACGCGACCGCCGACCAGGTGGACTGGACCGGCCAGCTGGACAACTGGCTGCGCCAGGCGGCATCCCGCCGGGGGCTCTTCTTTTGATCAAGTAACATTCTCCCGCATCTTTATTTACTAGGGGGAATGTATTGATGCGGAAGTTCTTCGCCGCTCTTGTCCTGCCGTTGATCGCCGGGGTGGTCGCCATCGCGCCGTCCCCGGCGAGCGCAGCCGAGCCGGACCCGGTGATCAACTCGGCCGTGTTCAACAACCCGGCCGGCTCGGTGACCCAGCAGTACGCGATCTATCAGCAGATCGCCCGGGTCATCGACCGGGTGCCGGCCGGTGAGACGCTGCGCCTGTCGTGGCTCGACTTCAGCACTCCCGGCGCTGCCGGGCAGGCCGACACGGCGGAGACGCCGAACCTGGTCGAACGGTTGACGGCGGCGCACCAGCGCGGCGTCAACGTGCAGATCATCCTGAACTACGGGTCGTACGACGACGCCGACGGCAACCGGATCTACCCCGGGCTCGCGCTCGAGGGCGAGCTGGGCACGAACACCGCCGCCTCGTCGTTCATCCTCTTCTGCCGGGACCAGACCGGTTGCATCGCCAAGCGGACGGTCTACTCCGTCAAGGCGTACAACCACAACAAGTTCCTGCTGGCGTCGCGGATCGTGCTGAACAACGGCACCTCGGTGAGCAACGTGACGTTCCAGTCGTCCGGCAACCTGACGACGTGGGACGCGAACACCGCGTTCAACAACTCGATCACCTGGAGCGAGGCGGCGTCGTACGCGAACTACGTCACGTACTTCAACGACCAGAAGAAGTTCGGGCCGTCGCTGACCGGTGACGACGACTATTACCAGACCGGTTCCACGAACGACACGTACAAGACGCACTTCTTCCCGCGTCACGAGACCGACGACAACCCGGGTCAGGCGACCACCGACACGATGATCTCCGTGTTGAACTCGGTGACGTGCTCGTACAAGGGTGCGACGGACGGGCTGACCCACCAGACCGACGTCCGCGTCGTGATCTGGGGCTTCTCCCGGACCGAGCTGGCCAAGAAGCTCGCCGCGCTGGCCAAGGCCGGCTGCTGGGTGGACGTCGTCTACGCCGCCGGTCCGACGGCTGACCCGTACGCGTACACCAGCGAGAACGTGGTCAACGCGCTGAAGGCCGGCGGCACCAACGTCGGGCTGCACAGCTGTGGCGTGGCGTTCAGCGGCCGGACCCTGAAGCCGCACAGCAAGTACATGCTGATCGACGGTGCGTACGACGACGACCAGATCCCGCGGGTCTTCACCGGCAGCGCCAACTACACGTTCTCGTCGCTGCGCGGCGCGGACGAGACGATCGTGCGGGTACGCAGCGCGGCCATCCACGCCCAGTACCTGTCGAACTTCTACAAGGTGCGGGACACCTGCAGCGGCAAGATCCCGCCGTCCTGATCAGAGTTCCAGCAGGATCGTCCGCGGTCCGACGTTGACGCTCTCCACCAGCATGTGCGCCCGGAAGCGACCGGTTTCGACGGTCGCTCCCCGGGCGCGCAGTGCTTCCACGTACGCGGTGATCAGCGGCTCGGCCACCTCGGCGGGCGCGGCCGCGTTCCAGGTCGGGCGCCGGCCCTTGCGCGCGTCGCCGTACAGGGTGAACTGACTGACCACCAGCAGCGGCGCGCCCTCGTCCGAGGCGGACCGGTCGCCGTCCAGGATGCGCAGCTCGTAGGTCTTGCGGGCGAGCTCGGCGGCCAGCGCCGGGGTGTCCTCGTGGGTGACCCCGACCAGCACCAGCAGGCCGTCGGTGATCGCGCCGATGATCGTCTCGTCGACCGTGACGCTCGCCCGGCTCACCGTCTGCACCAAAGCCCGCATGTCTTCCCGCCCTCGCCGATCCACGTGTCGCCGCCCGCCGCGGCTGATCGTGAACGGTAAACGACGGCGCCCGGGGGCAGGCATCGAACTAGTCGCATACTCCCTCCGCGGGCAGAGTGCGGTGCCAGGATCTCAGCTGGGTGGAGAAACCGTTCCAGGCGGTAGCCGGGCGCGCTGCTGACGACGGGCGCTCGGGCGCCTGGCGGACCGGACCCAGACGGGAGATCGCCCCATGCCGCACACCGGCACCGCCACAGCACCGCCTCGCTCACCGGTCACGCCCGCGGTCACCCGGTCCGGGCAGCCGGCGGACGCGGCGCCGCGAGGCGGCCGGTCGAAAGGCGGGCGGCGCCGGACGGCGGACCGGATCGCCGGTGCGGTCGCCGGGATCGCGGCGCAGAACGTCCAGGCAGCCCAGGACTACCAGCAGCTCACCGAGTCGATGCGGCAGATCGCCGCTGCCGCCGAGGTGACGGCCGGCGCGGCGCAGCGCGGCCTGATCGCGATGGACGAGGTCGAGGAACGGGCCGAGCGGCAGCTGCGAGCCGCACGCCACGTGATCGAGTTCGGTCAGGCGCTGCAGAACCTGCTCCACCACACCCCTCCCGGCCCCACCACCGCCCCGACCGGCGGGCCGGCGCTGGCTCGTGCCGAACTGGCGAGACAGGCCGGCGAGCTGGGCGCGACCGTGGCGTGCGTCGCCGACGTCGCCGACCAGGCGGACCTGCTGGCGCTCAACGCGGCACTCGAGGCGTCCCGGGCCGGCCCGGACGGCCGGGGCTTCACGATCGTGGCGGACGAGGTGCGTGTCCTCGCCGGCACCGCCGAGCTTGCCACCCGGCAGATCCGTGACCTGGTCGGCGAGGTGCGCGACCGGGTCGCCGAGATCGCCGCCGGGCCGGCCTCGACGACGGGCCGGGCGGTCACCACGACGCCGGCGACGGTCCGGGCCGACCTGGGCGCGATCCTGAGCGGCGCCGCCGAGATGACCGAACTCGCCGAGCGGGCCCGGGCCACGGCCGGCGCCGCCGGGCAGCGCGCCACGGAGATCGCCACGGCGGCCGAGCAACAGGTCGTGGTCGCCGACCTGTCCCTGCAGGCGGCACGGCGGCAGAGCGAGGCGCTGGAACGCAGCGAACGGGCCGCCGAGGCACTGGCCGGGATCGTCGAGGACGTCCGCGACGGCTCGGGCGGCACCGGGGCGACGACCGGCCCGGTCGAGGAGCTGGCCGGCGCGGCGGAGGAGCTCACCCGGGCCGCCACCGGGATCGGCGCGGCCCTCGCCGAGATCGATGCGAGCGCCCGGACCGCCGCCGAGAAGGGCTGGCGGGCCGCCGAGGCGATCAACCGGGTCGAGCAGGCCGTCCAACTCGCGATCACCCGGGACGCCGCCGGGGTGGAGCGGGCCGACGCGCTGCTCGCCGTCCTCGAGGCCGGCCGGGCGACGGCCGGTGCGACGATCGAGGCGTACGCCCAGGCCGGCCGGGACACCCTGCGGCACCTCCGGACGGTCACCGAGCTGGAGCGGCTCGCCCGCCGGATCGACCGGATCGCCGGCGTCGTCGGGACCGTCGCGGTGCAGGCCACCATGCTCGCGGTGCACGGCGCGGCCGAGGCGGTCCGGGCCGGCGAGCGCGGCACGGGGTTCGCGAAGGTCTGCGCCGGTGTCCGTGACCTGGCCCGGGACGCGACGGACCGGGCCGGCCGGATCGGCGACCTGGTCGTCGCGGTGCAGGACCGGATCGCCGAGGTGCGTGACGACCTCGCCGAGACCGGCCGGCAGCTGCGGGCCGAGCAGACGGCGGCCACCGCCGGCCTCACCCGGCTGGACGAGATCGATCACGCGGTGCGGCAGGTGCGCGGTGGCGGCGAGGAGGTCCGCGAGTCGGCCGAGGCGCTGGCCAAGGCGCTCAGCGGGGTCCGCGGCGGGCTGGAGAACGTGGCGTCCGCCGCGAACCAGGCCGAGCATCTGGCCGCGCAGGCCGTGCTCGCCGCCCGTGACCAGGCCCGGGGCGCCGGTGATCTGGCCGCGACGGCCGGGGAGATCGCCGCACGCACCGACGAGCTGCCGAAGGCGGACTGACCGGATGAGCGACTACGTCACGTTCGAGCTGGCGGGGGAGCGGTGCGCGTTCCCGACGGACCGGGTCAAGGAGATCATCCGGATGCCGGAGGTGGTCCGGGTCCCGCTCGGGCCGCCGGCCCTGGTCGGGCTCGCCGACCTGCACGGCCGGGCACTGCCGGTGGTCAGCCTGCGGGTGTGCTGCGCGATGGAGCAGCCCGAGCAGGACGCGACCAGCCGGGTGATCGTGATGGACGGCGACGTGCCGCTCGGCTTCGTGGTCGATCGGGTCTCCGGCGTGATCAGCGTGGACCCGTCGGCGGTGGATCCGGCCGAGGAGGTCCGGGCCGCGGTGCACCCGGACGTGCTGGCCGGCGTGATCCGGTCGGGCGGCGGGGCGATGACCGCGGTGCTGGACGTGGACCGGCTGATCGACGGCCGGTACCGGCCCGCGGCCACGGCCCGGTCCGAAGCCTGACGACCGGCAGGACGGCATGAAACCCTTGCTGGCCCAGTTTCTCGCCGAGGCGGACGACCTGCTCGCCCCGGTCGGCGAGAGCCTGCTCCGGCTGCGGCGGAACCCGGATGATCGGACGGCGGCCGACACGATGTTCCGGGCCGCGCACACCCTCCGGGCCTCGTCCGGTCTCTTCGACCTGCCCGAGCTGACCCGGCTCGCCCACGCGATCGAGGACCGCCTGGCCGAGGTCCGGTCCGACCGGCCCGTCCCGGCCGACGATCTCCAGACCGGATTCGATCAGATCCGCGGCTGGTTGACGCACGTCGCCGCGCACGGCCGCCTGCCGGTCCGGGCCGACATCTCTCCGGTACGTCGTACCGCCCCGCCTCGCGTCCTCCACACCGTCGCCGACGAACCCGGCGAACCCGTGGAGTCCACCCCGCTGGTGATGGTCGGCGTGGCCGGGCAGCGGTTCGGCATCCCGGCCGGCCAGGTGACCGAGACGATCCGGGTGCCGCCCACCGGGCTGGGCCGGGTGCTGGGCCGGGACGTGGTGGTCAGCGGCGACACCGTGCTGCCGGTGCTCGACCTGGCCCGGGCCCTGCGGCTCTCCGACGCCCCGCCCCCGCCGGACGGGTGCCGCACGGTGCTGGTGACCCGGGTGGGCGGGCGCCGGGCCGGGCTGCTCGTCCAGCGGCTGCACGGGACCTGCGACGTGCCGCTGCGGCCGATGGAGGGCCTGCTCACCCCGGCCGCCGAGTTCGCCGGCACCGCGCTGCCCGGCGACGGGCCGGTGCTCCTGGTGCTGAACCTGACGACGGTGCTCGACCGTGCCGAACAGAGCTGGGGGCGTACCGAACCGCCGTGACGGCGGTCGACGACCCAGCAGACCCGGAACGAAAATGTTCTATCGAGTTGTCCGGAGCGGTAGTCCGGACAGGAAGAGGCGCCGCGATGCCTGGCATGGAGGATTACGGCCACGAGCTGCCGACCGAGCAGGACGCCGTGAAGTCCTTCGCGGACCTGGTCGGCCCGGAGATGGCCGACGGGCTGTGGACCCTTGCGGTGCGGTCGCTCGGCCTGCAGCGGCCGGTCACCAGCTCGGCCGACCTGCGACGGGTGGCCGAGCACGTGATGGAGGTGGGCGAGCTGAGCCGGGTGGCCGCGCGCTCGCTGAAGGTCCGGCTGATCACGTACGAGGCCCTGGCCCGGACCGGCCCGTCATGAGAATGCCGGCCTACCCGCAGCTCTACGAGCGTGACCGGCTCCGCGAGGTGGCCCGGCTCGGCCTGGACCGGGGCGAGCAGCGGGCGTACCTGACCGAGGTGGTCGAGCGGGTCTCGAACCGGCTCGGCACCCCGTTCGCGATGGTGGACGCCCTGCTCGACGACGCCCAGGTGTTCCTGGCCGGCTGCGGCCCGGTCCCGGACTGGATCGCCGAGGCGGACGGCACCCCGATCGAGTGGGCGTTCTGCACCCCGTTCCTGACCGAGCAGGCCCCCCGCGCCGTCGCCGACTTCACCATCCATCCGGAGCATCGGGACAACCCGCTGGTCACGCTGGAGGGCATGCGGTCATACATCGGGGCCCCGCTGGTCTCCTCCGGCGGCCACGTGGTCGGCGCCCTCTGCGCCCTGGACCTGCGCCGCCGCCAGTTCACCGACCTCGACCTCGAATACCTGACCGGGATGGCCCATGAAACAGTCCGCCGCATCGAAGAACACGCCGACCCGGCCCCCTGATCTCCGATGACGTGCCGGCGTGCCGGTCTCAAGAGCCGCCGGCCCAGAAACGGTTCAGGCGGTTGACGGCCTCGTCCTTCGTCATCGCGGCCAGCTCTGCCTCGGTGAGGCCGACGCGGTGGAGGAGCAGGTGGACGAGTTCGAGGGGGAGTGACTCCTCCGGGGTTTCCGGGATGCCGCGATCCGGTTTGACGCCGTCCTGAACGCAGTCCCAGAACTCGGCGGCCTTGACGTCGAGCTGGTCGCGCAGGATATGGGCCCAGATCCGCGGCCCGTAGGCGGTCCGATCGGCGGGGTGGGAGATCCTGGTGCGCAGGATGCGGCCGTCCCGGAGGCGTAGTTCGTAAGTGATGTGGTGGGTTCCGGTTCGTCCGCGGGCATCGCGGACGTTCTCCCAGCCCTCGACGGTGCAGAACTTCTCGTGCAACTCGCGGGTCGGCTGAGGCCAGGTCATCGCCCGGCTCCGACCAGCCAGTCCCGCAGTTGAGCGTCGTCACTGAGGCAGATCAGCTGGACCAGCCCCCAATTCGCGGCATGGTTGGGCGCGTCGAGCAGGTGGTCCTGCCAATCCTCGGCGTACTCGCGGAGGGCGGCGACCGTTTCGTCGAGAGCCTCGTCGACAGTCGCGCCGTCGGCGGCCACGGGCAGACCGGGAATGAAGACCGACCACCCGCCACCCTCGGCCACGATCTCGGCCTTCGCGGGTGTCACGGCCGCGAGGAAGTACCGCAGGCGCTCCTGATCGACGAAGGCCGTCGTCCGGGAGTCCCGCCGCACCGTCGCCACGCGGCCACGCTCGGCCGCATCCAGCAGAGCCTTCAGGTGAGTCCGGGCTTCTGTGTAGCTTTCGTAGTGAACCGCCGACATCACTCCACCCCCTCCATCGCAAGCGTGCCGCGCCGCGACAAGTACGTCAAGTACGTCAGGTACTTGACGTACTCCCTCTTCGTGGCTCCCCTCGTGGTGGAAGATGGCCGCATGACGTTCTCCCTGCCCATTCCCGCCGAGGCCAACGCGCTGCTGGACCGGAGCTCGCTGGCGGTCCTGCTCGGGCTGGTCCTGGACCAGCAGATCACCATGGAGAAGGCGTTCACCTCGCCGCTCGTGCTGGTGCAGCGGCTGGGTCACGAGCCGACCGCGACCGAGCTGGCCGACTTCGACCCGGCCGCGCTGCTCGAGTTCTTCGCCACCCCGCCGGCCCTGCACCGGTTCCCGAAGGCGATGGCCACCCGGGTCCAGGAGGTCTGCCGGGTGATCGCCGACCGGTACGACGGTGACGTCGCCGCGCTCTGGCGGGACGTGCCGACCGGCGCCGAGCTGTACCAGCGGATCGTCGCGCTGCCCGGTTTCGGCCAGCAGAAGGCGCAGATCTTCGTGGCGCTGCTCGGCAAGCAGTGCGGTGTCCAGCCGACCGGCTGGCGCGAGGCCGCCGGCGGGTACGGCGGCGAGGGCGCGTACCGATCGGTTGCCGACATCGTCGACGACGCCTCGCTGACCAAGGTGCGTGAGTACAAGAAGGCCGCGAAAGCCGAGGCGAAAGCCACCAAGTCCTAGTCCGGGTGGGCACTTCGGCCCGGCCGGTGCGAGGATGGCGGAGTCGAACGGGAGTGCCCTGTGAAGAAGCCGCCCTCGGTGGTCATCACCGACGCCGCGCGCAGCCCCAGCGATCAACTCCGTAGCCGGGAGTTCCGCTACGTGACGATGATGAGCGCCCGGGTCGGCTGCCTGATCCTCGGTGGCGTGCTGGCCAGCCTGAGACCGCCATGGCTGCCGCTCTGGCTGACGCTCTGCGCGGCCGGCATGGTCTTCCTGCCGTGGGCCGCGGTGCTGATCGCCAACGACCGGGCGCCGAAGACCAAGGCCGAGCGGGCCGCCGACGCGGCCGCCCGGGAGCACCAGCGGCAGGAGACGCTCGCCGGACTGTCCGCCACGCCCGAGCCCGTCGCGCCGATCGTCATCGACGCCGAGGTGGTCGAGCCGACCGGCGCCGAGCGGCACCGGCCGGCCTGAGCCGCACCGCCCCGTCTCACGAAGGGCGCGGGCGGGCACCGATCCACTGGACGGCCGCGGCGCCGAGCACCGCACCGGACCGCAGCGCGGCCACCGGGTCCGCGCCGGACAACCATGCGGTGAGCAGGCCCGCGGCGAAGGCGTCACCGGCGCCGGTCGGATCCTTCACCGGTACGTCCAGCGCCGGCGCCGCACCGGCCGAACCGTCCCGCCCGGCCCACACCGCGCCACCGGCGCCCTGCTTCACCACCGCGTACCGGACCTGCGCGGTCAGCCGCCCGGCCTGCTCGGCGGCGGTGCCCGGCCCGGCCAGCACGTCGGCCTCGTCGGCGTTGCAGAGCAGCACGTCGCTCTCCCGTACCCAAGCCAGGAACTCCCCGGCCCCGGCGTCGCGCAACGGGGCAGCGGACGCCGCGTCGACGCTCACCGTGAGTCCGTGCCGCCGGGCGGCTGCCAGGGCCGCCAGGCCCGCCGGCCGCGACCCGGCGTGCAGCAGCGGGTACCCGGAGAGGTGCAGGTGGCTGCCGGGCGCCGCGGCCGCGATCACCGCGGTCACGTGCTCCGGGTCGAGCAGCAGGCAGGCGCCCCGATCGGTGATCATGGTGCGTTCGGCGGCGCCGGTGAGCACCACCACGCTGCCGGTGACCGCGCCCGGGCGCACCTGGATCGCGTCACCCACCCCGGCCGCTACCAGCTCGGCCACCCGGTCCCGCCCGGCCTGGTCGTCGCCGACCGCGGCCACCAGGACGGTCGCCTGCCCGGCGTGCGCCAGCCAGGCGGCCGTGTTGGCCGCCTGGCCCCCGCCGCTCACCCGGATGGCGGCGGCGGTGTCGGTGCCCGGCCGGATCGGCCCGTCGTGCTCGACCAGCACGTCGGTGACCAGGTCACCGACGACGATCACGGCGCCCATCGATCAGGCCGGCACGGCGAAGCCCACCGGCACGGCCGTCCCGGCGTTCTCGGCCGCCGCGATCCGGGCCGCCAGGGCGGCGTTGCGCAGGATGATCCGGACGTTCACCGCGAGGCTCTGCCCCTCGGTGCTGGAGTGGAAGTGCGCCAGCAGGAACGGGGTGACCGCCTTGCCGGTGACGCCCTCCTCGGCGAGCTTGGCCAGCCCGGAGGCCAGCGTCCGGTCGTGCAGCGCCGGGTCCAGCTGCTCGTCGGCCGGCAGCGGGTTGGCCAGCACCAGGGCGCCGTCGCTGACCTCCTGGTCCCGGCGGGCCCGGATGAAGTCGGCGACCTGCTCCGGCGAGTCGAGCTGCCAGTCCACGTCGAAACCGCCGTCGGTGATGAAGAACCCGGGGAAGCGGCGGGTGGCGTACCCGGCCACCGAGACGCCGAGGGTCTCCAGGCGCTCCAGGGTGGCGCCCACGTCGAGGATCGACTTGACGCCGGCGCAGACCACCACGATCGGGGTCCGGGCCAGCGCGGTCAGGTCGGCGGACTCGTCGAAGGTGAGGTTCGCCTCCCGGTGCACCCCGCCCAGGCCGCCGGTGGCGAACACGCCGATCCCGGCCGCCGCGGCGATCGCGCTGGTGGCGGCGACCGTGGTGGCGCCGTCGGCGCGCCGGGCCGCGGCGATCGCCAGGTCCCGGACCGAGAGCTTGGCGACGTCGCCGGCGAGCGCCAGGTGCTCGATCTGCGCGTCGTCCAGCCCGACGACGATCTTTCCGCCGATCATGCCGATGGTGGCCGGTACGGCGCCGTTGTCCCGGACGGTCTGCTCGATCTCCCGGGCGACCCGCAGATTGTCCGGGTGCGGCAGGCCGTGCGAGATGATCGTGCTTTCCAGGGCCACGACGGGCCGGCCGTCCCGGCGCGCACGGGTCACGTGGTCGCCGTAGCTAAGTGCGAAGTCAGTCACGGTGGCTACGGTACGACGCTGGGCTGCTGCGTTGTCGTTGGACCGACCAGGCGTGAGGTGTCAGACTTGTCGGCTGGAGCTTTCCTCCATGTCTTTAGCGATCTCCTGAAGGGCAGATACCCGTGAGCACCCAGATCCTCGAGCGTCCGGAAACCAAGGAAGCCGACACCGGTCCGGAGATGTTCCATTACGTGCGCAAGGAGAAAATCGCGGAGAGTGCCGTGATGGGCACCCACGTGGTCGCGCTCTGCGGCGAGACCTTCCCGGTCACCAAGGTGCCGAAGAAGGGCTCCCCGGTCTGTCCGCAGTGCAAGGAGATCTACGAAGCCATGAAGGCCTGATCCGGGCGTGGCGAGCGGATACCTCCTGCTCGTCGCGGATCTGATCGGGGTGGCGGTGTTCGCCGCCTCCGGCGCCTCGGCCGGCGTAGCGAAGCGCCTCGACCTGTTCGGGGTGGCGTTCGTCGGCTTCGCGGCGGCCCTGGGTGGTGGCATCCTGCGTGACCTGACGATCGGTGCCGTCCCGCCGCTCGCGTTCGCCGACTGGCGGTATGCGACGACCGCGGTGCTCGCCTCGGTCGCGGTCTTCTGGCTGCACCCGCGACTGAACCGGGTGCGGCGTGCGGTGCTGCTCCTGGACGCCGCCGGACTGGGCCTGTTCACCGCGACCGGAACCCTGAAGGCCCTGCACGCCGGTGTCCCGGCGGTCGGCGCGTGCCTGCTCGGCATGCTCACCGCGATCGGCGGCGGCCTGACCCGCGACCTGCTCACCGGGGAGATCCCGGTGGTGCTGCAACGTGACTTCTACGCGATCGTCGCCCTGGGCGGGGCGATTCTCGTCACCGTGCTGGATCGTCTCGGCGTCACCGGCCTGGTTCCGCTGGTCACCGCCGCGGGCCTGATGACCGGGGTGCGCCTGCTCGCTCTTTATCGGCGGTGGTCGGCCCCCGTGGCGGTGCCGTAGCCACGATTCGCCCGGCTCCACGGCTATGCTGGGAACTCGCCTCCGCGACCTCGCCGCGGGGGTTTTTCCATGGATGAAGGGATCATCGGAGCTTGAGCCCGACTCTGCCGAACCTGGAGATCTTCCCGCCCCTGCGGGCATGGCAGCGCAAGGCGATGGTGGAGTACCTGCGCCGCCGTTCCGACGACTTCATGGCCGTGGCCACCCCCGGCGCCGGCAAGACCACGTTCGCCCTGCGCCTGGCCGCGGAGATGCTCGTCGACGGCACGATCGACGCGGTCACCGTGGTCTGCCCGACCGAGCACCTGAAGACCCAGTGGTCGCAGGCCGCGGCCCGGATCGGCATCCAGCTCGACCCGCGGTTCAAGAACTCGGAGGTCCACTCGTCGCGGGACTTCCACGGCGCGGTGGTCACGTACGCGCAGGTCGGCATGGCGCCCGCGGTGCACAAACGGCGCACCATCACCCGCCGCACCATGGTCATCCTGGACGAGATCCACCACGCCGGTGACGCGCGGACCTGGGGCGACGGGGTCAAGGACGCGTTCGAGCCGGCGGTCCGCCGACTGCTGCTCACCGGGACGCCGTTCCGCTCCGACGAGAACCCGATCCCGTTCGTGCAGTACGAGCGGGGCCAGGACGGCCTGCAGCGCTCCAAGGCCGACTCGGTCTACGGCTACGCCGAGGCGCTGCGCGACCGGGTGGTCCGGCCGGTGATGTTCATGGCGTACTCCGGCGAGACCCGGTGGCGCACCAACGCCGGTGACGAGCTGGCCGCCCGGCTGGGCGAGCCGATGACCAAGGACTTGATCGCGCAGGCCTGGCGTACCGCCCTGGACCATCGCGGTGAGTGGATGCCGCAGGTGATGCGGGCCGCGCACGCCCGGCTGATGCACGTCCGCAAGAACGGCATGCCGGACGCCGGTGGCCTGGTCATCGCGAGTGACCAGACCGCGGCCCGGGCGTACGCGAAGCTCCTGCACGACCTGACCGGCGAGTCACCGACCGTGGTCCTCTCCGACGACGACGGCGCGTCCGGCCGGATCGCCACGTTCGCGAACTCCGACCAGCAGTGGATGGTCGCGGTCCGGATGGTGTCCGAGGGCGTCGACATCCCGCGCCTGGGCGTCGGGGTCTACGCCACCAGCGCCTCGACGCCGCTCTATTTCGCCCAGGCGATCGGCCGGTTCGTCCGGTCCCGCCGCGACGGCGAGACCGCCACGGTGTTCCTGCCCAGCGTGCCGCACCTGCTCGGGCTGGCCTCCGAGATGGAGGAGCAGCGCAACCACGTCCTGGGCGCGCCCAAGGAGAAGGACGGCCTCGAGGACACGCTGCTGGAGCGCGCGCAGAAGTCCGAGGACGCCCTCGGTGACCTGGAGAAACAGTTCGAGGCGCTGTCCGCCACCGCCGAGCTCGACCAGGTCATCTACGACGGCGCCTCGTTCGGCACCGGCGCGCAGACCGGCACCCAGGAGGAGGCCGACTACCTGGGCCTGCCCGGGCTGCTCACCCCGGACGAGGTGTCGATGCTGCTCAACAAGCGGCAGTCCGAGCAGCTGGCCACCCAGAAGCGCCAGGAGCAGGAGCAGGCCAAGGCCACCCCGGTCGCCGTGGTCCGCGAGGCGGTGGTGCAGATGAGCGCCGGCGAACGCCGCGCGACTTTGCGCCGTCAGCTGAACACCCTGGTCGCGGCGCACCACCACCGCACCAACCTGCCGCACGGCAAGATCCACGCGGAGCTGCGCCGGCTGTGCGGCGGTCCGCCGAGCGCCCAGGCCACCATCGAACAGCTCGAAGAGCGAATCGCCACCATCCAAACCCTTTAACCCCATTTTGTACGAATAACGAGTCCCGTCCGCAGGCTACGAGCCACGTCCCGCCCGTGGGGCCCGCGAGGCCGCGACCACCCGGGCCGTTCCGCGCGTCGCGGTCCCGCGCCGCTCACCACGCGAGGCCGCGGCCACCCCGGACCGCAAGCGCGCCTCCCGGTCATCGGCTGGCTCCCGGGGGTGCCTCCGCGCCGCGGAGGCACCCCCGAGGACCAGCCCGGTCCCTTTTCCTCGCATGGCACCGCCAGCAGCCGATCAGTCGCCCGGAGGTGATGCTCGTGCGGGAGACCACACAGCACGCGGTACGCCTGCTGGAGCGGGCACAGACCGGCGACGCGATCGCCGCCCTGGCCGAGGCCGAGGCGGTGCTCCGGTCCGTCACCGGCGACCTCGCCGACGGCCCGGCCTGCATGCACTTCGTCCGGGTGGTGGCACACATCGCCCAGGGTGAGCCGCTCGCCGCCATCGCCGCCGCCGAGCCGATGCTGCGGGCCGCGCGCCGCGAGGGCAGCGCCGGCTGGCAGGCCTGCGCCCTGGCCAGCCGGGCCTGGCAGCGCCTGCGGCTGGGCGAGACGGACACCGCCGAGCACGACGTCGCCGGCGTACTGCGCGACCTGGTCGCCGCCGGGATCCTGGCGGCCGGCGAGCCGGACCCGGTCGCCGCGGTCAACTCCCGGGTCGCCATCGCCATCGGCTGGTACGAGCTCCGCCTCTACGAGCTGGTCGTGCCGCAGTTCCGCAGCGCGTACGAGATGAGCTTCGCGGACGGCGAGCAGAACGGCAACCGCGCCATGTGGCTGCTGAACCTCACCGAGACGCACCTGCGCTGGGCCCTCGAGCTCTACCAGATCAACCGGGTCGCCGAGGCGGAGAGCCACACCGCCGAGGCCGAGCGCTACGCCACCCAGGCGGCCCGGGAGGTCTCCGGCGACGACGCGGGCAGCTGGCGGGACAACGCGCTGCTCTACGCGGCCTGTGCCCGCGCGGACCGGCACGACCCGGCCGGCGCCGCCGTGGACATCGCGTTCTACGCGGCCCGGCTCGCGGAACGGGGCGCCGCCCCGGACGCGCTGGCCACCAGCCGGATCTTCCACGGGGTGGCGCTGCTGCGCTCCGGCCGGCCGGACGAGGCCATCGAGGTGATGACGCGGGCGGTCGCCGACCTGCGTCCGGACACCGACTGGCTCGTGGTCGCCGGTACACACCGCACGCAGGCCGTCCTGCTGGCCCACCTGGGCTCCAGCGACGCCCGGACCACCCTCGCCTACGGGGACGGCCTGGCCACCGCTCTGTGGCGCCAGCGGCTGAACACCCTGCACGCCGCCCGCGCCCTCTACGACCTGGAGCTGCTGCGCGTGCAGCACGACCAGGTGGCGCGGGCCGCCGAGCTGGACCCGCTGACCGGCATCGCCAACCGGCGCGCCCTCGACCGGGCCGTGGAGCTGGCCGGGAACACCTCCGGCGCGGACCGGCAGCGGTACGCCGTCCTGGTGATCGACACCGACAAGTTCAAGATGATCAACGACAGTCAGGGGCACGCCGCGGGTGACGTGGCGCTGCGTGCGATCGCGGCGGCGCTGGCCGCGCAGGGCGGCGCCCAGGACCTGGTGGCCCGGCTGGGCGGTGACGAGTTCGCCGCTCTGTTGCCCGGCGCGGACGAGGACGCCGCGGCCGTGGTGGCGTCCCGGATGGTGCTCGCGGTCCGCGCCATCCCGGACTGCATCGCCACGGTCAGCATCGGTGTCGCGGTCGGTGTGGCCGCGGACCTGTCCGACGCGGTGCTGCGGGCCGACGCGGCGATGTACCGGGTCAAGCGGCGTGGCGGCGACGGCGTGGAGTGGGACGACCCGGGTGTCACGGCGCTGGCCGCCTGAATTCACGCTGCAGCACCCCCTGGTCACCCAAAAGGGGCGCCTCGTGGGAGGCGCCCCTTTCAGTCGTCTTCAGTTGTGGGGGACCGCTGCTAGCTGTTAGTTGCTGGAGTTCGACATCAGGTTGGCGCCGCGCCAGGTGAATTCCGGATCGGCGGAGAACTGCACCGCGATCTTCACCAGGTCCTCGGCGTAACGGTTGGCATGGTGGCCACAGAACACCAGCTCGCCACCGCCTGCCAGAGTCAAACGGAGCTTCCCGGCTGCATTGCAGCGGTCGCACCGTTCATCGGCTGCTAGGCCGGCCAGGCTTCCCGCCGGCGGCGTGAGGGTCGGGGTCATCGCCTTCCTCCTCTGTTCGTCACCGATGAACATGTTCCTCGGCTACTGCTCACACATCGTGCAACACCCTGCACCGTTGCAGCCTTCCCAACGTGCCCCGGGGGGACCGAGGTCACACCGGTTCCGACTAGTGTGCCGTGATCCCAGGGTGCCACGTCAACGATCACTTCTGCACAACGGTCTGATCACCACCCGTTGATGTACGGGTGGTGACCAAACGGACACGTAATGTTGACTGAACGACTTAGTCCAGGTAGTCGCGCAGAACCTGCGACCGTGACGGGTGGCGCAGCTTCGACATCGTCTTGGACTCGATCTGGCGGATCCGCTCGCGGGTCACGCCGTACACCTGGCCGATCTCGTCCAGGGTGCGCGGCTGCCCGTCGGTCAGGCCGAACCGCAGCCGGACCACGCCCGCCTCCCGCTCGGAGAGCGTCTGCAGCACCTGCTGGAGCTGGTCCTGCAGCAGCGAGAAGGAGACCGCGTCGACCGCGACGACCGCCTCGGAGTCCTCGATGAAGTCACCGAGCTGGCTGTCGCCCTCGTCGCCGATCGTCTGGTCCAGCGAGATGGGCTCACGCGCGTACTGCTGGATCTCCAGCACCTTCTCCGGCGTGATGTCCATTTCCTTGGCCAGCTCCTCCGGGGTGGGCTCACGGCCCAGGTCCTGGAGCAGCTCGCGCTGGATGCGGCCGAGCTTGTTGATGACCTCGACCATGTGCACCGGGATGCGGATGGTGCGGGCCTGGTCGGCCATGGCGCGGGTGATGGCCTGGCGGATCCACCAGGTGGCGTACGTGGAGAACTTGTAGCCCTTGGTGTAGTCGAACTTCTCGACCGCGCGGATCAGGCCGAGGTTGCCCTCCTGGATCAGGTCGAGGAAGGCCATGCCGCGACCGGTGTACCGCTTCGCCAGCGAGACCACCAGCCGCAGGTTCGCCTCGAGCAGGTGGTTCTTCGCCCGCTCGCCGTCCCTGTTGATCCACTTGAGGTCGCGCTCGAAGTTGCGCTCGAGCGCCTCCTCGCCCTCCTCGGCGGCGCGCAGCCGCTCGGCGGAGTAGAGGCCGGCCTCGATCCGCTTGGCGAGCTCGACCTCCTGCTCCGCGTTGAGCAGCGGAACCTTGCCGATCTGCTTGAGGTAGGCGCGGACCGAGTCGGCCGATGCGGTCAGCTCGGCGTCGCGGCGGGCCTGCTTGAGGGCCTCGGACTCCTCGTCGTCCCACTCGAAGTCGCCCTCGGTGGCGGAGCTCGCGGCGTCGGTCGCGGCGGCCACGACCAGAGCCGGTGCCTCCTCGACGACGACGTCCTCGATCCCGGCGGCGAGTTCCTCGGGGTCGATCTCTTCGCCCTCGGGACCCTCACCGGGCTTGGCGGCCTTGGCCGGACCGGCCTTGCCGGCGACCGCCTTCTTGGCGGGCACCGCGGCCTTGCGCACCGGCGCGGCGGCCTTCTTGGCGAGCGCGGAACCGTCGCCGGCCGGGCCGGGCTGCTTCGGCGCCGGCGTCGTCTTCTTGACCGGCGCCGTCTTGGCGGTGGTCGCCCGCGAGGCCGGGGTGGTGGAGCGGGCCGCGGACACCTTGCGGCGGGTGCTGGCCGAGCCGTCGACGACGACGGTGATGCCGGCGTCCACCAGGCCGCGCAGGATCTTCTTGGCCTGTGCCGGGTTCACCGAGGCGGACTCGAGCGTATGCGCTACCTGGGCCGAAGTGAGCTGCCCGCCCGCACCCTGAGCATGGGTGATCAACGCCTCGGTGAGAGAGCGAACGTCGGCACCGTTCTGGTGGGCTGCTTCTGTCACGAATGACCTTCCGGAGGCGATGAGGTTGGGCACGGCCATGTTCCAGCGCAGCACGCGGGGGCGAGTCTCGCCGGAGTCGATTTGGGCGCCCCCGGGTCACGGAGCATCCCGCAGCGAGCGTCCGTGAAGCGTGGGCAGGGGTGAATTGTAGCGCCGTCCACCGAGATCCTCCCCCCGCAGCACGCCGCCGGGGGCCGACGACCTCGTCAGAGACGCTCCGGGCGAGAATCGTATCGGCGGAAAGGACCGATACGTGAGCGAGATTCCTCCGGGCCCGGTGCCCGGCGAGTTGCTGGAGATCGCCGTTCGAGTGGCGCGGGAGGCGGCGGCCACCGCGCGCCGGATGCGCGACGAGGCGATCGGGGACGTGCAGACCAAGAGTACCGACACCGACGTGGTGACGGCAGCCGACAAAGCGGTGGAGCGTCAGGTCGTCGACGCGCTGCGGGCAGTCCGGCCGGACGACGGGGTGCTGGGCGAGGAGTACGGCGACAACGCGGCCGCGGTGCCGGGCGCGGTGCGCTGGATCGTCGACCCGATCGACGGCACCGTCAACTACCTCTACGGCCTGCCGCAGTACGCGGTCTCGCTGGCCGCCGAAGTGGACGGCGAGGTGGTGGCCGGCGTGGTCCGCAACGCCGCGACCGGTGACGAGTGGACCGCGACCCGCGGCGGCGGCGCCTGGCGTGCCGGACGCCGGCTGTCCTGCTCCACCGAGGCGGTGCTGGGTCAGGCGCTGATCGGCACCGGCTTCGGCTACGACCCCCGCCGACGGGCGCACCAGGGTCAGGTCTTCGCCCAGATGATCACCCGTGTGCGGGACATCCGGCGGATGGGCGCGGCGTCTTTGGACCTCTGCCTGGCCGCGGAGGGCAGACTGGACGCGTTCTTCGAGAAGGGTCTCAACCCGTGGGATTACGCAGCCGGTGGTCTGATCGCGTCCGAGGCCGGGATGGTCGTCACCGGCCTGAACGGCGCGCCGGCCGGGCCGGAGATGGTGCTACTGGCCCCGCCGGCGCTCTTCGAGGCGCTGCACGAGCTGCTGACCGAGCTGGACGCGTCCGGCGGGCCGTAGGGCCGGGCGGCTCAGTCGTCCTCGGGCTTCTTGGTGATCGGTTTGACGCAGGCACCGGCCGGCAGGTCCGGTTCGCCGATCTCGACGAGCGACTGGTTCACCTCGGTGGTCGTCGCGAGCTGCTGGAATTGGCTGCCGATCACGATTTCGACGACCGCACCCTTACGCTTGGCGTTGTACTCCATCTCGGCCTGGGCCAGGAAGTACGCCTGCACCAGCTGCGCCTTGCCGACGGCGTCCGGGCCGAAGCGGATCTCCGCGACGCCTTTGAACTTGGTCTTGCTCTTACCGGGGGTCTGAATGGTGAAGCGACGGTTCTTGAATTCGTTGGAGACACCGTCCGCCAGGCCGGCCCGGTTGGTGCCGTTGAGGACCTTGAGGGTGACCTCTGCGGGGTCGTCCGGGAGCTGCATGTCCGCGAGCGGTGCGCCGTCCGGGCAGTTCGCGCCGTTCCCGACGTCGGCCTGCTTGTCGCGGACGAGCGCCACGATGACGAAGACGATCGCCGCCACGGCGAGCACGCCGACGACGACGAGCGCTCGGACGCGCGCAAAGCTCATGGGGTTGGCTCCAGGATCGGACGACAGGCCCCGGTGAGGTCCTCGGGCCTGTCGAGAGGTTAGCGTCTGACCGCCAGACGCGCGGAAACAGGGAATGCTTCCGGCGTGCCGACGGTGATCCTTCAGGCTGATACCCCTACTTTGATGTCGCCTCAGTCACATCGGGAACAATGTGCCGCCAGAGGGCGTACAACTTTGCCGCAGCAGCGGTAAGGTTCCGCGCTCGCCGGGCCCCGTCCTCGGTGCCCGAACGAGTGTCAGAAATCGTCTGGCGGAACCGGGAACCGAAACCAAGTCATCGGCGTTACTAACGCCAAGTGACACATCGATACAGGAGAGTGAAAACCGATGGCCACCGACTACGACGCCCCGCGTCGCGATGAGGTCGACCTCGGCGAGGACAGCCTCGAGGAGCTGAAGTCCCGTCGTGCTGACTCGCAGTCCGGTTCGGTGGACGTCGACGAGGTCGAGGTGGCGGAGAGCTTCGAGCTGCCCGGCGCCGACCTCGCCGACGAGGAGCTGACCGTCAAGGTCCTGCCGATGCAGACCGACGAGTTCCGCTGCTCCCGCTGTTTCCTCGTGCACCACCGCAGCCAGCTGGCGACCGAGCGGAACGGGGAACTGATCTGCCGCGAGTGCGCCTGACCGGCGTGCTCGCGCGCAGAGCGCTGACACCCGGCGAGGGTCGCCGGGCCTCACACGAGGATTGACAACGGGTTTGACCCCGAGGCGGAACCGGGCACTGTACCGGCGACGACGACGGGAAGGACGACGATGACTCAACCGGAGCGCGCCACCGAATCCGAGGCCACCGGCCCCGGCGCCGACGCGTCCGCGATCGGCGCCGACCCGCTGGAGACCCCGGCCGAGGCTCGTGCCGACGAGGAGATGGGCCGCACTGTCGCGGCCCTGACCGCCGACGACCTGGAACCGGCCGGCCGTCGGCGTCTGCTCGGCCGCCTGGTGGGTGACGTGCGCCGTCGCGGCGTGGGCCAGATGTTCAAGCCCAGGGCCGCGCTGCGCTGGATGGCCGACGTGGTCGCCGACGTGGCGCCGCACATCCCGGTGCGCAGCCGGGAGACGCTGCTCCGGCATTTCCCGGACATGGACGATGACGCCCTCGCGGACCGCCTGATCCGCAACGCCGCCCGGGCGACGGCCGGCGTGGGCGCGGCCGGCGGCGGGGTCGCCGCCGTCGAATGGGTCGCGGCGCCCGCCCTGCTCACCGCGCCGGTGCTGCTCGCCGCGGAGACCATCGCGGTGGTCGCGGTCGAGATGAAGCTGATCGGCGAGCTGCACGAGGTGTACGGCGACCCGGTCACCGGCAACGGCAGCGAACGCGCGCTCGCCCTGGTCCAGGCGTGGGCCGGCCAGCGTGGCATCAACCCGCTGATCCCCGGCACCGGGGTGGCCGGGGTGCTGGGCACCGCCGCGCGCGGCGAGTTGCAGAAGTCCCTGCTGCGCCGCTTCGGGCGCAACCTCACCTCGATGGGCCCGATGCTGACCGGCGCCGCGGTCGCCGGTTACCTGAACCGGCGGGCCACCCGCGCGGTCGGCGAGAAGGTCCGCGACGACCTGCGCAAGCGCGCCCTCAAGAGTCCTGGCCGGCGCGCTCTCGGCGGCTGAGCGCGACGAGCGTGGTGGCCAGCTCGACCGGCCGCCGGGTGCTGATCACCCAGAACGGCGTCGGGTCGGCCGGGTCGTCCAGCAGCACCTGCACGGCGGTGCCGATCCACGGGCGCTGGACCACGAACGCGTACGGATGTGCGCCGACGCCCAGCGCCTCCCGCTTGCCGGCCGCGTCCAGCGCCACCACGTCGGTGATCACGCCGAGCGGCAGCCGCGCGTCGTCGACCCGGAACTCGCCGTCGCGCACCTCGACGCGCAGCCGGCCCAGCGGCACCAGCAGCAGCACCGAGAGCGGGAGCAGCACCGCGTACGGCAGCCAGCCGGACATGCCGGGGACGCCGAGGGACAGCTCGGTGGCGATGATGGCGCCGACCAGCAGGCCGGCGGGCCACGCCCACCACGGCAGACCGAGGCGCTCCTGATGGCTCTCCGCGATGCGGGCCGGGGTCTGGGGTGTCACCCTCGAAGGGTACGGCGCGCCTCCGTGGCGGGGCGCGGCAGGATGGCAGGGTAGGCACCGCCCGAAGCCGTACCGACGTGAAGGAACGCGCACCGTGACCGACGTAGTCATCCAGGTCCGACGGATCGAGAAGGACCTGCCCCTGCCGGCCTACGCCCACCCGGGTGACGCCGGCGCGGACCTGGTGGCGGCCGAGGACGTGGAGATCGCCCCGGGCGACCGGGTGAAGGTCCGCACCGGTCTCGCGGTCGCCATTCCGGACGGCTTCGTCGGTCTGGTCCACCCGCGTTCCGGACTGGCCGCGCGCCTCGGGGTGACGGTGCTCAACGCGCCCGGTACGGTCGACGCCGGTTACCGTGGCGAGATCCTCGTCAACCTGATCAATCATGATCGGGCACAGTCCGTGAAGATCTCCCGTGGCGACCGGATCGCGCAACTCCTCGTCCAGCGGGTGGAGCGGGCGGTGTTCCACGAGGTGGACACGCTCGACGACACGTCGCGGGGCGCGGGCGGGCACGGTTCGACCGGTGGCCACCAGGCCCTCTGAGCATCGAAAGGCTGGCAGTGATGTTCTCCCGTAAGCGCGAGGGCGCCAAGCACGTACGCGCGGCCGACGCGCCGCCCTCGAAGGCACTCGCCAAGAGTCTGGCGGCCGATGGGGGGGCTCCCGCGCCCGAGTTCGGCCCGTGGGACGCCAAGCACGCCCCCGACGACGTGCAGCGCCTCGACCTGGGCAGCCTGCAGATCCCGGCGATCGAGGGCGTCGAGGTGCGGGTGCAGGCCAATCCGGATGGAGCGGTCGAGCAGATCGTCCTGGTGGACGGCGAGAGTGCCCTGCAGATCGGGGTGTTCGCGGCGCCGAAGACCGAGGGCATCTGGGGCGAGGTGCGCGAGGAGATCGCCACCGCGATGACCGCCGACGGCGTCGACGCCCGTGAGGTGGACGGCCGGTACGGCATCGAGCTGATCGCCCGGGTCAACACCCCGGACGGCCCGGCCGACGTGCGGTTCGTCGGGGTGGACGGCCCGCGCTGGATGGTCCGGGCGCTGTTCCAGGGCGCCGCGGCCGCCGACCGGTCCAAGGAGGGTGTGCTCGGCGATGCGCTCGAGGGCATGGTCGTGGTCCGCGACGAGGAGCCGCGTCCGGTTCGTGAGCCGCTGCCGCTGCGCCTGCCCGCCGAGATGGCCGAGCAGAACGCCGAGCAGAACCCCGCGCAGCAGGTTTGATCGCCGATCGGCGTACGGTGGGATCAAGGGTGTCGTCTAGAGAGGTGGCATCGGTGCCATGACCACCGAAGAGCGCACCGGCCTGCGCCGGTTCCTGGACCGGTTGACCGCGACCGATTCCGAGCTGGACGCGCAGGAATTGCAACGAGACGTGGCGAAGTGCGGGGCCAAGCCGGCTGGCGAGTGCCAGCGCGGTCAGGTCGTTTCGGTGTCCGGGCGACTGCGCACCGTGGCGTACACTCCTCGCACCAACCTGCCCACCCTGGAGGCCGACCTCTGGGACGGCAGCGACGTGGTGACGCTGGTCTTCCTGGGCCGCCGGTCGATCGCCGGCATCGAGCCCGGCCGGCAGCTCACCGCGCGCGGCCGGATCGCGATCCGGGACGACCGCAAGGTCATCTACAACCCGTACTACGAGTTGGAGGCGCCCCGGTGACATCCGGCAGCGAGCCGCGTCACGCCGCACACGAGACCGTGGGGGAGCGGGTCGCCGAGGACATCGTCGAGGAGCTCGACCTGCACCCGGTGCCGGGCGACAAGGTTGATGACGACGAGGCGCTCCCGCCGCTGAGCGAGCAGATCGCCGAGCAGCTCGGCGGCGTGCGCGGGCTGATCGAGTCGAGCGTCCCGGTGCTCGCGTTCGTGGTGCTCAACGTGGTGTTCGGCGACTCGGTGCTGGGCCTGGAGAAGCGCACCGCGCTGCTCTGGGCGATCATCGGCTCGGTCGGCTCGGCGCTGATCATCGGCGGGGTCCGGCTGGCGCGCCGCCAGCCGGTCCGGCACGCGGTGAACGGGTTGTTCGGCATCGCCATCGGTGCGTACTTCGCCTGGAAGAGCGGCGACGCGAAGAACTTCTTCCTGCCCGGCATCCTGCTCACCTTCGGGCAGGCCGGGGTGCTGCTGATCTCGGTGTTCGTCCGCAAGCCGCTGATCGGGTACGCCTGGGGCATCATGGCCAACAAGGGCCGGCAGGACTGGTTCGGCAACTCCCGGCTGTTCCGCGCCTTCCAATGGCTCACCGTGCTCTGGGTGGCGTCGCTGGTGGTCCGGGCCGGCATCCAGTTCTACCTCTGGTCGATCGACGACGCGAACGCGCTGGGCATCGCCCGGATCCTGATCAGCTGGCCGATCTACGCCGGTACGTTCGCGCTCACCGCCTGGGTGATCCACCGGATCACCACGGAGCAGCAGAAGGCCGAGGAGCCGGTCGCCTAGGCGGCGGTGTGTCCCAGCACCACGGCGCGGATCTGGTCCTCCACCTCGGCGGTGCACACGAAGATCAGCTCGTCGCCGGCTTCCAGCGTGTCGTCCGGCGTCGGCACCACGACCCGCTTGCCGCGCAGGATGGCGACGAGCGCGGCGTCCCGCGGCATCGGCACCGCCCGGATCGGCTTGCCCTCGTAGGGCGCGCTCTTCGGCAGGGTGATCTCCACGAGGTTGGCCTCACCCTGCCGGAAGGTCATCAGCCGGACCAGGTCGCCGACCGTCACCGCCTCCTCGACCAGCGCGGCCATCAGGCGCGGCTTGCTGACCGCGACGTCGACGCCCCACTGCTCGGTGAAAAGCCACTCGTTCTCGGCCCGGTTCACCCGGGCCACCACCCGGCCGACCGCGAACTCGGTCTTGGCCAGCAGCGACATCACCAGGTTGGCCTTGTCGTCGCCGGTCGCCGCGACCACCACGTCGCAGGACGCGACGTCGGCCTCCTCCAGGCTGCTGACCTCGCAGGCGTCGGCGAGCACCCACTGCGCCTGCGGCACCCGCTCCGGGCAGAGCTGACGCGGCTGCTTCTCGATCAGCATCACCTCGTGACCGTTGCCGATCAGTTCCTGAGCGATGGACCGGCCCACGTTGCCGGCTCCCGCGATCGCGATGCGCATGTCAGTGCCCCTCATAGCCGGCGCGCCCGGCGATGTCCAGAACCCGGTTCACGGTCTCGTCGGTGACCAGCATGAAGACCTGGTCGCCGTCCTGCAGCACACCGGAGGGCTGGGCGAGCGAGCCCACCCCGAAGCGCACCAGGTACGCCACCCGGGCCCCGGTCGCGTCCTCGAGGTTCTTCACCGTCCGGCCGACCCAGTCCCGGTGCACCGGCGCCTCGACGATGCTGACCACGCTCGTCGGATCGCGGAACACCTCGTTGCGGTCCTCGGGCACCAGGTGCCGGAACATCCGGTCGGCCGCCCAGCGGATCGTCGCCACGGTGGGGATGCCGAGGCGTTCGTACACCTGGGCTCTTTTTGCGTCGTAGATTCTGGCCACGACGCGGGAGACGCCGAACGTCTCGCGGGCCAGCCGGGCCGAGATGATGTTGGAGTTGTCGCCGCTGGAGACGGCCGCGAAGGCGTCGGCGCGTTCGATGCCGGCGGCCCGCAGCACGTCGCGGTCGAAACCGATGCCGGTCACCGTGACGCCGCCGAAGTCCGTGCTCAGCCGCCGGAACGCCTCGGCGTTCTGGTCGATCACGGCGACCTGATGGCCGCGCGTGTCGAGGCTGTGCGCCAGGGTGGAGCCGAGCCGGCCACACCCCATGATCACCACGTGCACGGCTGTGCCCTTCCGCTTCGCCGACCGTCCCGGAATGAGCCTCCCATGCCCCACTGGCGCATGGTGTCCGGGGCGGGCTACGCCGGATCGGGTCCAGCCGTACCCTTGGCACTCGTGGCCAGTACCACTTCCCTAGCCAAGCGGCTGCTCCTCGGCCGGCCTTTCCGCTCGGACAAGCTTCAGCACACGCTGTTGCCCAAGCGGATCGCTCTGCCGGTGTTCGCCAGCGACGCACTCTCCAGCGTGGCGTACGCGCCCGACGAGATCCTGTTGACCCTCTCCATCGCGGGGGCAGCCGCCTTCGCGATCTCTCCTTGGGTGACGCTCGCGGTCGCGGTGGTGATGGTGACCGTGGTCGCCAGCTATCGGCAGAACGTGCACGCCTACCCGTCCGGCGGCGGCGACTACGAGGTGGCCACGGTCAACCTCGGTCCGCGTGCCGGGCTCAGCGTGGCCAGCGCGCTGCTGGTGGACTACATCCTGACCGTCGCGGTGTCGGTCTCCTCCGGGGTGAACAACCTCGGTTCGGTCGTTCCCTGGGTGGGTGACAACAAGGTCGGCGTCGCGATCGCCGCGGTCGCCGTGCTCACCGCGCTCAACCTGCGCGGGCTGCGCGAGGCGGGGGTGGCGTTCGCCGTACCGACGTACCTTTTCATCCTGGTCATCCTCGGGATGATCGCGACCGGGCTGTTCCGGATCTTCGTCCTCGGCGAGGACCTGCGCGCGCCCAGCGCCGGACTGACCATCACCGCCGAGGAGCACCACCTCACCAGCTTCGCCTTCGTCTTCCTGCTGCTGCGGACGTTCTCGTCGGGCTGCGCGGCGCTCACCGGTGTGGAGGCGATCTCCAACGGGGTGCCCGCGTTCAAGCCGCCGAAGAGCAAGAACGCCGCGACCACGCTGATGCTGCTGGGCGGCCTGGCGATCGTGATGCTCGCCGGGATCGTGCTGCTGGCCCGGATGACCCACCTGCAGTACGTCGAGGACCCCGGCACCCAGATCGTCGCGAACGCCGGGTTCTACGAGCAGAAGACGGTGACCGCGCAGCTCGCGCAGACCGTGTTCGGCGACGGGTCGTTCATGTTCCTGCTGACCGGCGGGATCACCGCGCTGATCCTGTTCCTGGCCGCGAACACCGCGTTCAACGGTTTCCCGGTGCTCGGCTCGATCCTGGCGCAGGACCGGTACCTGCCCCGGCAGTTCCACACCCGCGGGGACCGGCTGGCGTTCAGCAACGGCATCGTCTTCCTGGCCGGCGCCGCGATCGTGCTGATCATCGCGTTCCAGGCGGAGACCACCCGGCTGATCCAGCTCTACATCGTGGGCGTGTTCGTGTCGTTCACGCTGTCCCAGGGCGGCATGATCCGGCACTGGAACCGGCTGTTGAAGATCCAACGGGACCCCGAACGCCGGCGCCGGATGATCCGCTCCCGGGCGATCAACACGTTCGGCATGGGTCTGACCGGCGCGGTGCTGATCGTCGTACTGATAACGAAGTTCCTCCTCGGCGCGTGGATCGCCATCGCCGCGATGATCGTCTTCTACGCGCTCATGCTGGCCATCCACAAGCACTACACGCGGGTGGCCGAGGAGCTGCAGCCCACCGAGGAACGGCCGGTGCTGCCGTCCCGGAACCACGCGGTGATCCTGGTCAGCAAGGTGCACCAGCCGACCCTGCGCGCCGTCGCCTACGCACAGGCGACCCGGCCGGACACCATCACCGCGGTCACCGTGAACGTCGACGACAAGGACACCCGCAACATCCAGGCCGAGTGGGAGCGCCGCGAGCTGTCGGTCTCGCTGACCGTGGTGGACTCGCCGTACCGGGAGATCACCAAGCCGATCATCGACTTCGTGAAGGGGGTGCGCCGCGCCTCGCCGCGCGACGTGGTCACCGTCTTCGTACCGGAGTACGTGGTCGGCCGCTGGTGGGAGAATCTGCTGCACAACCAGAGCGCGCTGCGGATCAAGGGCCGGCTGCTCTTCGAACCGGGTGTGATGGTCACCAGCGTGCCCTGGCAGCTGCGTTCCAGCCAGGACCGGGACCTGGAGCGGCTGGACCGCGGACTCAGCCGGGCACCGGCCCGCGGCCCGCGCTTCCACCCCGAACCGACACCTCCCGACGACCACGACCAGATCGGTGCTGACCAGAAGTGACCACTCCGGATGAAGACCTGGTCGAGGGCGACCGGATCGAACTGACCGTCGGCGCGCCCGCGCACGGCGGGCACTGCGTGGCCCGGTTCGGCGGCCCGGGCGGCCGGGTGATCTTCGTCCGGCACGCGCTGCCCGGCGAACGGGTCACCGCGGAGATCACCGAACGGCACCGCGGCTACCTGCGCGCGGACGCCGTGGAGATCCACGAGGCCTCGCCGGACCGGGTCGAGGCGCCCTGCCGATTCGCCCACCCGGGTGGTTGCGGCGGCTGCGACCTGCAGCACGTCTCGGCCGACGCCCAACTCCGGTGGAAGACGCAGGTGGTCCGGGAACAACTCGGCCGGATGGCCGGGCTGACGCCCGAGGACCAGGACAAGATTTTTGTACGGGTGGAGCCGCTCGGTTCCCCGCTGGGCTGGCGGACCCGGGTCCGGTACGCGGTGGACGCCGCCGACCGTCCCGGCCTGCTCCAGCACCGCTCGCACCAGGTGGTGCCGGTCGACCGCTGCCTGATCGCGCACCCGGCGATCCAGCAGCTCGACCTGCTCGAGCGGTCGTGGCCGGCGACCAACGCCCTGCACGTGATCGCGTCCACCTCGGTCCCGGACCAGGTGGTCGTCCTGGAACGCCCGGCCGGGTCGTCGGGCTCTTCCGGTTCTTCGAGCTCTTCCGTTTCTTCAGGTTCCTCCGGTTCCTCGGGTTCCTCGGGTTCTTCCGGTTCTTCGAGTTCTTCGAGTTCTTCGGGCTCCTCGGGCTCCTCGGGTGATGATCCGACCGAGGCGCCGGGCGGCGCCGGGCTGGTCCGGATCAGCGGGCCGGAGCGGGTCACCGAGACCGTCGGGGACCGGTCCTGGGAGATCGCGCCGGAAGGGTTCTGGCAGGTGCACCCGGAGGCCGCCGCGACACTGACCGCCACGGTGCTGTCGATGCTGCGCCCCGCCGAGGGCGAGACCGCCTGGGACCTGTACGGCGGCGCGGGCCTGTTCGCCGCCGCGGTCGCGGAACGGACCGGCGCCCGTACCGTCGTGGTCGAATCGTCGCCGCTCGGCGTCACCGCGGCCCGGGCGAACCTGAGCGACCTGCCGCAGGTCGAGGTGATCTCGGCCAAGGTGGAGACCGCCCTGGCCCGGCGCCGGCTCACCGGCCCGGTCGACCTGATCGTGCTCGACCCGCCCCGTGCCGGAGCCGGCGCCGCCGTGGTCCGCGGCATCGTGGCGGCGAGCCCCCGCGCGGTCGTCTACGTGGCCTGCGACCCGGCCGCCCTGGCCCGGGACGTGAAGACGTTCCGCTCACTCGGCTGGGAACTGGCCGAACTGCGCGCCTTCGACTGCTTCCCGATGACCCAGCACATCGAGAGCGTCGCGCTGCTGCTGCCGCCGGCCTGAGACTCTTCCACAGTCCGGGGTTGTCCACAGGCCGCCCACCCAAGCCCACCCAATCCCGCCACACTGTCCGAGGGGGCTCCCCCTGGGAGGGTGGGCTGCTGGGCTGCTGGGCTGCTGGGCCGGTGGGCCGGTGGGCCGGTGGGCCGGTGGGGCCAGGGGGGCCAGGGGGCGGTAGGACGGTGGGCCGTGGGACCGGTGGGCGGTGAGCGGTGGCCGGCGGGCCGGTGGGTGGTCTGTTTCGTGGTCAGCGAGGTGCTACCGCCCGGTCGGTCGCGGTGACTTCTCGGGTTCGCCTCTTGGCCGCGGTGGTCGCTGGTTGGGGCTGGCGCCCAGGCCTGGCGCTCTGCGGTCACTGTCATTGGCGCTGGTCGCAGCCCGAGGGTGGGTGCCCGGTCCCGGCAGGTGGCCGCTCCTCCCGTTGAGCGGTCCGATTCGGTCCGGTCGGGCGGTGCTGGAACACGGCACGCCACAACATCACGCGAAGCTCCGGGGACGCACATGTTGCTTCCGGCTGGTCCTCGCTGCCGTATTGAGCACGTCTTAACGGCCCCCAGGACCAGCCGAGACCGCCCCCATGCCGCTCAGCCTATTTTGATCTCGGTGGGGCTCTGCGGTCTTGGAGTGGTTCCCGATGTGTTCGGGTGCGGGTGTTGTTGCGGGCTGGGATGTCCAGTCGCTCAGTGCTGCTGTAGCGGTCGGCGTGGGTGATCGATGCCGGTGGGGCGGTGGGGGTCCGCGTTCGGTACCCAAGGGACGGCGGGGGTCCGCGTTCGGCGGTGAAGGGGCGGCGGCCGTCCGCGGTCGGGCGGGTTCGGGGCGGTGG
>NZ_BOMS01000023.1 GCF_016862315.1 Actinoplanes palleronii | reverse complement strand
TAGCCGCACGCGATCTGGCATTGCGGACTCTCACCGCCCCGCCCAGCAGCGACAGACACATCCGAGCGGGCACGTGCACCCCCGCCGCCCACAAAGTGATCGAGGGGCGACCAGCCGACGATCATCGTGCTCGACGTTCCCCGGGCAAACACCGTGTTCACCCCCGGCCGGGGCCGGTTACATCCCGGCCGCGAGCGCACGGCCGGGTACTCGCCGGCACCCGGCCACCCGCGCCACCGCCCCGACCGTGATGCCCTCGCGGGCCAGACGGTTCCGGCCGCCACCGCCCCACCAAGATCAACTTAAGCGGAGCGGTATTCGGGGAGGTCGGGCTGGTCCCGGTGGCCGCTATTAGGTCCGTTTAACGGCCGCCAGGACCAGCTCAGGCAATCGGGCTGGCCGTGTCGGGTCCGTTGTGACAGCCCTCAGGGCCAGCCGGGCGGCTCGGGGGAGCAGGGGCTGGCAACCATCGGTGCTCGCCCGGTCGACCTGGAGAGCGCCCGTCGTCGTGTCACGCCCGGTTCAGCACCGATGGACGGTGCGGCGCGTGGCGGTCCGGGGTGGTGCGGTGTCGCGCGGCCTCACGGGCGGGACTCGGCTCGTAGCCTGCGGACGTGCGCTCGGTATCCGTACCAAATGGGGGTTTATTTTGCGGTCAGTGTCGTCCGGTGTGCGGAGGCGACGCTCATCAGGTGGTCCAGGGCGTCCCGGGTGCGGATCAGGTCGTCGATGTGGGCCGACAACCGGTCGCGTTCCTCGCTCATCCGGTCCATCGCGGCGTCCGAGTTCTCCAGGCTCGGCGTGTCCACGCAGGGCAGCAGCTCGGCGATGGTCCGGCTGGACAGCCCGGCCGTGTACAGCCGCTGGATGAAGGTGACCCGCTCCACCTCCTGCTCGGTGTAGTGCCGCTGCCCGCTGGGGCTGCGCACGCTGACGAGCAGGCCCTGCTCCTCGTAGTACCGGACCGAGCGGACGCTGACCCCGGCCCGGGCCGCGAGATCTCCGATGCGCACGTCGCCTCCTGGGTGTGACCTGGCGCGCAAACCTTGCCTCTGACGTCAATGTCAGGTTTTAGCGTAGCCCCCTGATCCGAGGGACCTACGGAGGACCTGAGATGACCGAACTGTTCAGCGGTTTCCAGCTCGGCGGCCTGAGCCTGCCGAACCGCCTGGTGATGGCGCCGATGACCCGGGTACGCGCGGCAGCCGGCGGCCTGGCCACCCCCTCGATGGCCGGCTATTACGCGCAGCGGGCCACGGCCGGGCTGATCGTCAGCGAAGGGGTGCAGCCGAGCCTGATCGGGCAGTCCAACCCGGGCACCCCGGGGCTGCACACCGACGAGCAGGTCGCCTCGTGGCGGCCGGTGACCGCGGCGGTGCACACCAACGGCGGGCGGATCTTCGCGCAGCTGATGCACGGCGGCCGGGTGTCACATCCGGACACCACCGGGCACCAGCCGGTCGGGCCGTCGGCGGTCGCCGCGGTCGGGGACGTGTTCACGCCGACCGGGCCGCAGCCCGCGCCGGTGCCCCGAGCGCTGGCCCTGCCGGAGATCGCCGAACACGCGCTCTCCTATGCCGGCGCCGGCCGCCGGGCGATCGAGGCCGGGTTCGACGGGGTCGAGCTGCACGGGGCGAACGGGTACCTGATCTCGCAGTTCCTGTCGTCGAACGCGAACCTGCGCACCGACGGGTACGGCGGGTCGGTGACCGGGCGGATCCGGTTCGCCGTGGAGGCGGTCGAGGCCACCGTGGACGCGATCGGCGCCGGCCGGGTCGGGATCCGGCTGTCGCCCGGCGGCGGGTTCTGGGGTGTGCAGGAGGACGACGTCCCGGCGCTGTACGCCGCGCTGCTGCCGGAGCTGGCGCGGCTGCGCATCGCGTACGTACACCTGGAAGCGACAGCGGACCGGGAGGTGCTGACCACCTTGCGCCGCATCTGGCCCGGGGTTCTGATCATGAACCCGGTGCTGCCGATGGGGCCGAAGCAGACCGGGCGGGAGGAGGCCGAGGAGTGGCTGGGGCTCGGCGCCGAGCTGATCAGTTTCGGCCGGGGGTTCATCGCCAACCCTGATCTGGTGGAGCGGCTGCGGACCGGCGTCCCGCTGGCGCCGGTCGACGAGGCGACGTTCTATCAGGGCGGGGACGCGGGCTACCTCACCTACCCGGCGTATCAGTACGCCGGGTAGGTGATCAGCGAGCCGGCCGTCACGGGTTGGCGCGCTCCGCGGCGGAGACGGCGTTGCGGAACAGCATGGCGACGGTGGTCGGCCCGACCCCGCCGACCCGCGGCGTGATCGCCCCGGCCACCTCGGCGCACGACTCGTCCACGTCCGGCAGCAGACGCCGGCCCTCGTAGCGGACACCCGCGCCGATCACCACGGCGCCCGGCTTGACGTGTTCCGGCTGGATGATGCCGGGCACGCCGGCCGCGGCGATCAGGATCTCGGCGCGCTGCGTGTACCGCGGCCAGTCCTTCACCCCGGTGTGCACGACGGTGACGGCGGCGTTCGCGGTCGGGCGCTTCTGCGCGAGCAGCATCGCGAGCGGCCGGCCGAGCGTGGCGCCCCGACCGAGAATGACCACCTCACGACCGGAGATCTCGATGCCGTGGTGCGCCAGCAGTGCCTCGATGCCGGCCGGGGTGCAGGGCAGCGGGCCGGGCAGGCCGACCGCGAGCCGGCCCATGTTGAGCGGGTGCATCCCGTCGACGTCCTTGTCGGGGTCGAGGGTCTGCAGCGCGGCGTCATAGTCGAGGTGCGCCGGGATCGGGTACTGGATCAGCACGCCGTGCACGTTCTTGTCGTCGTTGAACCCGGCGATCACCTTGAGCAGGTCGGCCTGGCTGAGGTCGCCGCTGAGGTGCTCGTGCGGCGACTCGAAGCCCAGCTCGGCGGCCTGCTTCTGCTTGATCCGGATGTACCCGGCGCTGGCGTCGTCGTCGCCGACCAGAATGGTGGCCAGGCTGGGCCGGACACCGCGCTCCTTGAGGCGGGCGACCCGGTCCCGGACGTCGGCCAGCACGGCCTCGGCGACCGGTGCGCCGGGCAGGAGACGGGCGCCGGTGGTTTCGGTGGTCATGTCTGTCTGCTCCTGAAGCCGGGGAGCCCAGGCGGTCGACTCCCGTGACGAGCTCCCCGATGGTTGGACCATCCTCGTGCCGCCAGTCGCTGCTTGCCTCCCAGGATGCCGGACGTGGCCGCGCGCCGGCTCAGCGGGGGTCCGCCTCCAGGAATACCCGAAATATCACTCCAGACCGTTGCTCCGTCCCTGCCGGCTGCGGCTCCAGATTCGCCATTATTCGGTACGAATACGGAGCGCCCGCCCGCAGGCTACAAGCCAAGTCCCGCCCATGAGGCCCCGCGACACCGCCCACCCCCGGACCGCAGCGCGGCCCCCCGTCGTCGGCTGGTTCTCAGGGGTGTGTCAAGGCGGTCGAGGCACCCCTGGGCGCCAGCCGGTCACCCGGCACCGGGTCGCGCGGCGCGGTTCCCGGTCCCCGGCTGGTTCTGAGGGGTGTGTCGAGGCGGTCGAGGCACCCCTGGGCGCCAGCCGGTGTCCCGGCGCCGGATCGCGGCGCGGTGCCAGCTGGTCACGCGGTGGGTGGGGGCGTTTCCCGGGCGGGGGTGGTGGGGGTGGGGGTGTCGTCGTGGGGGTCGTCGTCGAAGGTGGACTCGTCGAAGGGGGACTGGCCGGCCAGGACGCGGTCGGCCTGGGCGCGGTCGATCTCGTGGGTCCACGTGCCGACCAGGACGGTCGCCACCGCGTTGCCGGCGAAGTTGGTCAGCGCGCGGGCCTCGGACATCAGCCGGTCGATGCCGACGATCATGCCGACGCCGGGTACCAGGTCGGGGCGGTGGCTCTGCAGGCCGCCGGCCAGAGTGGCCAGCCCGGCGCCGGTGACGCCGGCCGCGCCCTTGGACGCCACGATCATGAAGAGCAGCAGGCCGATCTGCTGGCCGACGGAGAGCGGCTGGTCCATGGCGTCCGCGATGAACAGCGACGCCATGGTCAGGTAGATCGCGGTGCCGTCCAGGTTGAACGAATACCCGGTGGGCACCACGATGCCGACCACCGGGCGGCTCACCCCGAGGTGACCCATCTTGGCGATCAGCCGGGGGAGTGCCGACTCGGACGACGAGGTGGACAGGATCAGCAGGAACTCCCGGGCCAGGTACCGCAGCAGCCTGAAGATCGACATCCCGGCGGCCAGCCGGAGCAGCAGCCCGAGCACCACGAACACGAAGATCGCGCAGGTGACGTAGAACCCGGCCATGATGGCGGCCAGGCTCTTCAGCGCGTCGAAACCGGTCGCGCCGACGAGGGCGGCCATCGCCCCGAACGCGCCGACCGGCGCCAGCCACATGATCATCGCGAGGATCTTGAAGACCACCCGCTGGATCAGCCCGATCGCCCGGATCACCGGCTCGCCGCGGTCGCCCAGCGACTGCACGGCGAACCCGACAAGCAGCGACACCAGCAGCGTCTGCAGCACCTGGGTGCTGGTCAGCGCGGAGACCAGGGTGTCCGGGATGATCCCGAGGACGAACGCGACGCCGCCCTCGGCCTGCTCGCTGACCTGCGCCGCGCCGGTCTTCGCGAGCTCCTCGCTGAGGTGCAGCCCGGCGCCGGGGTGCAGGATGTTGCCGACCACCAGGCCGATCGCCAGGGCCACCGTCGACATGATCAGGAAGTAGCCGAGCGCCAGCCCGCCGACCCGGCCGACCTGGGCGGCGCGCCGGATCGAGCCGACGCCGAGCACCAGGGTGCAGAAGATCACCGGGGCGATCATCATCCGGATCAGGTCGACGAACCCGGTGCCGAGCGGTTTGAGCTTCACCGCGACGTCGGGGAAGAGGAATCCGAGGGCGATGCCGAGAGCCATCGCGATGAGCACGGCGAGGTAGAGGAAGTGGCTGCGGTCGCGGCGCTGCGGAGCTTCGGCATCGACGGACATGCTTCAGTTTCGCACAGGCCTGTGATCTGTATCACCCCCATCATCCGGATCGGGGAATGTGGAGATGCTGTGGAGGACACCACCCTGGCCGTTCGCGCCAGGTCGCGTCCGGGCGTCACCCGGATAGACTCCGACCCTATGAGCGACTCCCCCTCGACCCCGGCCGGCCTGCTGACGACCATCACCTCTCCGGGTGACCTGAAGCGACTGTCCGCGGAGCAGTTGACCCTGCTCGCGGCCGAGATTCGAGACTTCCTCGTGGCGAAGGTGTCGCGGACCGGTGGCCACCTCGGGCCGAACCTCGGCGTGGTCGAGATGACCCTCGCCATGCACCGGGTCTTCGACTCGCCGAGCGACAAGATCCTCTTCGACACCGGCCATCAGGCGTACGTCCACAAGATCGTCACCGGTCGGCAGGCCGGCTTCGACGAGCTCCGCCAGCGGGGTGGCCTCACCGGGTACCCGAGCCAGGCGGAGAGCGAGCACGACCTGATCGAGAATTCGCACGCCTCCACCGCGCTCTCCTACGCCGACGGCCTGGCCAAGGCGTTCACGCTGCGCGGCGAGGACCGGCACGTGGTCGCGGTGGTCGGCGACGGCGCGCTGACCGGCGGCATGTGCTGGGAGGCGATCAACAACATCGCCGCCACGAAGAACAAGCTGGTCATCGTCGTCAACGACAACGGCCGGTCGTACGCGCCGACCATCGGCGGCCTGGCCGACCACCTCTCCACCCTGCGGCTCAACCCGGGGTACGAGAAGGTGCTCGACCTGGTCAAGAACGCGCTCGGCTCGACACCGCTGGTCGGCAAGCCGGTCTTCGAGGTGCTGCACGCGGTCAAGCGCGGCATCAAGGACGCGATCAGCCCGCAGCCGATGTTCGAGGACCTGGGCCTGAAGTACATCGGGCCGGTCGACGGCCACGACCAGCAGGCGATGGAGTCCGCGCTGCGCCGGGCCAAGGGCTTCAACGCGCCGGTGATCGTGCACGCGGTGACCGTCAAGGGTTATGGCTACCGCCCGGCCGAGCAGGACGAGGCGGACCGGTTCCACGGCCCGGGCGCGTTCGACCCGGAGACCGGCGCGCTGACCGCGAAGCCGTCGCTGAAGTGGACGAAGGTCTTCGCCGAGGAACTCGTCGCGATCGCCGACGAGCGTCCGGACGTGGTCGGCATCACCGCCGCGATGGCCGAGCCGACCGGTATCGCCGCGCTGGGCCAGAAGTACCCGGAGCGGACGTACGACGTCGGCATCGCCGAGCAGCACGCCGCGACGAGCGCCGCCGGTCTGGCGATGGGTGGTCTGCACCCGGTGGTCGCGGTCTACGCGACGTTCCTGAACCGCGCGTTCGACCAGGTCCTGCTGGACATCGCGATGCACAAGCTGCCCGTCACGTTTGTGCTCGACCGGGCCGGCATCACCGGTCCGGACGGCCCGAGCCACTACGGCATCTGGGACATGAGCGTCTTCGGGGTGGTCCCGGGCCTGCGGATCGCCGCGCCGCGGGACGCCGCCACCCTGCGCGAGGAGCTGCGCGAGGCGCTCGCGGTCGGCGACGGCCCGACCATCGTGCGGTTCCCGACCGGCGCGGTCGCCGCGGACACGCCGGCGCTGCGCCGGGTCGGCCCGGTGGACGTGCTGCGCGAGACCGAGGGCCGCAAGGACATCCTGCTGGTCGCGGTCGGTTCGTTCGCCGGCCTGGGGCTGGACGCCGCCGAGCGGCTCGCCGAGCAGGGGTACGCCGTGACCGTCGCCGACCCGCGCTGGGTCCGCCCGGTGCCGGCCGAGCTGGTCGAGCTGGCCGCCGGGCACCGCCTGGTGGTCACCCTGGAGGACGGCATCCGCACCGGTGGCGTCGGCGACGCGATCGCCGCCGCGCTGCGGGACGCGGCCGTGCCCGTGCCGCTGCGTGACTTCGGCGTGCCGGCCGGCTTCCACCCGCACGGCACCCGGGCCGAGATCCTCGCGTCGCTCGGGCTGACCGCGCAGGACATCGCCCGGGACGTGACCGAGTGGGTGTCGCGCCTCGACGCCGCCGACGAGGTGGCCGAGCCCGCCCTGTGACCGCCGGTCCGGGGTGGAGATGACCGATCGAGGACGCCCCGCATGATCGACGAGCGTTTCCGTTATTCAACCGTTACTTTTAACGGATGGGTGCGGAGACGTTCGTCGAGCCAGTCCTCATCGAGCTGGGCCTCGACCGGGGTGTCCCGGAGACCTACGAGCGGCCCCGGCGGTCCACCGCCCCGCCCTGGTTCGCCCCGGTCCTGCTCGTGGTGCTGCTGCTGGTCAGCTCGGGCGCCTCGGCCGCCCCGCCGAAGCCGCCGCTGACCACGCTGCTGCGGATCGCGATGAGCCCGTCCGACCCCTATCTGGTGACCGGCGGCCAGCTGCTCACCCAGACGTTCGGCCTGCTCACGGCGTATGACCTGGATTCCGGGGCGCTGCGCTGGCGTGCCGGGCAGCCGATCCCGGTCTACCGGCTGCGCACCGGCGGCGGGCTGCTGCTGATGCGGCCGTGGACCACCAGCGGCACCGAGCCCGGCACCACCGCGATCTCGGTGGCCACCGGGGCGCTGGAGTGGCGCAACGCCCGCTCCGTGATCACTTTCGCCGGCAGTGACGCGCTGCTGGCGGTGAGCACCCCGCGCAGCCTGTCCGGCACCGGCCGCCGGGTGCAGGGCGCTGTCGAGGTGCTCGACCCGGTCACCGGGATGGCCCGCTGGCAGCTCCGGGTGCCGTCGACCGGGGTGGTGCTGGGTGTGCCCGGCCCGGCCGACACCGGGTCCCGGCTGCTGCTGATCCGCGACGACCGGACGGCCGCCCTGTTCGACCTGACCGACGGCCGGCAGCTGGCCGGCCGGGAGCTGCCGTCGGCCAACTACGGCCCGGACAACCCGGTGGTGGCCGGTGGCCTGGTGGTGCTGCGGCACCCCGGCGCGTTCGGCATGGAGGTCTCCGCGTACGACCCGGTGACGCTGCGCCCGGTGTGGACCGAGCCGGCCGACGGCACCGTCGAGGTCCGCGCCTGCGGGCTGCTCGCGTGTTTCCTCGGCGAGCACGGCATCCGGGCCGTCGACCCGGCCACCGGCGACGAGCGCTGGACCCGGCCCGGGTGGCAGACCGTCGAGGAGCGCGGCACCACCCTGGTGGCGTACCCGACCGGCGACGACGCCACGGGACCGGCCGCGCTGGTGGACTCCGCGACCGGCCGGGTGCTGGCGGACCTGGCCGGGTGGCGGCCGGTCGCCGGGGCGAACCGGTCCGGTGGGCTGCTGGTCACCCGGGTGGTCCCGGCCGGCGCGCGTACCATGGTCGCGGTCGTCGACCAGGACCGTGGCCGGCTGCGCCCGATCGCCGAGCTGCCCGCCGGGACGAGCGACTGCGAGGCGGCACCCGATCGGCTGGTCTGCCGATCCGCGTCCGGCGAGCTGGTGGTGTGGGCGTATGACGAGGCGGCCGGCGTGAGCTGATCGTCGGCTGACGTAGGCGTACGGAAAAAAGGGTGTGTCGTGACGCTGATCGAGCTGGACCGCGACGCCCCGCTCGAGCCGCCGCCCACCTCGCGCCGACCGCTCGCGGCCGATCGCCGGACCGCCCTGGTGGTGGCGCTGATCCTGCTCGCCGCCCTGGGCGGCGCGGCGCCGGCCTCCGGGATCCGGTGGCGCTACCTCGGCGTGATCACCCCGGCGGCGGCACCGGACGGCCCGATCACGCTGGCCGGCGGGCAGGTCTACACGGTCGACACCACCGGGGCCGAGCCGTCGGTGACCGCCTGGCGCCCGGCCCGCCCGCCGGTCCGGCTGTGGACCACCCGGGTGCCGGTCGGTGGTGAGCCGGGCGTGATCCCGGTCGCCTCGGTGACCGTGCGGCAGGCCGGTGAGGTGGCGTTGCTGACCGCCGGCGCCGCCACCACCGCGGTGGACGCCGCGACCGGCCAGGTCCGCTGGTCCGCGCCGGTCACGGTGGGTGTGCTGGACGGCAGCGGCGCCGGCGTCACCGTCGACCGGGTGTTCCGCCCCGGCACCGAGTACGACCAGGAGTCCGGCGACCCGGGCCCGCTCTACTTCTCCGCCTCCGGCGAGCCGCACACCGAGCCGCCGCTGCGCACCGACGTCCGCGGCCTCGACCTGGCCGACGGCCGGACCCTGTGGACGACGTCACCAGGTGGCGCGGTGACCGTCGACGTGGTGCCCGGCGACGACCCGGCCGTGCTGATCACCTCGTCCCAGCGGCTCACCCTGGTCGCCGGGCGCACCGGCCGGCTGCTGCGCGAGGCCGAGCTGCCACAGCTGGCCGGGCACGGGCCGGCCAGTGGGTCGCTGATCGGCGACGTCGCCCTGATCAGCTATCAGGAGCCCGGCCGGCAGGTCGCGTTCGAGGCACGCACCCTGCGGCGGCTGTGGGAGCGCGACGTGCCGGAGATGGTCGCCGACCCGGCCGACTGCCAGGGGGTGCTCTGCGATGGCGGGCACGGTGACCTGCGGGTTCTCGACCCGGGCACCGGTCTGGCCCGGTGGCGGGTGCAGGAGGACGTCGACCTGGCGATCCGCGCCGGGTACGTGCTGGAGACCGACGCGGCCACCGGCGAACCGGTCCGGCTGACCGACCCGCACACCGGGGCGACCCGGGTGGACCTGGCCGGCTGGACCGGTGAGGTGGCCGGGTCGGCGGGCCAGCCGCTGGTGCTGCGGCGCCGGGAGGGGCGCGGCGCGCAGGCGTTCGCCACGGTGGTGCCCGGGCACGCCGAGATCCGCCGGCTCGGTGTGGCCGGTACCGGGCTCGGCGACTGCGACGCGGACGGGCGGTTCCTGGTCTGCCGGGCCGCCGACGGGCTGCGGATCTGGGCGTACCGGAGCTGACCACCTGTCGCGCGCGATGGGTAGCCTGCAGCTACACCCGGTCAGGGTGTTGACGTCAGGAGTCTGCGGTGCGCGTGCTGGTGGTGGAGGACGAGCGGACGATGGCCGACGCGATCGCCCGCGGACTGCGGCGGCACGGGATGGCCGTCGACGTCGCGTACGACGGTCTGCAGGGCCACGAGATGGCCTACGTGACCCGGTACGACGTGGTGGTCCTGGACCGTGACCTGCCCGGCATGCACGGCGACGAGATCTGCGCCGCCCTCGTCGAGTCCGGCGCGCTGACCCGGGTGCTGATGCTGACCGCCAGCGGTTCGGTCGCCGACCGGGTGGAGGGCCTGCAGCTCGGTGCGGACGACTACCTGCCCAAGCCGTTCGCCTTCGACGAGCTGGTGGCCCGGGTGCAGGCGCTGGGCCGGCGGGCCACGCCGCCCGCCCCGCCGGTGTTCAGCGTCGGCAACCTGGTCCTCGACCCGGCCCGCCGGGCGGTGACCCGGGGCGGTGTGCCGGTCGACCTGACCAACAAGGAGTTCGGCGTGCTGGAGGTGCTGCTCAAGGCGCGCGGCGCGGTGGTCTCCAGCGAGGAGCTGCTGGAACGGGTCTGGGACGCGAACACCGATCCGTTCACCACCACGGTCCGGGTGACCGTGATGACCCTGCGCAAGAAGCTCGGCGATCCGCCGCTGATCGAGACCGTGGTCGGCGCCGGTTACCGGGTGCCCGAACCGGTCGTGACCACGTGACCGTCTACCAGGGTCAGCAGAGCCACGGCCAGCTGAGCCGGCCCGCCGGTCTGCTGCGCCGGCTGACCCGGCCCACCCTGCGGCTGCGGCTGACCCTGCTGAACGGGATCCTGCTGGTCGCGGCGGGCGCGGTCCTGGTGGTGCTGGCCTGGCTGCTCGTCGACGAGTCGCTGCACCCGGCCGACGAGCTGCGCGCCGGTTCGGACGTGACGCTCAACGACGGCACGTTCCGGGAGGCCCGGGCCTGGCAGAACGAGATGATCGACCAGGCCTCCGACCAGCTGCTGATCAAGGGGTTGAGCGCGCTCGTCGCGATCGGCATCATCGGCATCGCCGGGGGATACCTGGTCACCCGGCGGGCGCTGCGGCCGCTGCACACCGTGACGCAGACCGCGCAGCGGCTCGGTGAGGAGACCCTGGACCAGCGGATCCGGTATTCCGGCGCCGACGACGAGGTGGCCGAGCTGGCCCGGACGTTCGATGCCATGCTGGACCGGCTGGCCGGCGCGTTCGAGTCGCAGAAACGGTTCGTGGCGAACGCGTCGCACGAGCTGCGGACCCCGCTCGCGGTGATGCGGACCGAGATCGACGTGACGCTCAGCGACCCCGAGGCGGACGTGGCGGAATACCGCCGGATGGCCCGGGTGGTGCGCGACGCCTCGAGCCGGGCGAACGGGCTCGTCGACGCGCTGCTGGTGCTGGCCCGTTCGGAGGCGCAGTCCGGCCGGCGGCTGGTTCGGAAGGTCCCGGGTGACCTGGCGGCCAGCGTCGCCAACGCGCTGTCCGCGGTGAAGCCCGAGGCCGACCGGATGAAGCTCGAGGTGAGCACGGAGCTGGCGGCCGCGCCGGTGGTCGGCGACCCGAGCCTGCTGGACCGGCTGGCCGGCAACCTGATCGAGAACGCGATCCGGTACAACCACCTGATGGGCCGGCTGTGGCTGCGTACCGAGTCGGTGGACGGGCAGGCCCGGCTGATCGTCGGGAACACCGGTCACGAGGTCGAGCAGTTCGAGGTGCCCGGGCTGTTCGAGCCGTTCCGGCGGGGTGGCTGGGAACGTACCGGCTCGCGCGGGTCCGGCTTGGGGCTGTCCATCGTGCGGGCGGTGTGCGACGCGCACGGCGGGACGGTCTCCGCGGTGGCCCTGCCCGACGGCGGGCTGGAGGTCACCGTGTCGCTGCCGGCCGCCGAGACCACGCCGGTGGTCGCCGCGACCGCCGCGGTGCCGAAAAGCCCCGCCCGGTGACCCGGACGGGGCTTCTGCGGACGAGCTGATCAGGCGCGGCGGACGTTCGCCGCGCCGTCCGGCAGGAACCGCTTGCCGGTGACCTGCTCCGCGATGCCGCTGCGGTCCAGGTACGGCGTGATCCCACCGAGGTGGAACGGGTACCCGGCGCCGAGGATCATGCACAGGTCGATGTCCTGCGCCTGCGCGACCACGCCCTCGTCGAGCATGATCCGGATCTCCTCGGCCAGCGCGGTGAGGGCCTTGACCCGGACCTCGTCGGCGGTCAGCGGAGCGTCGCCGGCGTCGAGCAGCTTCACGACCTCGACGTTGATCTCGTCGTCGACCAGCAGCGGCAGGCCGGCGTCGACGATCTTCTTGAGGTTGGGGCTGTCCACGTACCGGTCCGGGAACGCGGTGTGCAGCGTCTCGCCCACGTGGTACGCCACGGCCGGCCCGACGAGCTGCAGCAGCGCGATCGGGCGCATCGGCAGGCCCAGCGGGTCGAACGCCTCGTTCACCACGTCCAGCGGGGTGCCGGCGTCGATCGCCTTGAACACCTCGCTGGTGAAGCGGGTCAGCACCCGGTTGACCACGAACGCCGGGGCGTCCTTGACCAGCACCGAGGACTTCTTCAGCTCCTTGCCGACCGCGAACGCGGTGGCCAGCGTGGCGTCGTCGGTCTTCTCGCCCTTGATGATCTCGAGGAGCGGGAGGACCGCGACCGGGTTGAAGAAGTGGAAGCCGACGACCCGCTCGGGGTGCTCGAGGTCGGCGGCCATCTCGGTCAGCGAGAGCGAGCTGGTGTTCGTCGCCAGGATCGCCTCCGGCTTGACGATCTTCTCGAACTCGGCCCAGATCTGCTTCTTGAGCTCGAGGTTCTCGAAGACCGCCTCGATCACGAAGTCGGCGTCGGCGAAGACCGAACGGTCCACCGAGCCGCTGATCAGGCCGCGCAGCTTGGCCGCCGTGCCCTCGTCGAGCCGGCGCTTGGCGACCAGCTTGTCGATCTGCTCGGTGACGTAGCCGACGCCCTTGTCCACCCGGGCCTGGTCCAGGTCGGTGAGGACCACCGGGACCTGGAGGCGGCGCAGGAAGAGCAGGGCCAGCTGGGACGCCATCAGACCGGCGCCGACGATGCCGACCTTGGTGACCTTGCGGGCCAGCGAGGCGTCCGGGACGCCGACCGGGCGCTTGGCGCGGCGCTGGACCAGGTCGAACGCGTACAGGCTGGCGCGCGCCTCGTCACCCATGATCAGGCCGGCCAGGGCCTCGGTCTCGGCCGCGGTGCCGTCCTCGAACGACGCCTCCTTGGCCAGGGCGAGCAGCTCGAGGGCCTTGTTGGCCGACGGGACCGCGCCGTGCAGCTTCTCGTCCAGCTGGTTCTTGGCGAACCAGAGCACGCCGTCCCACATCTCCCGGTCGATCTCCGGGCGCTCGACCGTGACGTCGCCCTTGACGACGCCCGCGGCCCAGGCCAGCGAGTCCTCCAGGAAGTCGGCGGCCTGGAAGAGAGCGTCGGCGACGCCCAGCTCCTTGGCCTGCTTCGGGCGCAGCACCTTCTGGGTCAGCGGGTTCTGCAGGATGACCTGCGCCGCGCCGGCGATGCCGATCAGGTTCGGCAGCAGCTGGCTGCCGCCCCAGCCGGGCACCAGGCCGATCGCGACCTCGGGCAGGCCGAGCGCGGCCGCGCCGGTGGAGACGGTGCGGTAGTGGCAGTGCAGGGCGACCTCGAGGCCACCGCCGAGCGCCGCGCCGTTCACGAACGCGAACGTCGGGATGGTGCTGTTCTTCAGCCGGGCGAAGACCCGGTGACCCAGCTCGCCCAGCTCGGCGGCCTGCTCGTGCGAGGAGAGCAGCGGCATGCCGGTGATGTCCGCGCCGACGCAGAAGATGTACGGCTTGCCGGTGATCGCGATGAACGCCGGGTCGGCCGCGGTGGCCGCGGTGATCGCCTCGTCGAGCGACGTCAGCCCGGCCGGTCCGAAGCTGTTCGGCTTCTTGTGGTCGAAGCCGTTGTCCAGCGTGATCAGCGCGACCGGCTTGTCCAGGCCGGGGACCTTCACGGAGCGGACGAGAGCCTTGGTGACTACCTCATTGGGGTTCTCGATCACTTCGCGAAACCTTCCCAGTTGGGGTTCTCCCAGATCACGGTGCCACCCATGCCGATACCGATGCACATGGCGTTGATGCCGTACCGGACCTCGGGGTGCTCCGCGAAGTGCCGGGCCAGCTGCGTCATCAGGCGCACGCCGGAGGACGCGAGGGGGTGACCGATCGCGATCGCGCCGCCCCACGGGTTGACCCGCGGGTCGTCGTCGGCGATGCCGTAGTGGTCCAGCAGCGCCAGCACCTGCACCGCGAACGCCTCGTTCAGCTCGAACAGGCCGATGTCGTCGATGGTCAGGCCGGCCTTCTTCAGGGCCTTCTCGGTCGACGGGATCGGGCCGTAGCCCATGATCTCCGGCTCGACGCCGGCGTACGCGAACGAGACCATCCGCATCGCGACCGGCAGCCCCAGCTCGCGGGCGGTCGCCTCGTCGGCCAGCAGGGCGGCGGTGGCGCCGTCGTTCAGGCCGGCCGCGTTGCCCGCGGTGACCCGGCCGTGCGGGCGGAACGGGGTCTTCAGCGTGGCGAGCTTCTCCATCGAGGTCTCGCGCGGCGCCTCGTCCACGGTGGCCAGGCCCCAGCCCAGCTCGGCGCTGCGGGTCGCGACCGGGACCAGGTCGGGCTGCAGCTTGCCGTCGGCATACGCCTTGGCCGTCTTCAGCTGCGAGTTCAGCGCGAAGCGGTCGGTGCGCTCCTTGGTGATGGCCGGGAGCCGGTCGTGCAGGTTCTCCGCGGTCGAGCCCATCACCAGGGCGGACGGGTCGACCAGCTTCTCGGTCAGGATCCGCGGGTTCGGGTCGGCGCCCTCGCCCATCGGGTGCCGGCCCATGTGCTCGACGCCGCCGGCGACGGCGATGTCGTAGGCGCCCATGGCGATGCCGCCGGCGACGTTGGTCACCGCGGTCATCGCACCGGCGCACATCCGGTCGATGGCATAACCGGGCACCGTCTTGGGCAGGCCGGCCAGCAGGGCCGCGGTCCGGCCGATGGTCAGGCCCTGGTCACCGGTCTGCGTGGTGGCCGCGATCGCGACCTCGTCCACCCGCTCCGGCGGGAGTTGCGGGTTGCGCTTGACCAGCTCTCGGATGCAGCGGATCACCAGGTCGTCGGCGCGGGTCTCGGCATACATGCCGCCCGCCTTGCCGAACGGGGTGCGGACGCCGTCGACGAAGACGACCTCGCGTACTTCACGGGGCACAGCAAGCCTCCTTGCGGGCGTGAACCCTAAGCGTGTGAAGAATGCTACTCGCCGGTAACTAGTGGGTGCCAGGGCCTTGCCTAAACGTCACAGCTTTGTTTCCGGTGACGATCTTGAAGATTACAAAACCGCAGATCAAGAGCTTTTTGTCGTGCGTCCGCCGGGGTACAGATCGCCGCTCCCGCCGGGACCCGGGGCGACTCGCTGGCCGCTACGCGTCCAAAACACTCCCCACCCCGGGCGACGCCCGTGGGCGGTCGCGGTTAAACCATAAAACCCTCCGGCGGGCTCTGCCGGAGAACCCAGGGCCGGGCGTAGCGTCGATTCATGGGTAAGCCGCTCACCTGCCGGCTGGGCCGGCACCGATGGGTCCGCCGCGCCACCGAGGACGGCGGCACCTACAAGCAGTGCGTCCGCTGCGGCAAGGACCACGACGGTCTCCGCCCCCAGCCGGGCTCCAACCTCTCCCTCTGATCTGCAAAAACGCCGCCGATGACTTGACAACTGAGTTCCCGACGCCCGCGGGTTTTGCGGTCGGCGGGAACTCAGCTGCCAAAGTCATCGGCTCAAAAGGCGTTTTTGCCTGCGGAGCGAAGCGGAGCCAGCTAGCTCAGTTCCGGAGCGGGGAGCACCGTGGCGAGTTGGCCGGCGATCAGGCCTACCTGCCAGTTGCGGGCGCCGAAGCCGCGCAGCGTGTCGCTCACCGTCTGCGCGCTGATGTCGTCCGGCGGTGACCAGGCCAGCCGGCGGATGAAGTCCGGGCTGATCAGGTTCTCCGGGGGCAGCCGATGGGTCTCCGCGGTGCCCACCACGACCTGACGGCACCGGGCCAGCCGGGCCGCGGCGACCGGGTCACGTTCGGCCCAGCGGTGCGGCGGCGGCGGACCCTCCACCGGCACGTTCACCGGCAGCGCGTCGTCGGGCAGCGCCCGGGCCTGGTCCAGCGCGTCCAGCCAGATCTTGGCGAGCCGGCGCACCGAACGGCCACCGAACCCGGGGATGGCGAGCAGGGTGCGCTCGTCCTTCGGGTCGGCCTCGGCCGCGGCGACGATCGCCGAGTCGGGCAGCACCCGGCCGGGCGCCGAGTCACGGCGGGCGGCGATGCCGTCCCGGGCGTACCAGAGCGCGCGGACCCGGGACTGTGCCCGGGCGCCCCGCACCCGGTGGATGCCGGACGTGCGGCGCCACGGATCGGCGCGGACCCGCGGCGGCCGGTCGGCGCCGGCCACCAGCGCGGCGAACTCCTCCGCCGCCCAGGCCGCCTTGCCCTGCCGGTCCAGCTCCGCGGCGAGCAGGTCACGCAGGTCGGTGAGCAGTTCCACGTCCAGCGCGGCATAGGTCAGCCAGGAGTCCGGCAGCGGCCGGGTGGACCAGTCCGCCGCCGAGTGGTGTTTCTCCAGCGAGAAACCGAGCAGCTGCTCGGTGAGCGCGGCCAGCCCGACCCGTTCGAACCCGGCCAGCCGGGCGGCCAGCTCGGTGTCGAACAGCCGGCGCGGTTTCATCCCGAGCTCGGCCAGGCAGGGCAGGTCCTGGCTGGCGGCGTGCAGCACCCACTCGGTGTCGGCCAGAGCCGTGTCCAGGGTGCGCAGATCGTCGAGCGGGAGCGGGTCGATCAGCACGGTGCCGGCGCCGGCCCGGCGCAGCTGCACCAGGTAGGCCCGCTGGGTGTAGCGGTAGCCGGACGCGCGTTCGGCGTCCACGGCGACCGGCCCGGTGCCGGTGGACATGCGGGCGACGACCTCGGCCAGGTCGGTGGCGCTCTCCACGGGAGCCGGGGTGCCATCGCGGGGCGACGTCAGGGGAACTGCCTCGGAACCGCCAGAACTTGGGTCGGGCGGCACGGCGTGCGGTCCGTCCCCTGCTGACTCCGGCGCGTCCCGACGGCGCAGGGGTGCTTCGTCGGTCACTCCGTAACCGTACGGGGGTCACACCCCTGCTGTGCGCAGCCGGGTCCCGGCGCGCCGATTCTCGATCGACTTCTTAGGTTTCAACCATTGCGCGGTTTGCTCCGTATACCCGGGTGCCACGCCGACACCTTTGGGAGGCCGTGCCGGATGACCGCCACATACGAGCCCTTCACCCCTGCTGGTTCGCCAGAGCCCCGCCGGGGTCAGGATCGCTACACCGATCGTTACGACGACCGGTACGCGGATGACGGCCTGCGCCGCCCGGAGGACCCCTGGGCAGGGCAGCAGCAGCGTTCCTGGGAGGAGCCGGGCCCGGTCTGGGCGGAGACGAGCTTCGCCGAACCGCGCTGGGCCGAGCCGCAGACGCCGCCCTCCTCACCCGCTCCTGCCTACGCGGCGCCCGCCTCGCCGGCACCGGGTTACCCCGCGCCTTCCGCACCCGTGCCGGGCTACGCGGCGCCGGGCCCGGCGTCCTACCCGGCCCCCGGATACGCGACCACCGGTTACTCGAACCCGGGATACCCGCCGGCCGGATATCCGGCCGCGGCCTACGAGACGCCGATGGCGGCGCCCGAGCCCCGCGGCTCCCGGATGTCCGGGCTCGCCGTCGCCGGCCGCGCCAAGCCGCTGATCATGGTGCTGGTGTTGCTGCTGCTGGGCGTGACCGGCTGGCAGGCGTACCGGATCGAAACCATGATCAAGAGCAGCAACGACCTGGCCTCGGCGGTCGCCGGCGAGCAGGACCGCAGCGCGGAGCTGGAGAAGGCGCTCACCAACGTCTTCGACCCGGAGGGCATCTCGTCCGCGACGCTGCCCAGCGTCTTCCGGGTCCGGGCCGGTGACTTCACCGGCACCGCGTTCTCGGTCGGCACCAAGGCCGCCGACGGCACCGCGAACCTGTTCACCAACTTCCACGTCGTCGAGGAACTCTTCAAGACCGGCGCCCGCACCGTCACGCTGGAGCGCGGCTCGACCCGGATCTCCGCGACGATCATCAAGGTCAACCAGGCCAAGGACCTCGCGCTGCTCCGCGCCAAGCAGGAGATCAAGCCGATCGCCGTCGCTCCCGGCCAGGTCAAGCCGGGCCAGCAGGTGGTAGTGGTGGGCGCCCCGCTCGGCCTCGACGACACCGTCACCACCGGCGTGATCAGCGCGTTCCGCGAGGACGACAGCGACGGCCCGACGATCCAGTTCGACGCGCCGATCAACCCGGGCAACTCCGGCGGCCCGGTGGTCAACACGAGCAAGCAGGTGGTCGGCCTGGCCACCGCCAAGGCCCGCGACGCCGAGGGCATCGGCCTGGCCATCCCGATCGCCACCGCCTGCGCCACGTTCAACGTCTGCTGACCCCACCCAGCGTGTGAAGTTCGGGTGCGCTCCGCACCGCAACTTCACACGCTCGGTGGTGCCGGGCGCTGTGTGGGGACTTTGGGTGCGCTCCGCACCGTAACTTCACACGCTGGGTGGTGCCGGGTGCTGTGTGGGGACTTTGGGTGCGCTCCGCACCGTAACTTCACACGCTAGGTGGTGCCGGGCGCTGTGTGGGGACTTTGGGTGCGGAGCGGACCGTTACTTCACACGCTCGGTGGTGAGGCGCGGGGGCGGCCGGGGGTGGCGCGGTGTCGCGTCGCCCCCTGGCGGGGACGTGGCTCGTAGCCTACGGACGGGACGCGGTATGCGTACCGAAGGAATGCCTGGAGGGGATCGGCGGTGCCGGCGGCAGCGGGCTAGGTCGCGGTGGCCCGGTGGTGGTCGGCGAGCGAGGAGACGCCGGGCGGCGGCAGGCCCGCGGTCGAGGCCAGCATGTCGCACCAGCCGCGCAGGTGGGCGCCGAAGTCGTCGGAGAGCGGGGTCCAGGACGCGCGGACCTCGAGATCCGCGGTCGGCTGCGGGCCGGCCAGCTCGCCGAAGCGGGTCGAGGCGGTCTGGGTGACCGTGCCGCCGATCGCCGTGTAGGACGCCGCGTGCATGTCCAGCGCGTCGGTGAGCCAGGTCCAGGAGACCGCCGGGAGCAGCGGGTCGGTGGCCAGGTCGGACTCGAGTTCCGCGGTGACCAGGGTGACCAGGCGCAGGTCGCCGCGCCACTGGTCGTGACCGGCCGGGTCGTGCAGCAGGATCAGCCGTCCGCTCGCCACCTCCTCGCCGGAGCGCAGGACGGTGGCGCTGAGCGCGAACGAGTACGGCGCGAGCCGCTGCGGCGCGGCGATCTCCTCCAGCAGGATCTCCGGCCGTGGCGAGTCCGCGCGCAACCCGGCCACCGCGCGGGTGAACACATCGGGAACAGCGGAGGGGGACGCCATGGGGGAAGAGTATGCCGATCTACGCCCGGAGAGCCGTCCGCCGCGCCGCCGGGCGTCTTCACTCACGTGGCACGATGGCGCGGTGACCGTTCTCAACGATTCCCCGTTCGTGCGTGCGTGCCGAGGCCTGACGGTTCCGCACACGCCCGTGTGGTTCATGCGGCAGGCCGGGCGCTCGCTGCCGGAATACCGCAAGATCCGCGAGGGGATCGGCATGCTCGACTCGTGCCGCCGCCCGGACCTGGTCACCGAGATCACGCTGCAGCCGGTCCGCCGGCACCACGTGGACGCGGCGATCCTGTTCAGCGACATCGTGGTGCCGATCGCCGCGGCCGGCATCGACCTGGACATCGTGGCCGGCACCGGCCCGGTGGTGGCCGAACCGTTGCGCACCGCCGCGGATCTGGAGCGGCTGCGCCCGCTCGCCGCCGGCGACGTGGACTTCGTCGCCGAGGCGGTGCGCCTGCTGGTCGCCGAGCTCGGCAGCACCCCGCTGATCGGGTTCGCCGGAGCGCCGTTCACGCTGGCCAGCTACCTGATCGAGGGTGGCCCGTCGCGGACCTACCTGAAGACCAAGGCGATGATGTACGGCGCTCCCGACCTGTGGAACGCGCTGCTCTCCCGCCTCGCCCAGATCACCCTGACCTTCCTGCGGGTGCAGGTGGAGGCCGGGGTGAGCGCGGTGCAGCTGTTCGACTCGTGGGCCGGCGCGCTCTCCGAGGCGGACTACCGGCAGTACGTGATGCCGCACTCGGCAGCGGTGCTGCGCGGGCTGCTCGACGCCGGTGTGCCGCGGATCCACTTCGGGGTGGGCACCGGGGTGCTGCTGGAGGCGATGGGCGAGGCCGGCGCGGACGTGGTCGGTGTCGACTGGCGTACCCCGCTGGACGTGGCCACCAAGCGGATCGGCCCGGACCGGGCGGTGCAGGGCAACCTGGACCCGGCGATCCTGTTCGCCGGCTGGGACGTCGTCGAGCGGGAGGCGCGCCGGGTGGTGGCGCAGGGACAGTCGGCGCCGGGGCACGTGTTCAATCTCGGTCACGGCGTCATGCCGGAGACCGACCCGGAGATCCTCACCCGCCTGGTGGCGCTGGTGCACGAGATCTCCGCTCGCTGAGGACCTTCGGCCCTGTCCGCAGGGCCCGCCGGTCGGGCAGTCTGCCGGCTGGCCGATTTCCGGCCGGCTGTCAGGGGTGTCTCCGCGCCGCGGAGGCACCCCTGACGACCAGCCGGGATCTCACAGCGGTGGACCCCGGTCGCCGGGCACGGGTGCGGCCTGGGAGGGTGGAGACGTGCGGAAGCGGATCGCGGTCATCGGCGGCGGCATCGCCGGCCTGGCGGCCGCCGTGCGCCTGCGGGATCTGACGCCGGCGGACACCGAGATCATCGTGTACGAGCAGAGCGGCGCCCTGGGCGGCAAACTGCGCACCGGCGAGCTGGCCGGCCTGCGGGTCGAGCGCGGCGCCGAGTCGTTCCTGAACGGCGCGCCCGACGGTGGCGCCTCCGCGGCGGTGCTCTTCGCCCACCGGGTCGGCCTCGGTGACGCCCTGGTGCACCCGGCCGCCCAGCCCGCGGCGCTGGCGATCGGCGGCGCGCTGGCCCGGATCCCGGCCGGCACCCTGGTCGGCGTGCCCGGCGACCTGTCCACGCTGGACGGCGTGGCGCTGCCCGACGAGTCCGCCGACCTCGACACCGGCCACCCGCTGCTCGCACCGGGCCAGGACATCGCGGTCGGCGAGCTGGTCCGGTCCCGGTACGGCGCCGAGGTGGTCGAGCGGCTCGTCGACCCGATGCTCGGCGGCGTCTACGCGGGCCGCGCCGACCGGCTCTCGCTGCGCGCCACCATGCCGCAGCTGGCCCGTACCGCGGAGACCGAGCACACCCTGCGCGGCGCGGTCCGGGCCGCTCAGGCGCTGAGCAAGCGGGCACCGGGCCAGCCGGTCTTCGCGGCCGTGGACGGCGGGATGGGCCGCTTGATCGGCGCGGCTGCCACGGCCGCCCGGGCGCGGATCAGTCTCGGCCTGCCGGTGCGGGAGATCATCCGTGCCGGGAACCGCTGGCACCTGGTGCTGGGGCCGGCGCCCGAACCGCAGACCGACGACGTCGACGCGGTGATCCTGGCCGTGCCCGCGCGCCCGGCCGCCCGGCTGCTCGCCGACGCCGCGCCGGAGTCCGCGCAGGCGATCGGCGACCTGGAGTACGCGAGTGTCGCCCTGGCCGGGATGGCCCTGCCACCCGGCACCCCGCTGCCCGAGCTGTCCGGCTTCCTGGTGCCGCCGGGCGAGGGCACCCTGGTCAAGGCGGCCACCTTCTTCACCCGCAAATGGCCGCACCTGACCGGACCCGGGGGCCCGGTGATCGTGCGGGCCTCACTGGGCCGGGCCGGCGAGGAGGAGCGCCTGCAGCACAGCGATCAGGCGCTGCTCGCGATCGCGCACCGGGAGCTCGGCGAGCTGGTCGGCGGGCAGCTGCCACCGGCGGCCGCGTCGTGGATCCAGCGCTGGGGCGGCGGGCTGCCGCAGTACGCGCCGGGGCACCCGGACCGGGTGGCGGCCGCGCGGGCCGCGCTCCCGTCCGGCCTGGCGCTGGCCGGCGCCGCGCTGGACGGTGTGGGCATCCCGGTCTGTGTGGCGAGCGGTGAGCGGGCGGCTGACGACGTGAGCAAGTATCTGGAGGAACTATGAGCGAGCAGAGCAACGCGGCCCGGATCAACGAGCTGAACGCCACCATCCGGTACACGATGTGGTCGGTGTTCCGGGCGTCCAGCCCGCTGCCGGCCCTGCGGGACGGGCTGGCCGGTGAGGTCGACGAGCTGTTCGCGCAGCTGGCGACGAAGGACGTGACGGTCCGCGGCACGTACGACGTGTCCGGGCTGCGCGCCGACGCGGACATCCTGGTGTGGTGGCACGCCGAGAACCCGGATGACCTGCAGGAGGCGTATTCGCTGTTCCGGCGGACCGGGCTGGGCCGGCACCTGACCCCGGTCTGGTCGCAGATGGCGCTGCACCGGCCGGCCGAGTTCAACAAGAGCCACCTGCCGGCGTTCCTGGCCGGTGAGGAGGCGCGGCCGTACATCTGCGTGTACCCGTTCGTCCGCTCCTACGAGTGGTACCTGCTGCCCGACGCCGAGCGCCGCGAGATGCTCGCCGAGCACGGCAAGATGGCCCGCGGGTACCCGGACGTGCGGGCCAACACGGTGGCGTCGTTCGCGCTGGGCGACTACGAGTGGATGCTCGCGTTCGAGGCCGACGAGCTGCACCGGATCGTGGACCTGATGCGCGACCTGCGGGCCTCGGGGGCGCGCCGGCACGTGCGCGAAGAGGTGCCGTTCTACACCGGCCGCCGGCGCTCGGTGACCGAATTGGTCACCGCCCTGCCGTGATTCAGGGACCTGGCTGAGCCGGCTGAGCTGGCTTGGCTCCGCTTCGCTCCGCGGGCGTTTGCCTTTGAGCCGGCGAGTTGAGGCGCGATTTTCCGCCGTCCGGCAAACCCCGCGGCCGTCGAAGAACCGAGCCTCAACTCGCCGACGGCAAACGCCCCATGGGTACGTGGGGGATCCCGTCCTCCACGTACTCGGGGCCGGTCGGCTCGAAGCCGTAGCGGGCGTAGAAGGCGACCAGATACGCCTGGGCGTGCAGGACCACGGGGCCGTCGCCGATGATTTCCAGGGCGCGCTCGATCAGGCGGCCGGCCAGGCCGGCGCCCCGGGCGCTCTTCGCGGTCACCACGCGGCCGATCCGGGCGGTGCCCTCGTCGGCGAGGATCCGCAGATACGCCCGGACCTCCCCGCCGCGGTCGAACCACAGGTGCCGGGTGCCGGGCTCGGCGTCCCGGCCGTCCAGGTCGGGGTAGACGCACTCCTGCTCCACGACGAACACCTCACTGCGCAGACGCAGCAGGTCGTAGAGGGTGCCGGGGGTAAGATCATGGAACGAGGCCACGCGCAGCTCGTCCTGCGGTTGCGGGTGCATCAGTACAGCGTATTGCGGCGCGTCGTCACCCCGCCGCCGGTCCCGCCGTTGTAGTCAAGAGGCTACGGCCTGTGGAGGACCCATGATCAAGCGCAGTAAGTTGTTCGGCACCAAGACCCGGGTGACCTTCAGTCTTCCGGCCGACGAGCCGTCCGGTGTCGTCAGCGTGGTCGGTGATTTCAACGGCTGGCAGCCGGGCACGCACGAGCTCCAGGTGCGCCGCAACGGCACCCGCACGATCAGCGTGCCGCTGGAGCCGGGCGAGTACCAGTTCCGGTACCTGGCGACCGGCGGTGTCTGGTTCGACGATCCCGAAGGCAGTGAACTCCGCCTATAAACGTTTCACCGGACCCGCTCAGGGGATCTGCTGGAGCTGGCAACAGCATCTCTGAGGGAGGCACCGTGGCAGACGTCAAACTGGCGATCGTCTATTACTCGTCGACCGGCACCGTGCACGCGATGGCGCGCCGGCTGCAGGAAGCGGCGGAGAAGGCCGGCGCCGAAGTACGCCTGCGTCAGGTGGCCGAGCTGGCACCGGCCGAGGCGATCGCGTCGAACGCGGCGTGGAGTCAGCACTTCGACGCCACCAAGGCCGAGCCGCGCGCCTCGGCGGACGACGTGGTCTGGGCGGACGCCGTGCTGTTCGGCACACCCACCCGGTACGGCAACGTGACCAGCCAGCTCAAGCAGTTCCTCGACACGCTCGGCCCGCAGTGGGCGCAGGGCCAGCTGGCGAACAAGGCGTACGCCGGGTTCACCGCGTCGATGACCGAGCACGGCGGCCAGGAGTCGACGCTGCTGGCGCTCTACAACACGATCTACCACTTCGGCGGGGTCGTGGTCGCGCCCGGATACACCGACCCGCTGAAGTTCGCCGACGGCAACCCGTACGGCGTCTCGCACGTCACCGGTGGCACCAACGACGCGCCGCTGGGCGACGTGCAGTACGCGGCGCTCGACCACCTGGCGCGCCGCATCGTCACCATCGGCGGGAAGCTGGCCGCCTAGTACGGTTCTCGCATGGCCGTTGACACCCAATATGAAGAGCTGCTCCGGCGGGTGCTGGAGACCGGTACCCCGAAGAGCGATCGGACCGGGACCGGCACCCGCAGCCTCTTCGGCGAGCGCCTGCGCTACGACCTGTCCCAGGGCTTTCCGCTGGTCACCACGAAGCGGGTGCACTTCAAGTCGATCGCGGTGGAGCTGCTCTGGTTCCTGCGTGGCGAGACGAACGTGCAGTGGCTGCGCGATCAGGGCGTGACGATCTGGGACGAGTGGGCGTCGGAGACCGGTGAGCTCGGCCCGGTCTACGGCTCCCAGTGGCGCTCCTGGCCCACGCCCGGCGGTCACGTCGACCAGATCGCCGAGATCCTGGACACGCTCCGGAAGAACCCCGACTCGCGCCGCATGATCGTCTCGGCGTGGAACGTGGGCGAGCTGGACCAGATGGCGTTGATGCCGTGCCACGCGCTGTTCCAGTTCTACGTGGCCGACGGCAAGCTCTCCTGCCAGCTCTACCAGCGCAGTGCCGACCTGTTCCTCGGCGTGCCGTTCAACATCGCCTCGTACGCCCTGCTCACCCGGATGGTCGCCGACCAGGCCGGCCTGCTCCCGGGTGACTTCATCTGGGTCGGCGGCGACTGCCACATCTACGACAACCACGTCGACCAGGTGCGCGAGCAGCTGACCCGGGACGCGTACCCGTTCCCGTCGCTGGAGCTCGCCGCCAAGCCGAGCCTGTTCGACTACGAGTACGCCGACTTCTCGGTGGTGGACTACCAGCACCACCCGGCGATCAAGGCGCCGGTAGCGGTATGAGCGACTGCACCGAGCGGCACCCAGCCGCACCTGAAGACGATGTTGTAGGCGAGGGCCAGGAGAGCATGCCGAACGCAGGCACGGTGTGACGGTGCACATGATCTGGGCGGAGGCCCGGAACCGGGTGATCGGCGCCGGGGGAGAGATCCCCTGGCGGGTCCCCGGCGAGCAGCAGATCTTCAAGGAACGGACGATGGGCGCCACCATCGTGATGGGCCGGTCCACCTGGGAGTCGCTGCCCCGCCGCCCGCTGCCCGGCCGCCGCAACGTGGTGCTCACCCGCGATCGTTCCTGGGCGGCGGAGGGTGCTCAGGTCGTACACGATCCGGATCTGATCGTCGAAGACGATTTCTGGGTGATCGGCGGCGCCGCGGTCTACGCGGCCTTCCTGCCCCGGGCCCGGCATCTGGTCCGGACCACCATCGACCTGGACGTGCCCGGCGACACCTTCGCGCCGCAGCTCGGCCCGGAATGGGCGGTGACCGCGGGCGCCGAGTGGCGGACCGCGACCAACGGTGTCCGATTCATCGTCGAAGATCTCGTCTGTTCCGTTGGGGCACAACACCAGGACACGTGAGATTCACCCCCGGTGACTAGCGTCGTTTGCCGACACATTCGTGCATATCGCTACCTGGGGGCGCTTGATGGTCACTCTGTCCGTCGTGACGCCGATGTTCAACGAGCGTGCGGCGGTGGACCACTTCGTCGCCCGGCTGCGCCCGGTGCTCGACGGCCTTGGCGTCACCTACGAGGTCGTGGCCGTCGACGACGGCAGCTCGGACGGCACCGTGCCACGTCTGCTCGAGCTGCGGGACGGCTGGGACCAGTTGCGGGTGGTGAAGCTGCGCCGCAACGTCGGTCACCAGTCCGCGCTGGGGGCCGGCCTGCGCGCGGCCCGCGGCGCGTACGTCGTCAGCATCGACGCCGATCTGCAGGATCCGCCCGAGGCGATCGGCGAGATGCTGGCCAAGGCCCGCGACGAGGACCTGGACGTGGTCTACGGGGTCCGCAGCGACCGCAGCACCGACACGCCGTTCAAACGGAAGACCGCGGGCGTCTACTACTGGCTGATGCGGCGCCTGGTCGGACCGTGGGTGAGCGGTCAGGCCGGTGACTTCCGGCTGATGAGCCGTCCGGTCGTCGACACCCTCAACGACCTGCCCGAGCAGCAGCCGGTCTACCGCCTGGTGGTGCCGTCGCTGGGGTTCCCGAGCGGCGAGGTCACCTACGTCCGGGCCGAGCGGGTGGCCGGTGAGACCAAGTACCCGCTCGGCAAGATGATCAAATTGAGCCTGGACAGCGTGACCAGCTTCTCGGCGGCGCCGCTGAAGATCGCCACCTGGCTGGGGCTCGTCACGTTCGTGATCTGCCTGGGCCTGGTGGTGAGCGGCCTGGCCGCCTGGGCGTTCGGGGTGGTCGTGCCCGGCTGGACGTCGCTCTACCTGGCGATGCTGCTGCTCGGCGCGGTCCAGCTGATCTGTCTGGGGATGCTGGGCGAGTACGTCGGCCGGATCTACGCCTCGACGCAGAGCCGGCCGCGCTATCTGGTGGCCTTCGACACCGGTGACGCCACCGGTGAGGTCGACGTGCCTCTCGTTACTTCGGGTCGAGCCTGATCGACAGGCTGTTCACGCAGTGCCGGGTGTTCTTCGGGGTGAAGCCCTCGCCCTTGAACACGTGGCCCAGGTGCCCGTCACAGTTCGCGCACCGGATCTCGACGCGCGTCATCCCGTGGCTGCGGTCCTCGATCTCCTTGACCGCACCCGGGATGGCGTCGTCGAAGGACGGCCAGCCGCAGTGGCTGTCGAACTTGGTGTCGCTGGGGTAGAGCTCCGTGCCGCAGCCGCGACACCGGTACATCCCCTCGTCCTTGGTGCTGACGTACTCACCGCTCCAGGCCGGCTCGGTGCCGGCCTGACGGAGCACCCGGAACTCGTCCGGGTCGAGCCGGATCCGCCACTCGTCCTCGGTGGTCGGCAGCGTGGTCTCTTCGGTTGCCATGCCGACAACGGTACGTCGGCTCCCGTCGCACCGCCGGTGCGCCGATGCGCGCCGACCGGCCGTTGAGCCCTATATGGAAGCTGCTGCATCTCCGACGTTCCGGCCGACCTTCCAGCAGGCTCTCGGCCACGGCCTCTACCTCGGCGCGTTGAGCGCCGTGGCGAGTGTCACGACGGGGGTGATCGCCACGATCTTCTGGCCCGGTCCGGACAGCCCGCCGTTGTGGTCGTGGGTGGTGCTCGTGCTGGCGCCGCTGCTGCTCGGCACCGCGGTCGGGATCATGACCGGCCGGCGGACCGGTGTCGAGGTGGTGGCCGGCGGCCTGCGTACGTCGTCGCTGCTCGGCGACGACGAGGCGCCCTGGAGCCGGGTGGTCGACCTGCGGGCCGAGCGCCGTGGTCGCCGCAACGTGGTCTCGGTCTACCTGGACTCCGGGGACAGCGTGCAGCTCCAGGCGCCGTACAGCGGGGGGCTGTTCGCTGCCGACCCGCAGTTCGAGCTCAAGGTGTTCGCTTTGTCCCATTTGTGGCGTAGTCACCGTTTTGGTGGACTTCCGGGCTGATGACGCGCCGGGACAATATTTCGGGTAAAACGGGCAATTCCCGCTAAGCTCCCGTGCGACCATGCAACCGTACCTTTCAGCAACAGAACGGATACTCCTCATGAGCTTTGTTCGTCGGCTGGCCCTGGGGCTGCCCGCGGCCGGCGTCACCGCCTTCGCCGCGCTCGCCATCTCGTCGCCGGCCCTCGCGGCTGACGCTGCCCAGGCGGCGTACCCGGCCGTCATGGTGAGTCCGGACCGGGGGAGCGCCGGGTACGGCGCCGAGCTCCCGGCCACCACCGAGCCCACCGCGACCTCGACCGCGACGGTCGGCCCGCCGGTGACCGCGACCGCCACCACGGCGGCCACGGTCAGCCCGGACGCCACCGGCGGCACCCGCGGAAACTCCGGCTACGGGGGCGAGAGCCCGACCGCGACCCCGAGTTCGGTCCAGCCGACCGGCGACGTGCAGTCGGTGCCGCCGGGCGGCGTCAGCTCGGAGACCGCCCCGGCGCCGTCCGGGTCCGTCACCACCAAGGGCAGCGGCGTCAGCGACGACTCGCTGCCGCTGACCGGTGGGCCGGTCGGTGCGACCATCGGCATCGGCGCCGTTCTGGTCGCCGGTGGTGCGGGCGCGATGTGGTACGCGCGTAAGCGGAAGACCGCCTGACGCACCCTGTGTCCAATTTGTGAGGGTCACCCAAGTTTGTCGGGTGGCCCTCGTGCCCTTTCCGGGGCTGATCGGGTGGCCCACCGGGCAGCCACCCAGCCGGATCCGTCATATCGTCGGGGCATGCCGAAAGCCGCCGCGGAAGAACACCAGATCGCCGGCCACACCGTGCGCCTGAGCAGCCCCGACAAGGTCGTCTTCGCCGAGCGCGGCTTCACCAAGCGCGACGTCTTCGAGTATTACCTCGCGGCCGGCGACGGCATCCTGCGCGCGCTGCGCGACCGGCCCACCACCCTGCAACGCTTCCCGGACGGCCTCGACGGCGAGGCGTTCTTCCAGAAACGCATCCCCGGGCGCGGTGTGCCCGACTGGATCCAGACCGCGCAGATCACGTTCCCCAGCATGCGTACGGCGGACGAGCTCTGCCCGGCCGACCTCGCGCACGTCGCGTGGGCCGCGCAGATGGGCACCGTGGTGTTCCACCCCTGGCCGGTCCGAGGCGCCGCGCCGGACCAGCCCGACGAGCTGCGCATCGACCTCGACCCGCAACCCGGCCTCGGTTTCGGCGACGTGGTCGCGGCCGCCGGCGTGGTCCGCGAGGTGCTCGACGACATGGGCTGGGTCGGGTACCCGAAGACGTCCGGTGGCCGTGGCGTGCACGTCTACGTCCGGATCGCCGCGCAGTGGGACTTCGTGCAGGTGCGCCGGGCCGCGATCGCGCTGGCCCGGGAGGTGGAGCGCCGCCGCCCGGACGCGATCACCACGGCGTGGTGGAAGGAGGAGCGCGGCGACAAGGTGTTCCTCGACTTCAACCAGATGGCGCGGGACCGGACGATCGCGTGCGCGTACTCGTTGCGCGCCAACGCCCGGGCCACCGTGTCCACGCCGGTGACCTGGGAGGAACTGACCCGGGTCGAGCCGGACGACTTCGACCTGCGGACGGTGCCGAAACGGATCGCCGAGATCGGTGACCCGCACGCCGCGATCGACGACGTGGCGCACGACCTCGGTGTGCTGCTGGAGTGGGTGGAGCGGGACGAGAAGGCCGGCTTGGGCGACATGCCCTACCCGCCGGACCACCCGAAGATGCCGGGCGAGCCGAAGCGGGTCCAGCCGTCGAAGGACCGCGACCGGAAAGCGCAGCGGTCCTAAAGAGCCAGCTTCATGCCCTCGTGCGAGGCGGTGAAGCCGAGCCGTTCGTAGAAGCGGTGCGCGTCGGTGCGCCGCTTGTCCGTGGTGAGCTGGACCATCCGGCAGCCCCGCCCGCGGGCCCGCTCGATCGTCCAGCGCATCAGCTCGGCGCCCAGGCCCTGCCCACGCCGGTCCGAGCTGATCCGGACCGCCTCGACCAGCATCCGCAGCGCGCCGCCACGGCTCAGCCCCGGGATGAAGGTGAGCTGGCAGGTCCCGATCACCGCGTCGTCCGCGACCGCGACGATCAGCTCGTTGTTCGGGTCGGCCTCGATCGCCGCGAACGCCGCCCGGACCGCCGGGTCCACCGTGGCCGGCACGTCACCGAACCCGCGCTGGTGGGTGATCGCGTCGTCGGCCAGCAGCGCCAGCACGGCCGGCACGTCGGCCGCGGTGGCGAGCCGGAACGTCACTTCGCCGGGCACCGCAGGCCCTCCTGCGGGACGGTCAGGTCGATCAGATAGTTGTCGACCGCCCTCACGATGCAGGGCGTCGACGGGTACGCGGTGTGTCCCTCGCCCTCCCAGGTCACCACGTGCCCGGTGCCGAGCATCTTCGCCAGGTCCGCGGTGTTCTCGTACGGCGTGGCCGGGTCACCGGTGGTGCCCACCACCACGATCGGCGGCGCGCCGGTCGCCTTGCCGGCCGGGTACGGGTCCCGCTTGCCCGGCCAGTACGCGCACGGCAGCATCCCCATCGCCAGCGGCGCCCCGAACAGCGGGTACTTCTTGCGCCACTCGGACTGCAGGGCGCGCACCTTCGCGACGGTCGGCGCGTCGTCGGTGTCCGCGCAGTTCACCGCGAGGTTCGCGTCGAACAGGTTGGAGTAGCTGCCGGTGGTCTCGCGCTCGGCGTACTGGTCGGCGAGGTCCATGATGCCCTTGGCGTCGCCGCCCTGCAGCTCGTCGATCGCCTGGGCCAGGCTGGTCCAGCCGGTCTTGGTGTAGAGCGACGAGATCAGCCCCACGAAGATCCAGCCGGCGGTGGCCTGCCTGCCGTCCTTGTACGCCACCGGGGAGTTCTCCGCCTTGGCCATCGCGTCGGTCACCGCGCCGCGCGGGTCGGCCGCGATCGGGCAGTCGGCGGCGTTCTGCTTGCACCACGCGGTGAAGTTGGTGAACGCCCGCTCGAAGCCCTTGGCCTGGGTCTCCGAGCCCTGCACGTAGTTCTCCGTCGGGTCGACCGCGCCGTCGAGCACCAGGGCCCGGACGTTCTGCGGGAACAGCTGCGCGTACGTCGCACCGAGCAGCGTGCCGTAGGAGAAGCCCAGGTAGGTCAGCTTGGGGTCGCCGACCGCGGCGCGCAGCGCGTCCATGTCGCGGGCCGCCTGGACTGTGGAGAAATACGGCAGCTGGTCGCCGTACTTCGCGCCGCAACCGTCGGCGATCTTCTTGTTCAGCGCGGTGACCTCGTCGAACTCGGCCTGGCTGACCGGGTCCGGGTCGGCGGCGAAGCTGGCGTCCTGGTCGTCGTTGCTGATGCACTTGAGCGGGCTGGACCGGCTCACCCCGCGCGGGTCGAAGCCGACCAGGTCGAACTTGTCGGTGACCGCCTCGGGCAGGCCGCCGAGCGCCTCGCCGAACGAGAGGTAGACCGCGAGGTCGATGCCCGAGCCGCCCGGGCCGCCCGGGTTGAGCAGCAGCGAGCCGATCCGGTCCTTCTGCGTCGCGGACCGGATCCGGATCATCGCGACGTCGTACGTCTCGCCGGCGACCGGCTTGGACCAGTCCCGGGGCACCGCGACGGTGGCGCAGTCGTAGCTCATCCCGGCGGCGGCCCGGCCGACCAGCTTCTCCGGGACGTCGGTGCAGGGGGACCACTGCGCGGCCGCGCCGGGCGTGGAGCCGGTGGTGGGCACCCCGCCACCGCCGTCGGCCGGCTTGGCCGGGTCGGCGGCGCCCTCGGGCGCGAACGCGGGCAGGGTGCAGCCCCCGGTGGTCATGACCATCGCGGTGAGCAGAGCGATGACCGAACGCGAGCGACGGCGCACGACGCGACCCTTTCGAGTTCCGGGGACCTTTGCCGCCACGAGGCTAGCCGGTCGGTACGACGCCCGCGATCAGCGGCTGGTCAGCACCTCGGCGAGGTCGAAGCGGACCGGGTGCTCCAGCTGCTCGTACGTGCAGGTCCGGGGCTCGCGGTCGGTGCGCCAGCGCTCGAACTGGGCGGTGTGCCGGAAGCGCAGCCCCTCCATGTAGTCGTAGCGCACCTCGACCACCCGCTCCGGGCGCAGCGGGATGAACGACAGGTCCTTGCCGTTGTTCCAGCGGCTCACCTCGTTCTTGCGCGGGGTGCGCTCGCCCTGCTGGTGCGCCGCCCAGTTCCACGGGTGGCCCTCGAACTCGGTGACCAGCGGCTGCAGCTCCTGGAACAGCTCCTCGCGGACGGTCAGCGGGAACGAGCCGATCACCCCGACCGAGACCAGCACCTCGCGCTCGTCGTAGAGGCCGAGCAGCAGCGAGCCGATCCGGTTCTCGGCCGACTTGTGCACCCGGTAGCCGGCCACCACGCAGTCCGCGGTGCGCTTGTGCTTGATCTTGAACATCACCCGCTTGTCCGGCAGGTAGGTGATGTCCCGGGGCTTGGCGATCAGCCCGTCCAGCCCGGCGCCCTCGAACTCCTCGAACCACCGTTGCGCGGTGGTGACGTCATCGGTGGCCGGCGTGACGTACACCGGAGGTTTTGCCTGGGAAAGGGCCTGGACCAGGCGGTCCCGCCGCTGCGCGAAGGGCAGCTCGGTGAGGTCCTCGTCGCCGAGCGCCAGCAGGTCGAAGGCGACGAAACTGGCCGGGGTCTGCTCGGCGAGCAGCGCGACCCGGCTGGCCGCGGGGTGGATCCGCTGCTGCAGCGCCTCGAAGTCGAGGGTGTTGCGCCCGGTGTCGGCCACGATGATCTCGCCGTCGATCACCGCCCGCTCCGGGAAGTTGGCCAGCACCGCCGCGACCACCTCGGGGAAGTACCGCGTCATCGGCTTCTCGTTGCGGCTGCCGATCTCCACCTCGTCGCCGTCCCGGAAGATGATCGACCGGAAGCCGTCCCACTTCGGCTCGTAGATCTGCCCCGGTGGGATCTCCGGGACGGGCTTGGCGAGCATCGGCTTGACCGGCGGATGGATCGGCAGCTGCATCCGCCCAGTCTGCCGCGAAAAAACGTACAAGGAAGCCCTTTACTCTGCCCCTGGGGCAGACTCCACGATCTGACTCATGGGATCGCAGCCCGCGGTGAGCATGTCCATCGGGGAGTTCGGCCGCCTGACCGGGCTCTCGATCAAGGCGCTCCGGCTCTACGACGTCTCCGGCCTGCTGCCGCCCGCCGAGGTCGATGACCTCAGCGGTTATCGCCGCTACACCGCCGGGCAACTCGACCGGGCCCGCCGGATCGGTGTGCTGCGCAGGCTCGGGGCGCCGCTCGCGGTGATCGGCGAGATGCTCGCGCTGCCCGACGCCGAGGCGGTGACCCGTCTGGACCGCTGGTGGGCGGGGGAGGACGCGGCCACGGCGGCCCGCCGCTCCGGTTACCTCTGGTTGCGGACCGCGCTCGCTCACGGCGACGAGCCAGAAAAGCCCTATTCCGTACGCGTGGAGCGGCGCCCGGAGCGCAAGGTCGCCACCATCCGCACGGTCGTCGATCAGCAGGCCCTGGTGCCGGCGATCGGCGCCGCGCAGTGGGCGATCCGGGCGCACCTCGACGAGCAGGGCGCCACGCACGGCCCGGAGCACTGGGTGATCTACCACGGCGTGGTCACCCCGGACACCGCGGCGACCGTCGAGGTCTGCGTGCCGTGTTCCGGGGTGGTCGAGCCGATCCGGGACATCACGCTGCGCCGCGAGCCGGAGCATCTCGTGGCGCTCGCCACGGTGCTGCGCGACGGGCGACGAACTGCTGCTCTGGGACATCTTCGGGCAGGGCATCCCGTACGCGAGCCTGCCCTGGGCCGACCTGCCCGCCGGTCTGCCGGACGACCTCGGGCACCTGGACGAGATCGCCGAGTTGCTGGTCGCCGCGGACGCCGGTGACCCGGCCGCCGAGGACAAGCTGGCCCTCCGGTATGCGGAGGACGCCCGCCTGCACCCCGGCGAGTCCGTCGTCTGCGTCTCGCCGCGGGGCCTGCGGTATGCCGTGCAGCTCTAGCGGACCAGGAGTCCCACGAGCCGGTCCAGCTCGGCGCCCGGGTCGACGGCCAGGCCCATGTGGACCGGGCTCGCCCGCAGGATCGTGCTGCGCGGGGCGACCAGCCAGCGGAAACGCTCGCCCAGTTTCATCCCGGCCGACGCGCCGCCGCCGAGGCAGGTCGCCTCCCAGGAGTCCAGCGACCCCTGGACGGCGGGCACGTCGGCGGCCGGGTCCAGGGCGAGCAGCCGGGTCTCGTCGAGGTGGGTGCGGGCGGCCAGGAAGTCGTGGCGGTGGCAGTAGAGCAGCACCCCGACGTTGATCAGCTCGCCGCGTTCGATCCGGGGGACGGCCTGGATGACGGCGTACTCGTAGGGAACCCTCACGGCAGCCACGCCTCCGGCTTCGCGGCCCGGCGGGTGAGGTGGTCGAGATAGGCGTTGCGGTCCCCGTCGTCCAGCCAGTCCTCCGGCACCAGCGCGACCACCTCGGCGAGCAGCTCCGGGGTGAGCCGGGCGGCCAGCGCCGGACCCTCGGCGGCGAGCGCGGTGGCGTAGGGCTTCAGCACGTGATCGTCCCAGCGGTACGCGCGGTGCACGACCTTCTCGGCCCGGGCCCAGTCGTGGTGGAAGTAGAGCGTGGCGCCGTGGTCGATCAGCCACAGGCCGCCGTGCCAGATCAGCAGGTTCGGGTTGCGCCAGCTGCGGTCCACGTTCTCCACGAACGCGTCGAAGGCCAGCACCCGGCTGGCCAGCCCGGCCTCGACCGGGTGCGCGTTCGGGTCGTAGCCCAGCGCACCGGGCAGGAAGTCCATTCCCAGGTTGCCGCCGGCGCTCGCCTTGATCAGCTCCTGGACCTCTTCGTCCGGCTCGGCGCGGGCCACCACCGGGTCGAGTTCGACCCGGGCCAGCTCCGGCATCGGGAGCCCGAGCCGCCGCGCGAGCTCCCCGGAGATCACCTCGGCGACGAGCGCTTTCGGGCCCTGGCCGGCGCCGCGGAACTTCACCACGTACGTACCGAAATCGTCGGCCTCGACCACGCCGGGCAGCGACCCGCCCTCGCGCAGTGGGGTGACATAACGAATGGCGGTGACCTGACGCAGCACGCCCCGAGCCTAGGCCAGCGGATGCCGGGGTCCCGCCCCGGCATCCGCCGTGCGCATCACGTGGTGGGCGGGCCCTGGCGGCGCAGTTCGTCGACCTTCGTCATCGCCGTGCGCAGCTCGGACAGCCAGTCCTCGGTGTGCTGGCCGACCAGCCGGACGCACCAGGCCAGCGCGTCCGAGCGGGACCGGGCCACCCCCGCGTCCACCAGGGTGTCCAGCACCTGCCGCTCGGGCTGGCGCAGCCGGGTCATCACCGGTGCGGCCAGGTGCGTGTAGAGCTCCGCGGTGTCCCCGCAGCGGGCACCCCAGGCGACCTTGCGCTGATAGCGGTGCTCGACCTGCCGGGCGACCCGGATCCGGTCGTCGCGGGTGTTCTCCCGGAACTGGGTGATCCGCCCGCCGTGCGCGGCGGCCCGGTCCGCCTCGGTGGACTCGGCGGCCAGGTCCGGCTCGGGCAGCCGGCCCCAGATGATGATCTCGTCGCGGTCCACGACGACCTCGGGCGGCTCGATGAACCACCCGTCCGGCACCGCCCCGGTGATCCAGGCGGCAGCGTCGTCAGCGGGCGGCGGTTCGGTGCGTGCCCCGGGCGGGGCGGGTCGGAAACGCATGACGACCTCCTCGGTCTTGCAGTGATTACATGCTTACACCGCAATCGCGTAAGTGGCCAGTGGTCGACATCTCCACGATCTTCCGGCTAAGGTGCTGTTTGAGCGGTCGCTCAAACGGGGGGTGACCGCTCCCGAACATTGGCGTCCGCGAGAGGAAATCGGTGAGCGACACCAAGCAGCGCCTGCTCGACGGCGCCCTGGCCGCCGTCCGCGAACACGGCGTGACCGGCACCTCGGCCCGGACCATCGCGGCCGCCGCCGGAGTGAACCAGGCGCTGGTCTTCTACCACTTCGGCTCGGTCGACGAGCTGCTCGGCGCGGCCTGCCGGCAGGCCACCGAGCAGCGGGTGGCGCTCTACGCCGGCCGGTTCGCCGCGGTCACCTCGCTGCGCGACCTGCTCCAGGTGGGCCGCGACCTGCACACCGCCGAGCTGGCCGAGGGCAACGTCTCGGTGCTCGCGCAGACCCTCGCCGCGGCACAGAACAACGAGCGGCTGGCCGAGCCGATCCGGGCGACGTTCCAGCTCTGGACCGGCGAGATCGAGGCGGTGCTGCGCCGGGTGCTGGCCGGCTCGCCGATCGCCGAGGTCGCCGACCTGCCCGGCCTGGCCCAGGCGATCTCCTCGGCGTTCGTCGGCCTGGAGCTGTTCGAGGGCATCGACCCGGTCGGCGGGCAGCGCGCGCTGGACGCCATCGACCAGCTCGCGGTGCTGGTCGAGGTGCTCGACGAGCTGGGCCCGCTGGCCACCCGGGTGCTGCGCTCGAGAATCAAGAAAGTCGGCAAGAAGTAGAAAAGCGGCAAGAAGGAGAAACTCAGAGCACGAACGCGTCCGTCCACAGCTGCCGCGACCGCCCGGACAGCGCCTCCATCAGCCCGACCGCCTGCCCGTCGGTCAGCCCGGCCACGAAGTCGATCACCGCGCGCCCGCGTGCCCGGCTCAGCCGTTGTGGCGTGCCGTCCGGCAGCTCCGCCTCGGCCAGCTCGACCAGGTCCCGCAGCCGCCGCGGCAGCCGGTCCTCCTCGTCCGGGTCGCCGAGCCAGCTCAGCAGCGCCTCGACCAGCGACGACAGCAGCCGGCCCTGACCGCGCTGGTGCAGGGCCAGGTCCGGCCGGGCCAGCACGAACCGGTTCTGCACGAACTTGAGGACCTGCACCTCGTGCCACTGGGCCACGGCCAGCTGCGCGTGCCCGCTGCGGATCGCCGCCTGCTCGGTCAGCCCCACCGAGTCGACGAGCCGCCGGGTCCAGGTCGCCGAGAACGCCGCGACCCGCGCCTCGGCGGCCACCGACCCGTCGAACGGCTGGGCCAGCAACCCGTCCACCAGCTCGGCCCGGACCAGCTCGACCGCGTCGGCGAACGCGCTGTCGTCGGCGATCCAGTCCTCCTTGCGGTGCAGGCTCAGGCGCAGCGACTCGATCGCCCCGCCGGCCCGCTTCAGGTCGGTGGTGGGGCCCCAGCGCTGCCAGGCGAGCAGCTCGGCGGCGACCGCGCCCTGCTGGAGCACGCCGACCCGGTGCACGTCCTCGAGGTCGTGGATGGCGTACGCGATGTCGTCAGCGGTGTCCATCACCGAGGCCTCGACGGTCTGCTGCCAGTCGGCGACCCGGCCGGCGAACGGCGCCCGGGCTGCCCGTACGTCGGCGACCTCGGTGGAGTACGCCCCGAACTTCGCCGAGCCGCCCTCCTCGTCGTCGGCGTGCGCGGCCGCCCCGCGTGGCGGCGGGTCCATGAACCGGGGGTGCGGCTCCGGGTGCCCGTGCCGGGTCCACGGGTACTTCAGGATCGCGGCGCGGGTGGCGTTCGTCAGGTTCAGCCCGATGGTGGCCTGCCCGCGGATCTCGGTGCTGGTCACGATCCGGTACGACTGGGCGTTGCCCTCGAAGCCGTCCGCCAGGCCGAGCCGCTGCCGGGCCAGCCGGTCCAGCACCCGCTCGCCGAGGTGGCCGAACGGCGGGTGGCCGAGGTCGTGGGCGAGCGCCGCGGCCTCGACCACGTCCGGGTCGCAGCCGCCCAGCTTCTCGCTCAGATCCGGCTCACGGGCCTGGATCCGCTCGGCGATGGCCCGGGCCACCTGGGCGACCTTGAGGCTGTGGGTGAGCCGGTTGTGCACCAGCAGTCCGGCCCCGCCGGGGCTGATCACCTGGGTGACCCCGGCGAGGCGGGCGAAGAAGGGTGAACTGACGATCCGGTCCCGGTCCACCCGGAACGGGCTGAACGCTAGGTCACCTGGTGCGACGGTGCTGTCGCCGAAGAGCCGTCGGGCCCGTGGATCGTCCATCCACCGGAGGTTACCGGGACTGCAGAGCGTCCAGCGCGACGGCCATGGCGATGACCAGGCGACGGTCCAGGTTCGGGTCCAGGATGGTGACGTTGTAGGTGTCCCGCAGGCCCCACTTGCGCTCCACCGAGAACACCGTGTTGCCGTTGACCTGGAAGTCGAAGTGGTACGGCAGCCAGGACAGGTAGTCCACGAACCGGCGCAGCAGGGCCACGAACAGGTTCCGCTCCTGGCCGACGGCCTCGTAGTAGCCGGGCTGCTCGAGCACCCAGGTGGAGCGGAGCAGCGAGGCGCCGAACTTCTTGCGGAACAGGCCGATCGGGTTGCCGATCGCGTCGAAGATGTCGTAGGTCGCGCCCAGGTCGATCACCTGACGGGCCTTGAAGCCCAGGACCGGCACCTGCTTGGTGTCGTCGGTGTAGAGCGTGACCTGCTCTTTGAACGCCAGCCGCTTCTGCTGGGCGAAGGCGAGGACACCGGCCTCCTGGCCGTCCGGCGTGACACCGTGTACCTCGTACTGGTTGACCATCAAACGGATGCGCTGGCGCACGATGAGCTGTTGCTGCGCCTGAAGGATATCGATCGTCACGGCGGCAGTGTGTCATACGCGTCACTTGCTGAGTGCCAGCTCAGGGAGGCGGTGGGCGAGAAGAGCCGGATCGGGTCAGACTGGGGGGCATGGCGAAGCGTGTTCGTACCCGTACGGTGATGGCTCTGGCTCTCGGGGCCGCGGCGGTCTGGGCCGCTCGCGACCTGCCCGCGCAGATCGGCGCGAGAGCGCGCGGCGCACGCCGCGCCCGGATGGAGTCCTCACCGCAGTTCTCCGGCGGAAAGTTCCGCAATACCGTGCCGGCCACCGAGGTGGCCGCTGCCTCCATGCCGCGGCTGTTCATCTCCGCGGTCACCGACACCGAGTCCCGCAAGCCGCACCTGCCGGTCCCGGTGGTCAACCCCGGCCCGGCCTCGGCCGACGGCCTGCACGTCACCTGGTACGGCCACTCGTCCGCCCTGGTCGAGATCGAGGGCCGCCGGGTGCTGCTCGACCCGGTCTGGAGCGACCGCTGCTCCCCGTCCCGGCTGGCCGGCCCGCGCCGGCTGCACGAGCCGCCGGTCCCGCTGCGCGAGCTGCCCCCGCTGGACGCGATCGTGATCTCCCACGACCACTACGACCACCTCGACATGGTCAGCATCCAGAACCTGGTCGACCTGCAGGCCGCGCCGTTCCTGGTGCCGCTCGGCGTCGGCGCCCACCTGGAGCGCTGGGGCGTCCCGGAGTCCCGGATCGTCGAGCTGGACTGGAACGAGTCCCACACGATCGGCACGCTCGAGCTGATCGCGACCCCGGCCCGGCACTTCTCCGGCCGCGGCTTCAACCGCGACGAGACCCTCTGGGCCAGCTGGGTGATCAAGGGCCCGACCCGCCGGGCGTTCTACTCCGGCGACACCGGCTATTTCCCCGGCTTCGCCGAGATCGGCGCCCAGCACGGCCCGTTCGACGTGACGTTGGTGCAGGTCGGGGCGTATGGCGACGCCTGGCCCGACATCCACATGTTCCCGGAGGACGGCGTCTCGGTCCACCTCGACGTCCGCGGCGGGCTGATGATCCCGGTGCACTGGGCGACGTTCAACCTGGCCCTGCACGACTGGCCGGAGCCCGCCGACCGCACCTGGCGCGAGGCGAAGGCCCGCGACGTGCGCCTGGCGATCCCGCGCCCGGGCGAGCGCGTCGACGTCGACAACCCGCCCCCGGTCGACGGCTGGTGGCAGCAGATCGCGTGATCGTCCCCGGCGACGCACGCACGAAGATCAAATTCAAGATCAAGATGTCGTGCGTCCGCCGGGGTACAGACCGCCGCTCCCGCCGGGACCCCTCCGGGCTCGGCTGGCCGCTACGCGTCCAGAACGCCAAGCCCTCCGGGGCGACGTCCGCGTCTGGTCCCGGTCACCCCAACCCCGCGCGTGAAGTTCCGGACCAAAAGTCCCCACACTCGGAGTCCCCCCGGGTTGCGTGTGAAGTTCGGGCGCGCTCCGCACCGAAAGTCCCCACGCTCGGAGTCCCCCCGGGTTGCGTGTGAAGTTTGGGTGCGGTGCGCGCCGAAAGTCCCCACGCTCGGGGTCACCCCGGGTTGCGTGGGGAGTTTGGGTGCGGTGCGCGCCGTAACTTCACACGCTTGGGTGGGGGCTTTGCGGGGTGAAGGTGTCGGGCAGGGGGAGGTGGAAGCGGGCGCAGAGCAGCGGCACGTCGTGGTGGTCGGCCGCGCGGGGCGGGTACCCGGTGTGCCAGCGCACCGACCAGGCCGCCGCCTCGCAGCGGACCGGGCGCCCCGCGATCTCGCCCCGGCCGGCCAGCGCCTCCGCCGGGAACGTGTGCCCGCCCAGCACCGAGCCGTAGTGGATCTGACCGTCCGCCCGTACCTCGTAGAGGTGCAGGTCGACGCGGAGCCGTCCGCCGTCGTGCAGGACGAAGTTCCACGGCCGGTCGCCCGGCCACGGGAACACCCGGTCGACGCCGAGCCCGGTGAACCCCTGGAACGCCGCGCCCAGTTCCGCGGCCGGCAGCCACAGATCCAGGTCGGAGTGCTCCCGGGTCTGCTCGCCGAGCAACGCGTCCACCGCCCAGCCCCCGCTGAGGCACACCGTCACCCCGCGCGCCTCCAGCGCGTCGAGCACTGTCACGACGTCCGCAGCCGTACTGATGTGTTGGTCCACCGGGCCAGCTAACCCGATCAGCGGGCCAGGTCGTAGGCGGCGACGGTCAGGCTGATCAGGGCGACGAGCGCGCCGACGGCTAATCGGAGCGTGTGTGCCCAGGCGATGCGGCGGTTGCGGCGTGCCGAGCGCCGGGCGTCGCGGACGTCCCGCCAGGCCGCCTGGGCGCGGCCGACGCGGTAGGCGATCACCGGGACGGCCCCGGCGGCCAGCAGGGTGCCGACGATCTGCGGTGTCATGGCGGTTCCCCTCGGTTGGGTGAGCCGCCAGTCTGTACGTCACCGACCGGCGCAATCCAGGGGATACTCGGGTGAATAGGGCGGACAACCCGCCGCCCCGGCACGGACCGTGACGAACTTTTCTGTCGTATTCCGGTCAGCTCGCCGGGACGCACACCTCGACCGCACCGGGCACGACCGACACCGAGAACTTCTTCGTCCGGTTCCGGGCGCCGCCGTCCAGCTCGTACTCCAGCTTCGAGCCGAGCTTGACGTCGACCTTCCGGGCCCTGGTCATCCGGACGAACGGTGAGCTGTCCGACCGGCCCACCGCCATCGTGCCCAGCGCCCGCGCCCACTGCAGCGCGCCCTGCGCGGTCGTCACCCCGACGTCGAGCCAGCCGTCGTCCGGCGACGCGTCGTCGAACGCCTGGATCCCGCCGGTGATCGTCCCGACGTTGCCGATCAGCACGCAGGTCGCGTCGTCGTCGAACCAGGTCGTGCCGTCCACCTTGATCTTCGTGCGCGGTGCCTCGCCCTCGACGTGCCGGATGCCGGTCCAGACGTAGGCGAGCTTGCCCAGCCGGTCCTTCAGCGCGCCGTCCGCGTCTTTGATCATCGCGCCGTCGAAGCCGACCCCGGCCATCACCGCGAAGTGCTCGTCGTTCACCAGGCCCAGGTCGAGCCGGCGCCGCGAGCCCTCGAACGCGATCTCCACGGCCTTCTCCAGATCGGTGGGGATGCCCAGGTTGCCGGCGAGCAGGTTGCCGGTGCCGGCCGGCATGATCGCGACGGGGACCTTCGCGCCGTCGGTGGCCACCACGTCCAGGGCGCGCTGCACCATCCCGTCACCGCCCCAGACCACGAGCAGGTCCGGCTTCTCGGCGAGCGCCTTGCGTATCTTGGCGGGTGCCTTGCGGCTCTTCGGCACCTCGTACCAGATCAGGTTTTTGATCTCGCGGTCGGTGAGCCGGCGGCGGAGCTCGTCGAGTCCACCGCCGAGGGTCTTTCCTTGGTGGGCAACGACGGCGATCGTGCGGGGGGTTCGCATATCGCCGCCGTTACCCGGACCGGCGCGCTTCCAACCACTGGTCGCCCAGCGGCCGGGATCAATTGACGGTTTCCCGCATCCGTTGCTCGGCGACCGCGCTGCGGACCACCATGAGCCGCAGTTCCAGCTCGTCGGAGACCAGCGCGGCCAGGTGTTCCAGGGCCTTGAGCTGGCGAGCCGAGGCCTCCCGGGGCCGGCTGTCGATCACGTTGACCGTGCCCAGGCGGTACCCGTCGTGGGTGCGGATCGGCGCCGCGGCGTAGAAGCGCAGCCCCAGCTCGCCCCGGACCAGCGGATGCTCCAGCGTGCGCGGGTCGACCGCGGCGTTGTTGATCACGTAGACGTCGTCCTGGGCGATCACCGACGCGCACAGGCCGGGTTCCTTGCCGAGCTGGCGTACCCCGGTCAGGCCCTGGCAGGCGGCCAGCCAGACCCGATCCTGCTCGACCAGCGACACCGTCGCGATCGGAGTGTCGAAGATGGCGCCGGCCACGAACGCGATCCGGTCGTACGCATCCTCGACCGGTTGGTCCACCAGCCGGTAGCGGCGCACCGCCGCGAGCCGGGCCTGCTCCTGCGGGTCCACATTGTCCAGGTATTCATAGGCCTGCGATTCCACTGTCATGGATGCGAGCCTATGCCGGTCCGGGGTGGTCGGCGTCACACAACCGGTCAGTCAGCCGCACCTTGGTTATCGCCCGGCCGGTCACCTCGACCACCTCCGCGGTGAGGCTGGGCAGCGTCACCACCTCGCCGGGCGCGGTCGGGATGTGCCCGAGCGAGGCCAGCACCATCCCGGCGATCGTGGTGTAGTCGCCGTGCCCCTCCAGCCCGAGCGCGTGCAGCGGGTGCGAGCCCGGCACCAGCAGGGCGCCGTCCGGTTCCCGGACCGCCGCGGCCGCGTCCCGGTCGGTCTCGTCGTAGATCTCCCCGACGATCTCCTCGACCAGGTCCTCCATGGTCACGATGCCGTCCACCGAACCCCGCTCGTCGACGACCAGGGCCAGCTGCCGGCGTTCGGCCCGGAGCTGGCGCAGCGCGTCCGACACCCGCAGCGTGTCCGGCAGGTAGACACACTGCCGGGCCAGCTCGTCCAGCGGCGCGTCGGTGCCGATCAGGTCGCGCAGGTGCACCACGCCGGTCGCGTCGTCCAGCCCGGCCGGCCCGGTCACCGGCGCCCGGGAGTGCCCGCCGTCGATCAGCAGCCGCAGCGCCACGGCCGCCGGCGTGCCGCTGGGCAGGGTGAGCACGTCCCGGCGGGGGACCATGATCTCCCGGAGGCTCCGGTCGGCGATCTCGAAGGCGCCGGAGATGATGCTCCGCTGCTCGGCGGAGAAGTCCTGCTGTGCGGCGACCAGCTCGCGGATCTCCTCGGTGGTGACCTCCTCGCGCTGCGCGTCCGGGTCGCCACCGGCCAGCCGGACCACCCCGTCGGTGGCCTTGCCGAGCAGCCACACCAGCGGCCGGGACGCGGTGGAGAGCAGGTCGATCGGCCGGGCCACGGCCAGCGACCAGCTCTCGGCGCGCTGCATCGCGATCCGTTTCGGCGCCAGCTCGCCGAGGACCAGCGTGACGAACGCCAGCGCCACGGTGACCAGCATGACCGCGACCGGCCGGGCGGCCGGGCCGAGGAAGCCGAGCGGCTCGATCAGCGGCGCGGAGAGCGCCACCGCGGCGGTCGCCGAGGCCAGGAACCCGGCCAGGGTGATGCCGATCTGGATGGTGCCGAGGAACCGGTTCGGGTCACGGGCGAGCCGGGCCAGCACCCGGCCGCGGCGGGTCTGCCGCTCCAGCCGCTGCACCTGGCTGTCCCGCAGCGAGACCAGGGCCATCTCGCTGCCCGAGAACACGGCGTTGATCAGCACCAGAATCAGGACGAGAAGGATTTCACCGCCCGTACCATCCACCCGGACACGGTAGCGGTTTCAGAAGCGGGCGAAGGACCGCACGGGCATCCGGGGACCGTATTTGGGCGCGGTCAGCCCGCCCATGGCGAGCAGGTCACAGACCCGGCCGCGGTGCCCCGGGAACGGCGCGAGCAGGGTGAGCATCCGCTCGTCGGTGCCGCGGGGCTCGCCGGCCAGGGCGTACGCCACGGTGTTGGGAATGTGAAAATCGCCGACACTCACCGCGTCGGCGTCGCCGTAGGCGACCCGGACCACCTCGGCCGCGGTCCACGGTCCGATCCCGGGCAGCGCGGTCATCCGCCGGACCGCCTCGGCCGAGCCGGCGCACCGCTCCAGACGGCCGGCCACCTGTGCGGCGCGCACCAGGGTCTGGGTGCGGCGCTGCTCCACGCCGAACGGATGGAACTCCCAGTAGGGGGTGGCCGCCACGGCGGCCGGGTCGGGCGGCAGGACCAGACCGGCCGGCCCGGGCGCCGGCTCGCCGAAACGGCGGCAGATCTCCCGGTACGACCGGTGCGCTTCCTTGCCGGTCACCTTCTGCTCGAGGATCGCCCGCAGCAGGCGCGGGAAGACCTGCCCGGTGGCCGGCATCCGCACCCCGGCGAACGTCCTGGCCAGCCGGGCGACCACCGGATGCCCCGCGGCCAGCTCGGCGAACGCGGTGAGGTCGTCGCGGAGCCCGGCGATCGCGTCCGCCCGCTCGGCGACCCAGGCCGCCCCGGGCCCGTGGCCGGTGGCCAGCAGCTCCCCGCCGGAGCGGGCCAGATGCAGGGTCGCAGGACCCTCCGGGGTACGCAGCGCCAGCCACAGCTCGTCGTTCCGGAAGTGCCCGCAGGGATCGTGCCCGGGGACCAGCAGCGGTCGCACCGAGGCGCCGAACTGATACCGCTCGGGCGGCGTCAGAACGCGTCTCACCTCGGCAGTCGCCGGTGAAGCGGTCACCGGTGGAACTGTGCCACCTGAACAGGGCGGGGACAAGCCGATGGCCCTGTCCCCGGTGCTGGGGTCAGGGCCATCGGGCGGTGATCGAACACCCGAGAAGGCTCGATCACCCGGGTGCGGAGCAGGTGCCCCGGGTGGAGGCCGGGCAGCCGCGGTTCGCGTCCGGCAGGGGGAAGGACGGACGGCGGGCCCGAAGGGGGGTCCCGGTGAGCTTGCGACTCTCCGGTTCGGGCCCGCCGAGCGGCTGTGCTCCGCGAGCAGTAGTACTCAGCGCCGTAGGGGCGGCGCTGTCTTTCAGCGCACCCGGATCTTGACCACGTCGAACGCCGGGGTCTGGTTGGCGCGCTCCATCATCGGGATGCGGTGCGAGCCGTCACCGGCCCACGAGGCGCACTGTGCGGTACCGGCCTGCGGCAGACCCGGCACCTGGATGGCGACGGTGTCCGGGGTGGCGCCACCCTTGCTGTCCTCGGTCGCCACGAAGAACGCCGGCACCGGCTCCGGGGCCGGAGCCTCGTTGAGGTTGGCGAGCATCCGGCAGGCGGTGTGGAAGTGACCGCGGACCAGGCCGTTCTGCAGGACGCTGGACTCCACGTAGTACCCGCCCTGGCCGGCCGCGAGGAAGCGGTCCCGGATCAGGTTGCGGGTGCTGATCTGCAGGGTGAACGGGGTGTTCCGGTTGACCTGCCGCGGCGCCGCGGTGATCAGCAGCGACGGGTTGTTGGCGGCCGAACCGACCTCACCGAACTCGGTGGAGACGCAGCGGTCACCCTTCTGGAAGCCGTCGTGCGCCTCCAGGTTGGAGGTGTCGCAGCTGTTCGTCAGGATGCCGAGGCCGGCGCCGGGCGGCGGGGTGGCCGGCGCCGTGGTGGCACCGCCGTTGTCGCCGCCGTTGTTGTTACCGCCGCCGTTGTTCTGGTCGTCGGCCGGCGCGCTGGTCTGCTCCTCGGCGGGGGCGCTGCTCTGGTCGTCGGCCGGAGCACTGCTCTGGTCGCCGGACGGAGCGGCGGTCGGCGCGCTGCTCGCGGCACCGCCGTTGTTCCCACCGTTGTTGTTACCGCCGTTGTTGTTGCCACCGTTGTTGTTGCCGTTGCCACGGCGACGGGTGGTCTGCGCGTTGGTGGCCGCGACGTTGTTCATCACCCAGTCCCGGCAGCGGGCCCGGACCTGTTCGGTGGTCGCCACTTCCGCCGAACCGTCGTCCGGGTGCTGGGTGACCTGGCCGTTGTTCGTGGTGTACGTGGTGCGCCGGGTGTTCGTGGAGAGCTTGGTCTGCCCGCCGGACTTCAGGTTGTCGCACGCGGCCAGCGCCGACTTGGTGTTGTCGTTGGTGCTGGCGCTCGAGATCTGCGTGACCGTCACGATGCCGCCGAACGCAGCCAGAGTGGCGGCGACAGCGATGATGCGGCGACGCCCGCTGAACCACGGGGAGGTGGAGGTACTAGCGCGCCGGTACTTGGACCTTCGCATTTGGGTGACACCTTTCTTCGTCGCCGTCGGGGCGAGTTCTCTCGGGCTACCGCGCTCGGAAGATGCGCATGGTCGTGATGACACCGACCACCAGCGCGGCGGCAAGGACGAGCAGGATTACGGTGTTGCTGAGTCCCGGGATCCCGCCACCGGTGGACGCGGCGGCAAGCATCTGGTTGTCGATCGGGACGGGGCCCTTCTGGCCGGTCGCCGGGGCGGCCGCGGTGGGCAGCGCGGCGTAGTCGACGATCCCGCTGCTCTCCAGCAGCGTCATGTGGGTCATGACGAACTGGTTGGCCTGCTGGGCCAGCTTCCGGACCGTGTCGTTCCGGGTCGTCGCCCGGATCGTGGCGATGGCCGGGAAGATCTTGCCGTGCGCGGCACGGAGCCGGTCGATGAAGATCTGGTCGAACTGGGCGCCCTTGGCGTTCTCCATCTCGTTCAGCCAGCCCTGCTGATCGTCATTGGGCTTGGCCGGGAGATCGATACCGAGTTTCTTGGCCGCCGCGCGGTCCAGGTTGTCGAGAGCCACGTGCTGCGCCGCGATCGACTTGCCGATCTTGACGACGTTCGGGTCGTCCGACTTCTCCTGGGCCATGTTGCTGGCCGGGATCTCCCAGAGGCCGGCCAGTCGTACCTTGATCACGAAGTCTTGGTCAGCGGCGCTGACCGAACCCTTCGCGGAGTCGGAGAGCCCGGTGTTCGGGGGTACCGGAACCGCGTCGTCAGCTCGGGCGGCCGAGGCCGGCGTCAGCATGAAGGCCAACGTCACGGCCGCGGCACCCATCAGCCAGCGGGGGATAGGGGCGGACTTCATCTCTACTCCAACCTCAGTAGCTGTAGTCGCTGCCGGAGTCGCCACCGGCGTCGCCGCCGGTCGCGTCCGCGGGCGGAGCCACCGGCTTCGAGATCTTGGGGAGGCAGGTGAGGTTCTTGGTGCCGGTCGGCGTGATCACGAACCACTTGCCGTTGACGTTCTGGCCCTTCCACTGCCCCGGCTTCTTGTCGCCGACGTAGCGGTAGAGCGGCCAGCCCTTGAGGGTGAGCTGCTTCGTGCCGTCCGCGCGGGTGACCGTGCCGACCAGGCTGGCGCTGACGCCCTTGAGGGTCGGCTCGCCGTCGTTCGTGGTCGCGGGCGGCCAGATCTTCGCGCACTCGCCGTTGCAGTTGGACTTCGACGGGTCGTCGCCGTCGCTGTCGAACCGGTAGAGCACGAAGCCGTCCTGGTCCTCGACGACCTTGCCCATCTTCGCCACCGACGTGCCGGTGAGTGACTTGGTCACCAGGTCGTCGCTGACCTCGGCGGCGTTGGCGTCACCCGCCTCGGCCGGGCCGGTGGCCTCGGTGGTCGGTGCGACGTTCGGGTCGACCGCACCGTCGGTCGCTTCCGCACCCGGGGTGGCGGCGACGTCGGCCGCGGCAGGTTCAGCGGCGTTGCCGTAGTCAGCCGGGTCGTATCCGGCGGGAGCGCAGCCGGGCAGTGCAAACACTGCCGCCAGCGCTGCGCTGACGACCATCAACTTACGCTTCTCCGGAACCACGTGGCCCCTCCAGCTGATCGAAACCCTCTGCCATTTCCGCGCAGTAGTACGGGACCCGTGCGGTGGCGGATGAATATTCGGCTCGATCAAATTGGGGAATTTTTGTTTGAACCCTGCGCCCGGCCGCGTACGTATGGGAAAGGCTCACACGGCGAAAAAGGGCCCAGCCGATACCGGCTGGACCCTTTTAGTGTTCGTACGATTACGGAACGCTGATAAGCGTCTCGCCGGTCCCGTTGGCGGTGAGTTCCTGGACCTGCACGTGGGCGATGTCCTCCCGTGCCGTGCCGGTCACCGCCTGCAGCATCAGCGGGGCCGGGTTGGCCGCGGTGCCCCAGCCCTTGTCGCCGATCGTCCAGGTGGCCACCCGCTCGGACGTGCCGTCGGTGCGCACCAGGACCAGACCACAGGTCTTCGGTCCCTTGAGGTTGGAGACCGCGAAGGAGATCTGGGTGCCCCAGTCCTTCTTCTCCAGGCCCACGGCGGCGCTCACTCCGGTCCGGGAGTCGGTGCCGTCGTAGTTCTGGCCGGGAAGCTGGGTGCCGCCGATGCCGACGCCGTCGCTGTCCGGCAGCGGGTCGAGCTGGCGGCTGTCCCGCTGGGCGACCTGGTTGCCGTTGCCCGGAGTGGTGGCGTCGGTGCCGAGCCACTTGCCGCCGGCGAAGAGCGCGCCGATCGACAGCATGGCGAAGACGACCACCGCAGCGGCGAGCGAGTACAGCCGGCGGCTGTTCGCCTTGCGCCGGTCGGTGCGCACCTCGCGGATCATCTTGTTCAGCAGCGCGCCGTCCTGCTCCGCCTTCTCCGCGGCCAGCAGCGCTTCCGCGTCGACGTCGGCGAGGACGTCCGCCACCTGTACGAAGGACTCCAGCTCGAAGGCGCACTGCGGGCACTCGATCAGGTGGTCCTCGAAGCGTGACGCGTCGTGGTCGCCGAGCACGCCCAGCGCGTACGACGCGACGTCGTAGTGATCTTCCTGGGTCATGATGTCACCCCCCGCTGCTGCAGAGCGGTACGCAGCGCACGCAGAGCGTAATACACCCGGGACTTCGCGGTACCCAACGGAAGGTTGAGCTGCTCGGCCGCCTCGGGCACGGTACGGCCCCGGAAGTACGTCTCGATCAGGATCTCCCGGTGGGAATGACTCAGCTGGCGGAGCGCATCCGACACCGTCATGGACTGCAGCACGCGATCGGTGTCGTCCGCGGTGCTGGGGAAGCTCTCCAGCTCGCGGTCGTACGTCTCGGCCGGTCGGGCGTTGGCGCTGCGGTGCTCGTCGATGGCGATCCGCCGGGCCACCGTGACCAGCCACGGGCGCAGCGACTGCTGGCCCTGTGCGCCGAGCCGGTGGGCGTTGCGCCAGGCCCGCAGCAGGGTCTCCTGCACGATGTCCTCGGCCCGCTGGCGGTCACCGCCGGTCAGCCGGAGGACGAACATCAGCAGGGGGCCGGCGTGCTCCTCGTACAGCAGCTTGACGAGAGTGTCCTCGTGGCTCGCACCGGTCTTCGGCGCTTCGTGCCGAGCCGACTGTCGGGGGATCACCGAACCGTCATCCTGGGCATCACCACGGCCTCCGTCGAGTGCTTGCCACCTACTTCCGGAGTGTCGCGCCATCACACGCACCCTCTCCGGCGTGAGCCGCTTCTCGGCCACCGCATGCATCGATACCTCCACCCGGACACTTCCCCGTCGCCTGAGATACGGCTGGGATGCCCGGCTGGGATCAAAGCTGGCTCGAGAATTTCCGGGACACTCGGTCTCAAGGGTCCTCCGCAGGTGGTGACGATCGAGGGCGTGCCGGGCCGCGGATCATGGGGGGATTGATCTACGCCGATTCGGACGCCAGGTAAGGCGGAATGATACTCAGTGACATCGGGCCCGAGACATGCCTCTGGAAATAATTCTCGGGGTCCGGGAGAGCGTGATCTCGCTCCGTGAACAACCGATTCCGCTGGGTGTGCACGGATGAGTAATGTGTGGTGAATGACGGGGTCCGCGGGCCGTTCGGAGGATGCCCGGTTATCTCTTGGACCCTTTCGGGCGACACCCGGTGGGGAGCGCTCCCATTTTCTGATCTTGCTGCTCGCGCGCCTATCGGTCTTGTAAGCGGCTGTTTACCTGTTCGCCCGCTGTGTGGTCATTCGGGAAAGACCCGATCGAGTGACCGCAGAATTCGATCAAATTCGCACAACCGGGTCACTTGTTCCGGTATACGGGCACCCGTCCCGATAAGTGAGATGGGTGCCCGCATGCCGGAAGAGTCAGCGCGTGCGGGCGGTCGCCAGAGCGAGCGCGCGGTGCAGCACCCGCGCGTCGCCGAGCATTCCGCGCAACCGGCGCTCCAGGCCGGCGATCGGCACCAGGTTCTGCGGCGCCCGCGGATCCTTGTACGACGCCGACGCGAACCTCGGCAGCGTCGCCGACGACAACCCGGCCAGCTCGACGGCCTGGTCCACGGTCAGATCCGGCGAGCACTCCACCCGGACGATCCCGGACCACGGCGCCCCGGTCGCCCCGGGCAGTCGCAGGTACCACGACCAGCCGCCCCAGACCGTGCCGAGGTGGAAGACCGGGGTCCGCTCGCCGGGCTTCAGCGTGGTCACCACAGTGGTCAGCGCGGCCGGCAGGTACTGCTTCTGCTGGGTCTTGATGTACCCGATGGTGCGGGGCAGCTGCCGCCGGTTGCGCAGCGGACCGTCCACGATCAACAGGTCGGCGCCGTCCGAGCCGCCGTCCCGGGCCGCGCTCGAGATGTCGATCTCCAGCGCGGTGAGCGGCGCCTGCACGGCGGGCGGCAGCTTGCTCGCCTCGCCGGTCCCGCTGATCCGGTGGACCTGGTAGCGGACCGTGCCGGCCTGCAGGTCCCCGGCGCTCGGGCTGGCGGTGAACAGGCCCCGGCCGACCCGGGCGCCGACCAGCTCGGCGGCGCCCCGGGCCAGGTCGCAGCGGACCACCCCGGCGGCGTACGACGCGGCCAGCCCGGGATAGGAGGTGCCGTCCTCCTCGGCCGTCCACAGTCCGGCGTCGTTGCGCCGCACCCCGTCGACCAGGAACACCACGTCCGGCGGGCGGGCGCCGGGCGGCACCCCGATCGGCGCCCACTCGGCGGCCGGCACCTCGACATCCGTGTCCACCTGGGCGCTCGACGGCGAGGCCGGCCCCTCCGGGTCACCGCCCTCGAACGACGTCCCGTAGGAGGGGTCCCACGCGTCGACGAACATCCGTGTCACAGGCCGACCCTCTCCACGTACGCGGTTCGCGCGTCCTTGTGCACCTCGAAGCGGACCGGCACCCGCTCGGCCAGCGCGTGCACGTGGGTGACCAGACCGACCATCCGGTCGCCGCGGGCCGCCAGGTTCTCCAGCGTCGCCGCGACCACGTCGAGCGTCGCCGCGTCCAGGGTGCCGAAGCCCTCGTCCAGCACGATCGACTCCAGGCTGGCCGCGGTGGTGCTCATCCCGGCGAGCTGCTCGGAGAGGGCCAGCGCGAGGGCCAGGGACGCCTGGAACGTCTCGCCGCCGGAGAGCGTGCGCACGCCCCGGCGCAGGCCCGCGTCGTGGTGGTCGACCACGAAGAACTCGCCCTTGTCGTGCATCAGCTCGTACTGCCCGCCGGTGAGCTCGCGCAGGATCCCGGACGCGCCGTCGACCAGCAGGTCCAGGGCCTCCTCGAGCAGCCAGCGCTCGAAGTTGTTGGCCCGCAGGTGCCCGGCGAGCGACTTCGCCACCCGGCTCTCCTGCTGCAGCACCATCCGCTGGTCCTGCTGCTCTCGAGCCTGCTCGAACCGCTCGGTCATCCGCTGCCAGGCCGCCTCGGCGCGTTCCGCGGTGACCGCGGCCGCCCGGATCAGGGTGGCCTCGGCGTCGGCGGTGACCGTCGGTGGCGTGGCCGGCGGCTGCACCTCGGCCGCGGTGAACAGCGCCACGATCGCCGCGTGCGCCCCGGCGGTGGCCTGGTGCGCCGCGGTCACCGAGCCCTCGGCCGCCGCCCGCGCGGTGGCCCGGGAGGCGTGCTCGGCCCGCGCCCAGTCGACGAGCGACGACCAGGCGCCGGCCAGGTCGTCCCGGTCGGCCGGCGGCGGCACGAACCGGGCCAGCCCGTCGCGTACCGCGTCGAACGTGCGCCACGCGGTGCGCTGCTGCTCCTCGGCGGTGCGGACCCCGGTCTGCGCGGCGCGCAGCCGGTCGCGGGCCGAGCGGACCGCGGCGGTGGCGTCCTCCAGCCGGCCCTGCAGCCGGGTGAACTCGGCGAGCCGCTGCTGGATCGCCTCCACCCCGGGCAGCCCCTGCACGGCCTTGCGCACCTCGGCGAGCCGGGTCAGGTGGTGTTCGTACTGGCCGCGTTTGCGCTCCAGGTCGCTCTCCAGGTTGCGGGCCACCGCGTCGCGCTGCTGGAAACGCGCGGTGGCCTGCTCGGCGGCCTCACGGGCGGCGTTGCCGGCCGCCTCGGCCAGCCGCACCGACGACTCGCGCGGCACCTGCGGCACCACGGTCACCTTCTGCTCGCAGACCGGGCAGTCGTGCCCGGCGACCAGGTGCCCGCGCAGGGCGCTGGCCCGGTCCCGCTGCTGCGCGTCCCGGTAGTCCTGCCGGGCCTGCTCCAGCAGCTGCTGGGCGCCGGTGTGCTCGGACTCGGCCAGGTCGGCGGAGGCCCGCGCGTCCCGGCACTCCACCTCGGCGACCGAGACCTTGCCGGCGAACCAGCCCTCCTGCTCGGTGAGCCGGTCCAGCTCGGTGTGCCGGTCCAGGGCCAGGCGCAGCGACCCGGCGTCACCGGCCGCGGTCAGCTCGCCGCGGACCTTCTCCTCGGCCTCCTCGGCCTCGTGCACCGCCTCGGCGGCCTGCTCCGCGGTGGTCCGGGCCGCGGTGATCGCACCGGTCGCTTCGGCAAGACCCTTGGGGGTACGCACGGACGACAGCAGCCCGAGCTCTGCGTCGAGGGTGTCCCGGGTGCCCCGAGCGGCCTCCTCCTCGGCCCGGGCGGCCCGCAGTCCGGGCACCGCGGCCTCCACCGCTCCGGTCAGCTCGCGCATCCGGGCCAGGTGCTCGGCGGCCGACTCGACCGCCTCGTCGGTGGCGTCCTCCAGGGCGGCCAGTGACTGATCGACAACGGTCAGCTTGGCGTCGGCGGTCTTGCCGCGCTCGGCCGCCCGGACCTGCACCCGCTCGTACATCTGCAGGCCCAGCAGGTTGATCAGGATCTGCTGCCGGGTGGCCGGCTTGGCGTGCAGGAAGTCGGCGAACTGGCCCTGCGGCAAGATCACGCAGCTGGTGAACTGCTCGTACGGCAGGCCGACCGCGGCCTGCACCGCCTCGTCCATCTCGGCCGGGACGCCGGCCAGCACCTCGCCGAGGTCGGCCAGGTCCATCCCGGTGTCCAGCTTCGACACGTCGAAACCGGCCGGCATCAGCTGCAGACCGGCGCCGGACGTCTTGACGTTGCCCCGGCCGTCGCGCCGGACCACCCGGGTCGCCACGTACCGGTCGCCGGCCGACTCGAAGACCAGCCGGACCCGGGCCTCGACCGCGGACGGCGCGAGCGCGTTGACGATGCCCCGGGCGCCGCCCCAGCGCGGGACCTGGCCGTAGAGGACGAAGCAGATCGCGTCCAGCACCGTCGACTTGCCCGAGCCGGTCGGGCCGACCAGCGCGAAGTAGTCGGCGTCGGTGAAGTCCACGGTGGTCTGGTCACGGAACACCGTGAAACCGGACATGTCCAGCCTGATGGGCCTCATTGGGTGCTGCTCACCTCGTCGTACAGCGCGTCGAAGAGTTCGCGGACGCCGTCCTCGGCGTTGCCGCGGCTGTCCAGGTAGTCGCCGAAGAGCTCACGCGGGGAGCGACCGGCGCGTTCCGCCGATCGGGCACCCGAGCGCTCGGGCAGCATGTCGGGGTCGATGCGGACCTCCAGGGCGTTCGGCAGCATCTCCTGCACGTCCTCGCGCAGGCCGGGGCGGGGTGCCTCGCGCACCAGGACACGCAGCCAGGCATCCGGAAGGTTCACCGTGGCGAGCTGTTCGAGGGTGCCGCGGACCGTGCGCAGGGTCAGCGCCGAGGTGACCGGCACGTCCCGGACCTGAGCGGCCTTGTCCACCGAGACGTCGACGATCGCCACCGAGCAGACGTTCTCCTCCTCGCCGAAGTCGATCGCGAGCGGGCTGCCGCTGTACCGGGTCGGGCACGGTGCGATCACCCGCTGGGCGCGGTGCAGGTGACCGAGGGCGACGTAGTGCGCGTTCGGCGGGAAGACGGTGGCCGGCACCGCGTACCCCATGATGGTGTGCGCCTCGCGCTCGCCGCCGCCGGCACTCGCGCCGACCATGGTCAGGTGGGCGGTGACCAGGTTGACCACGCCGGGCTCGGCGAACGGCTCGCTGAGCTTGGCGAGCAGCCGGGCCATCAGGTCGGCGTAGGTCTGGTGCGCCTCGGCCTCGGTCAGCTCGTACATCTCGGCGGCCCGGACCGCGAACCGCTGGGAGAGGAACGGCAACGCGACCACGCGCCAGCGTTCGCCGCCCTCGGTGGTCCCCTCGATCAGGAGATCGTTGAGGTTGTCCCGGACCGAGCCGCGCAGCTCGATGCCGGCCGCGTCGGCCCACGGCCGCAGCGCGTCCAGGGCCTGGCCGTTGTCGTGGTTGCCGCCGATCGCCACCACCCGCGCGCCGGTCTGCCGGAGCGCGGACAGCGCCCGGGTGACCAGCCGGGTGGCGTCCGCGGTCGGCGCGGCGGTGTCGTAGAGGTCGCCGGCGACGATCACCAGGTCCGGTTTCTCGGCCCGGGCTATCTCGATCACCTGGGCGAGCACCCGGGTGTGCTCCTCGAAGCGGTTCCGGCCCTTGAGAACCTTTCCGACGTGCCAGTCGGAGGTGTGGAGGATGCGCATCGCGAAACCTTAGCCTCGAAGATCAGAACGGAATGTCGTCGTCGTCGCCACCGGCCCGGCCGCCGATGACGGCGAACGGATCGGCGCCCTGGACTATCGAACGCAGCGTCTCGACCGGCGGGGGACCGGACTCGGACTTGCGGGTGGCCCAGGCCGGGAACGGGAACTCGACGCAGAGCGGGACCGGGATGTCCGGCTGGTTGACGAACATCGTGCCGGGCCGGGCCAGCAGGGCGCGCTGGCGCATGGCCGGGGGCAGGAAGCCGTACTCCGGCCTCGACGCCTCGGCCGGGTCGAGCCGGCCGACCACCCGGATCGCCGAGTTCGTGACGATCCGGCGCTCCACCTCGCTGGCGGTCTGCTGCGCGCCGATCAGGATCACGCCCAGGGACCGGCCGCGCTCGGCGATGTCCAGCAGCACCTCCTTGATCGGGGAGGAGCCCTCGCGCGGTGCGTACTTGTTCAGCTCGTCGAGGACGACGAAGAGCAGTGGGCGGCCGGTGCCGGACTTCTCCTTCTCCTCGAACTCGGTCTTGAGCGTCACGCCGACCACGAACCGCTGCGCGCGGTCCGGCAGGTTGTGCAGGTCGACGACGGTCACCTGGGCGCTGTCCGCGGTCTTGATCTGGTGCGGGCGGCGCTGGGCCAGGTCACCGCGGATCAGCCGGGACAGGTCGCGCTTGCTGTTGATCATGCGGCGGGCGAACGCGTTGACGGTGCCCATGTTGACCGCGCTGCCCGCCCAGATCGACCGGGTCTCGTCGTCGGTGAGCTGGTCGACGATGTGGTCGACGAGATCGCCGTACGACCCGATCCGGCGGCCGTCGATGCTGATCCCGCCCTCGGCCGGCACCGCGAACCGGTGCAGGTGGGCGGTGACCGAGTGGACCACCATCGTGTACTGCTGGCGCTCGTCGTCGGAGTCGGCGAACACGTACGGCAGCAGCTTGCCGGAGCAGAACTCCTCGAGCGTCCAGTAGAACGCGTCGACACCGGTCAGCCGGCTGCTCACGTCGGGGGAGCCGGACGAGTCGCCGGCCCGCGGCGGTGCGTAGACGCGCACGTCGGAGAAGGGCTGGGCGGGCAGGTCGAGCAGTTTGTACGCCGCGCGGGTGTTGTCGTCGAGCTTGGTGTTCGGGTGGTCCAGGAAGAGCAGGTCCTCGCCCTTGACATTGAAGATCAGCGCGCGGGCGTTGGCGCCGTCGGCACCCAGCTGCCCGGATCGGAACACCGAGTAGAGCAGGAACGTCGCGAAGCTGGTCTTGGTGGCCACGCCGGAGATGCCGGAGATCGAGACGTGGGCGCCCCGGGTGCCGTCGAGGAAGTCCGCGTTGAGATAGACCGGCACGCCGTCGCGGCCGGTGCCCATCGGGACCCGCCGCTCCATCCGGTCGAAGTGCAGCGCGGCGTCGCGGGCCGCGCCGGTGGCCCGGTGCACGACCGCGCCCGGGGCGGGCGGCACGTACAGCTCCGGGTCGACGCGGGTCGTGGTGATCTCGGCGGCCTCCTGGACCATGGCCGGCAGCGTGCCGTCGGCGATGGCGAACACGTCCGAGTCGAACTGGGCCCCCTCGTGCCGGGCCCGGACCTGGGTGACCACCCCGGCGATGGTGACCGGTTCGCGGTCCGGCAGGTCGCGCTTGGTCACCACGACGTCGTCGAGTTGCAGGTAACTGCCCGGGGCGACAGCCGTCCAGAACTGGAGCGGGGTCGCGTCGGCAGTGCCTAGCACCCGCCCGACAGGGGAAGTTTCGTCAGACACGCCGATCATGGTGCCTCAGAGGTACGACAAAATGCCCGTCGGATCTCCACCCGTTCGGGTTTTCCACAAGTTCTGGTGTTCATCCACAGAGTTATGCACAAGATCTTGATCGAGTCGGGCAGGCGCGCCCCCGGGGACGATCGATTGGCAGAGACCGGCCGGGGCTACCGCCCGTACCGAAGGAAAAGCATGTCGTCCCGGGTCAGTGCGTGCCGCAGCGACATCGGGCGCGGCGGCGTCGGCGGCCCCGCGGAGATCCGGCCGGCCCGGCCGCCGACCAGCAGCGGCGCGACGGTGAGGCACAGCTCGTCGACCAGATCCGCGGCGATCATCGAGCCGAGCAGTGCCGGGCCGCCCTCGCAGAGCAGCTGGGTCGCGCCGCGCTCGTGCAGCAGCCGCACCCCGGCGGCCAGGTCGACCGCGCGGTCGCCCACCGGGATCACCTCGGCCACCTCGGCGATCGGCGAGGCCGGCGCCGCGTGGTGGGTGAGCACGATCGGACGGATCGGCGCGTCCGAGAAGATCAGTTGAGCCGGGTCCAGCGCGAGCGAGCCGGAGACGATCACCATGAGCGGGAACTCGGGCAGCCCGTTGGTCACCCGCCAGGCGCGGGCACCGGGAGTCAGGCGCAACGCGTCGTAGCGCTCGGCGCGGACCGTGCCGGCCGCGACGATCAGGCCGTCGCAGACCATCCGGAGGGTGTCGAAGACCTCCTTGTCGCCCGGGCCCTGCAACCCGGCGGACAGGCCCTCGACCGCGACCGCGCCGTCGGCGCTGGCGATGAAGTTGACCCGCAGGGTCGGGCCCGGGGTGCGCGGATAGCGCTCGACCAGGCCCGCCTGGGTGTCCGGGAGGGTGTCCGGGAGGGTGTCCGGGAGGGTGCTCACTCGCCGGGCGGACCGGTCACCGGCGGGGTCGGCTCGGGGTCGCGGTGCTGGCAGTCGCACCACGACCCGCCCTTGCACTCCCCGTGCTGGTGCTCCCGGCAAGGCTCGCAAATCATGCCTTCGACTCTAGGGGGCCGCTCGGAGGGACGTACCCGGAAAACGGGCTGTCCGACACCCGACAGCGAATCGCCGGGTCGAACCCCAGACTGCTTACTCTGAGTTGTGAAATCTGGCATATCCGGCTCGGCTTGACGGCCGGGACACGGCCGTGCAATCGGTCGGAAACGCCGGATGGGCAGGGTGTCCAGCAGGGCGGCGTCACCGGCCGTCCGCGACGGGAGGAGTTTCATGTTGCTGCGGGTTCGAGTCACCCTGCCGGACCGTCCCGGCGCCCTCGGCCAGGTCGCGCGCACCCTGGGTGTGGCCGGCGCGGACATCGTCCAGGTCGTGGTGCTGGAACGACTCGGCGGCCGGGCCATCGACGACTTCACCGTCGTCTGGCCAGGTGCGGCCCGTGTGGAACGCCTCCTCGCCGGGCTGGCCGCGATCCCCGGGGTCCAGGTCGACGGCGTGTGGAAGGCGATCGGCGCCCCGATCAACGGCGGTCACGACGCCGAGCTGCTCGCCCAGGTGGCGGCGAACCCGGCCGACGGCCTGGCCACCCTGGTCGACGCGATGCCCGGGTTGCTCGCCGCGGACTGGGCCGCCGCCGCGGTGGTCCCGGCCGACTGGGCCTCCCGCAACGGCGCCAACGGCGTGGGCAACGAGCCCACCGTGGCGTACGCGAGCTGGCGCGCCCCGTCCCCGCTGCACCTGCCGGAGGTCACCCCGCTCCGGGCCCGTCCGATGATCGAGCCGGGTGGCCCGCGGTACGCGGTCGCCCCGTTCGGCCGCGGCGGCCTGGTCCTGGTGGTCGCCCGCACCGACGAGGACGACCTGCAGGCGGCCGCGTTCCACGTCACCGAGGTCGACCGGGTGGCTCAGCTGGTGCGTGCCGCGGCGGTGATCCTCGGCGACCGGCTGGACTCCGTGACGCCCGCCACCGCGTCCCAGGTGTGATCGTCGCAACGGCAGAAAGCCCAGCTCAAGCAATATCAACGCAACAACGGTGGGGCACTCTTGAGGTAGAGGAAAGGAGTGCCCCGCATGGCGTTGTGGCGGATCCGGGCGACGGTTGACGACCGTCCCGGCTACCTGTCCGTGCTGACCGCGAGTCTCGCCCTGAAATCAGTCAACATCCTCGCCGTCCAGGTGCACACCACCGAGGGCGGCGCGGTCGACGACTTCCTGGTCGACACTCCGGACACGATGACCGAGTCCGATCTGCTGGCCGCGGTCTACAAGGGCCGCGGCCGGGACGCGTTCGTGGCTCGCGCCGAGGCGCAGGGCCTGGCCGATCAGCCGACCCGCGCGCTGGCCCTGGCCGGTCGGCTGGTGCACGAGCCGGAAGCGCTGGGCGAGACCCTGCGGGCCCTGCTCGACGCGACCGACGTGCGCTGGCGCCCGCGGCCCTCGGTCGACCAGCCCGGCGTGCACGGCGGCCGGATGACCCTGGCCGACCCGGCCGGCGGTTCCTACGAGGTGCTCCGCGCCCTGCCCGCGTTCACTCCCGCGGAGTACGCCCGGGCGCAGGCCCTCGTCGAGCTGGCCGCCTCGGTCACCCGCCACCAGCGGGAGAACGTGGCCCTGATGCTGCCGGACGGCGCCGAGGTGACCGTCCGCCCGGCCGGGGCCGAGGACCTGGCCGGCGTCCGTGAGCTGCACGGGAACTGCTCCGCGCTGACCCTGCGCCGGCGCTACCTCAGCGGCGGGCAGCCCGGCGAGACCCGGCTGCGCCGCCTGCTCGAACCGGCCGGCGGGGTGACCCTGCTCGCGATCGCGCCGAACGGCCGGGTGGTGGCGATGGCCAGCCTGCTCGCCGAGGGCGACCTGGGCGAGGTGGCGGTGCTGGTCGAGGACGTCTGGCAGCGCCGTGGCCTGGGCACCGCACTGCTGCGCCGGCTGCGCGCGCACGCCGAGCGGGGCGGGTTCGCCGCGCTGGTGGCACACACCGGCGCGGACAACGTGGCGATGCTGCGCACCCTGCGCCGGCTCGGCCACGGCCCGATGGACCGCGACGGCGCGCTGGTCAGCGTGACCCTGCCGGCCGCCGGTCAGCCGGTGAGCGACGAGACTCCCGCAACCTCCGGGTAGCGGGTGATCGGGTGGCGGCGGGTACTGGTTCAGGCCCGCCGTCACCCAGAAGAACTCAGCCCGCCGTCGCCCGGAAACTCAGCCCTTCCGGGTGCCGTGCTCGACGCACGACGCCGTCCAGCCGGTCGGCACGACCTGCACCTTCATCCGGCGCCGGCAGTCCGGGCAGTACCGCGGCGGCTCCAGCTCGCGCGCCGCGGCACACTCCGCGTGAGCACCCTCGGCGGCGGGGAGCCCGCACCGATCGCAGAACATCAGAACGTCGCCGACAGGGACTTGACCGGCATCTTCAGGTCCTGCAGCAGCTCCAGGTCGGCGGTCGCCGGGCGGCCCAGCGTGGTCAGGTAATTGCCGACGATCACCGCGTTGATGCCGCCGAGCAGGCCCTCCCGCGTACCCAGGTCGCCGAGCGTGATCTCGCGCCCACCGGCGTACCGAAGAATGGTCTTGGGCATCGCCAACCGGAAGGCGGCGATCGCGCGCAGCGCGTCCTTGCCCTCCACCACCGGCTGGTCACCGAGCGGCGTGCCGGGCCGGGGGTTGAGGAAGTTCAGCGGGACCTCGTGCGGGTCGAGCTCGGCCAGCTGCGCGGCGAACTCGGCGCGCTGCTCGATCGACTCGCCCAGGCCGAGGATGCCGCCGCAGCAGACCTCCATGCCGGACTCGCGGACCATCTTCAGCGTGGACCAGCGCTCCTCCCACGAATGGGTGGTCACCACGTTCGGGAAGTGCGACTGGCAGGTCTCCAGGTTGTGGTTGTACCGGTGCACGCCCATCTCGACGAGCTCGTCCACCTGCTCCTGGGTGAGCATGCCGAGGCTCGCGGCGACCTGGATGTCGACCGCTTCCTTGATCGCCTTCACCCCGGCGCGCATCTGCTCCATCAGCCGCTTGTCCGGCCCGCGCACCGCGGCCACGATGCAGAACTCGGTGGCGCCGGTCGCCGCGGTCTGTTTCGCGGCCTCCACCAGGGACGGGATGTCCAGCCAGATGGCACGCACCGGTGACGAGAACAGGCCGGACTGCGAGCAGAAGTGGCAGTCCTCCGGGCATCCGCCGGTCTTCAGCGAGATGATCCCCTCGACCTCGACCTCCGGGCCGCACCACTTGATCCGCACGTCGTGGGCCAGCTGCAAGAGCTCGGGGAGGGCCTCGTCGGGAAGACGCAGGATCTCCAGGATCTCGGCCTGGTCTAGGCCGACGCCGTCGGCGAGGACCCGGGCACGGGCCCGGTCGAGGATCTGAGACATGTCCGTACCCTACAGAGTTCCCGGCTCGGCAGGACTGTCGGTGGGGAGTGGTAGTTTCCGGTTCTCGTGATCTCTGGGGGCGTTTTGGCGGACTGGTTGGGGTCGCTCGATCGCCTGGCCCGTGAGCGGGCCAAGGCGGGGCTCACCCGTCAGTTGCGGCCGCGACCGGCCGGCGACCAGGTCGTCGACCTGGCCGGAAACGACTACTTGGGGCTTGCTGATCATCCTGCGGTGGTCGCCGCGGCCAGGCAGGCCCTTGACGCGTACGGGCTGGGAGCCACCGGATCGCGCCTGGTCCGCGGCAGCACCGACGCGCACGCCGCGCTGGAGTCCGCACTGGCCGGTTGGCTCGGCGCGGCCGGCGCCCTGGTCTTCTCCTCGGGCTACCTGGCCAACCTGGCCGTGCTCCGGGCCGCCGCCGCGGTCTGCGACCTGGTGGTGTCCGACGCGTTCAACCACGCGTCGCTGATCGACGGCTGCAAACTCGCCGGCCTGCCGGTGGTGGTCGCCCCGCACAACGACCCGGCCGCCGTCGCCGCGATCCTGGACGCGCACCCGGGCCGGACCGCCGCCGTGGTCACCGAGTCGGTCTTCTCCGTCGACGGCGACCTGGCCCCGCTCGCCGAGCTGCACGCGGTCACCTCGGCCCGCGGCGCGCTGCTGATCGTCGACGACGCGCACGCGCTCGGCCTGCTCGGCCCGTCCGGCGCCGGCGGCGTCGTGGCGGCCGGCCTGGCCGGGCAGCCCGACGTGCTGGTCACCGCGACGCTCTCCAAGTCGCTGGGCGGCGCCGGCGGGGTGGTCGCCGGCGCCCAGCCGGTGATCCGGCACCTGATCGACACCGGTCGCACCTTCATCTACGACACCGCCCCGCCGCCGTCCGTGGTGGCCGGGGTGCACGCCGCGATCGGGGTCGCCCGGGCAGCCGGCGACCGCCGGGCGATCCTGTTCGAGCGCGGCGCCCGGATCGCCACCCGCCTGCGCGCGGCCGGCTTCGTGGTCACCGACCCGGCCGCCGGGGTGCTCTCGGTGCCGGCGCCGGGCCCGGAGGCCGCGCTCGCCTGGGCCGCGGACTGCCGGGACCGGGGCGTGGCGGTCGGCTGCTTCCGCCCGCCGTCGACCCCGGACGGCAGCTCCCGCCTGCGGCTGACCGTCAACGCGGGTGTGCCCGAGGCGGACTTCGCCCGGGCTCTGAACGTGATCGTGGAGTGCGCCCCGTGAACGCCCAACAGCCCCGGACCGTCCCCTCCTACTCGGGTGTGGCGGTGACCCCGCTGCCACGGGGCTGGCGCAGCGGCGGGCACGGCCTGCCCGGCACACCACCGGCGCGGGAGCTCGACCCGGACGACCCGCTGTACGCGCACGGGGGTGGACACCTCGGGGACGCGGGGCGGGGTGTTGGCGTACCGTCGCAGGGTGTGACCGCGCCGCCCGCCGACCCTGAGCCCGCCGCCCCGGCCGACCCCTCCGCCGCCTCCGGTTCGCCGGATTCCGCGGGGTCTGCGCCAGGGGCCGTTGGTTCCGCCGGCACCGCGCCGCCCGCCGCCGGGTCCGAGCCGTCGCCCGCTTCGCCGGGTGCCGGGTCTGACCCGCCGTCCGCTTCGCCGGGTGCCGGGTCTGACCCGCCGTCCGCTTCACCGGGTGCCGAGCCCGCGGCGGTCGAAGAGTCCCCGATGGAGGGACCGGCTCCGCGCCGGATCGCCGACCCGATCGAGTGGCACGGGATCGTCCTGGTGACCGGCACCGACACCGAGGTCGGCAAGACCATCACCACCGCCGCGGTGGCCTCCGTGGCACAGTCCGCCGGCCTGCGCGTCGCGGTGATCAAACCCGGTCAGACCGGCACGATCACCGGTGCACCGACCGACGCCGAGGTGATCACCCGGCTGGCCGGCCCGGACACGGTCCGCACCCTTGCCGAATACCCCGAACCCCTCGCCCCGCTGGCCGCCGCCCGGGTCGCCGAGCTGCCGCCGCTGGAGCTCTACGACGTGGTCGACGCGATCCGCGCCGAAGCCGACAAGCACGACCTGGTCCTGGTCGAGGGCGCGGGCGGCCTCCTGGTGCCGATGGGTCTCCGCCCGTCCGGCGACGCCTGGACCTTCGCCGACCTGGCCACCGCGCTGGGCGCGAACGTCCTGGTGGTCGCCCGGGCCGGCCTCGGCACGCTGAACCACACCGCGCTCACTCTGGAAGCCCTGGCCCGCCGTGGCGTCTCCGCCAAGGTGATCCTCGGCGCCTGGCCCGCCGACCCCGAACTCGTCCACTGGGCCAACCTCAGCGACCTGGTCCCGCACCTGGTCGGCGCCCTGCCGTCCGGCGCCGGAACGATGGACCCGGGCGTCTTCCGCCGCTCCGCCCCGGGCTGGCTCACCCCGGCCCTGCACGGCGTCCTCGACAACTGGCGGGTCTGGGCCGAAGAGTCCAACTGACCCTCCGCCGTAGCGACCCCCGCGTGGGGACTTTGGGTGCGGAGCGCGCCGTAACTCCCCACGCAAGGCTGTGGCGGTTCGTGTGTGGGGACTTTGGGTGCGCAGCGCGCCGCAACTCCCCACGTAGGGTTGTGGTGGTTCGTGTGTGGGGATTTTGGGTGCGGAGCGCGCCGCAACTCCCCACGCAAGGGCTGTTGCGGGTCGGGAGGCGCGTCGCGGTCGGGGGTGGCTGCGGTCTCGCGGCGGCCTCACGGGCGGGACTCGGCTCGTAGCCTGCGGACAGGCGCTCCGTATGCGTACCGAAAAAATGAAAGGCCGAAGGCGGGTGTGTCCCGGCACAATTGCGGTGCGGGGAGGTGGTTCGCGTGCAGACTGGCCGGGTGGCTTTCACGCTGACGATCGACTGCGGCGGCGGCGGGATCAAGGGTTCGGTGCTGGACGAGGCGGGCACCATGCGGGCCCACCCGATCCGGGTGCCCACGCCCTATCCTCTGCCGCCTGACCTGTTCGTGAAGACGCTCGTCGCGCTCGCCGAGCAGCTGCCGAACGCGGATCGGGTCACGGTCGGGATGCCCGGCATGATCCGGCACGGGGTGGTGGTGGCGACGCCGCACTACGTGACCAGGAGCGGGCCACGCACCAAAGTGGACCCGGAGCTGCTCGAGGCGTGGCGCGGGTTCGACGCGCGGACCGCGCTGGCCGAGGAGTTCGGGCTGCCCACGCTGGTGCTCAACGACGCCGAGGTGCACGGCGCCGGTGTGGTCGCCGGCACCGGCTGCGAGCTGGTGCTGACCCTCGGGACCGGGCTGGGCTGTGCGCTCTTCGACGGCGGCGAGCTGGCCCCGCACCTGGAGATGTCCCAGGCCCCGGTGCGCTGGGGGATGTCCTACGACACCTACATCGGTGAGCACGAGCGCCGCCGGCTCGGTGACGCGCTCTGGTCCCGCCGGGTCCGCAACGTGATCGACGGGTTCCGGCCGGTCTTCCTCTGGGACCGGGTCTATCTGGGCGGCGGCAACTCCCGGCTGATCACCGCGGCGCAGCTCGCCCGGATGGGTGACGACGTGGTGGTGGTGCCGAACACGGCCGGCATCGTCGGCGGGGTGCGCGCCTGGACGCTGGGGCAGCGATGATCCCGGCCGCGCTGCTGCTGGACTTCGGCGGGGTGCTCGCGGATGCCCGCGACTCCCGGCGGATCGCCCCGCCCGAGCTGGTGCTGCGGATCTTCAACCTGGTCCGGGGCGCGCTGCAACCGGGCGAGATCCAGCGGGGCCTCACCGACGGCGCCGAGGCCTACTCCCGGTGGCGGGACGAGGACTGGCCGGACGAGTTGCCGCAGGCCGAGGTCTGGGAACGGTTCGTGATCCGGGGCTGGCCGCCGGCCGCGCAGGTGCCGGTCCGGGGCGCGGTGGCCAAGCTCAGCTACGACTGGGCCTGGCGCGACGACTGGGAGCTGCGGCCGGGCATCCCGGAGGCGCTGGCGGCGTACACCGCGGCCGGGGTTCCGCTGGCCGTGGTCAGCAACACGCTGTGCGGGGCCGCGCACCGGGACTTCCTGGCGAAGGCCGGGGTCGGGCACCTGTTCGCGGTGCAGGTCTACAGCGACGAGGCCGGTGTCCGCAAACCCAACCCGCAGATGATCTGGAACGCCACCGACGCGCTCGGGGTGCCGCCGTCCGGGTGCTGGTTCGTCGGGGACAGCCGGCGCCGGGACGTGGCCTGCGCCCGGCGCGCCGACGTGGGCCGGGCCGTCCTGATGCCGTCCGGCCGGGTCGACCCGGACGACCCGGTGCTCAGCCCGGAACCGGACGTGACCGTCGAGGACGGCCACGCCCTGGCCCAATTGATCTTGCAGGAGGCGGGCGGGTCTAGATGACCGCCACCGACGCGTCGAACCGGCCCGCCAGCTTCTTGTCGATCGCGGCACGCACCTTGCCGAACGTCTGTTCGTTCAACGTGGACGCGGTGTACGACACCTGGATCTTGGCTTGTTCCCCGAAGTCGTGCGTGACCAGGCGCGCGACGTACTCCGGGGTCTCGAAGGTCACGCCCAGCACCTGCAGGCCGACGGTGCCGTTCGCCACCTCGTCGGCCAGTGCGACCTGGAGGTTGCCGATCCCGCCGGAGTGACTCGGGCACTCGAACACCAGGTTCGCGGCCAGCCCCGGGTTCGCGGCGAAGGACTGGAACGCCCCGGCGACCGCGGCCGTCTCACCCGGCTCGTTGCGTTCCTTGAACGAGTCGGCGGCCACGTCGCCGATGGTGAAGTGCGCGGTGGACGCCCGGAACCGGCTGGACCGGCTGCTCGCCGACACCACCCAGCCGACCTGCTCCAGGGTCTTCTGGTACGTGCCGTACCAGGTGGTGGCGTCCCGGTGCCGGTCGGCCTTGGCGTTCGCGGCCAGCTGCGCGAGCAGCAGGCACTGCAGCACGTCCCGCTTGTGCGCGGTGGAGGTGGCGGCGGAGAACACCGCCACGCACCCGGAGACCACCGCGGCCGAAGCCGCGGGGCCGTCCAGGTCGACCGACCCGTCCAGGACCGGGCCGATGTCGAGGTCACGGACGAAGGAGCGCAGGTCGGACATGGGTACGCCGCCTCAGACGTCGGACAGCTCGAGGCCGCCGATGAAGTTCAGGCCGCGGTTGCCGAGCTTGTCGAGGATGGACTGCCGGAGCCGGTCGTACACCTGGTCGTTGAGCACCAGGGTGGTCCGGGTCGCCTGCAACGTGGTGCTGGCGCTGCGGAACTTGAACCAGAGCACGTCGGTGACCTGCTCGTCGGTCTTGAAGAAGAACGCGTTCAGCTTCAGGGACACGATCCCGGCCTTGCTCTCGCCGACCGAGCTGATCTGGAAGTTGCCGGACCGGTTGTCGCTGGAGTTACGGCGGAAGATCTGCAGCCGCCGGTCGTCCGAGCGCAGGCTCTGCAGGGCGTCGAAGGACGCCTTGGCGAGCTCGACCTGGGTCGGCGTCAGGATCGCCGCGATCACCTTGAGTACGGCCTGGTCCATGCTGAACCGGGCGTCCCTCGAGCGCAGCCCGAAGAACGAGAACTCCGGTACGACGAAGCCGACGTTCTCCAGCACCTTCCCGTAGAACCGGGTCCAGTTGATCGGGTCCTGCTCCCGGTCGAACTTCGCGTTCGCCGCGAGCTGGGCGAGCAGGGTGGCGTTCAGGATGTCGAACAGGTGCTGGCCCCTGATGCCCTCGACGAAGGTGGGCACGCTGTTGCCGTCGACGGCGCCGACCGGTTCGGTGGTCGGCTCGTCGATCTCGATCTCCTCCAGGGGGTCCTCGCCCTCGGTGAGCCCGGCCAGGCCGTACTCGCGGGCCACGTTCACCGGCACCATCCGGTATCCGGGTACGGACATGTCGCCGTAGCTGGGGATCCGCAGGCCGTCGACGTACTGCAGGCCCATGTCGGTGCGCATGTCCAGGTAGCGCTGGTCGTCGAGCTGCTCGCGCAGGGTCGCCTCGGGGTCGGTCACCGGGCGGCGGTCGGTCGACTTGGCCGGCAGGTAGCTGCGGCGCTGAGCCGGGGCGGCCGAGGTTGGCGCCGAGGTTTGGCTGTCGGTGGTCGCCGGAGTGCTGGTCTCGCTGATGGTGGTCATCTCTGATCAACCTTTCAGGGCTTCAGGAGCTGGAAGCGGTTCAGGGGCGGGCCGTAGAGGAACTGCGAACCGGCGCGGTCCACCTCGGTGATCGCCAGGGCCCGCGAGCCGACACCGCCGCAGAAGTAGTGCATGACCGAGTGCGGGTCGTACGCGGTCAGGTCGAACGTGCCGGTCATGTCCTCGTCCGGGCAGACCTGCGGCGCGCCGGACCGGGTGTGCTCGTGCCGGAAGCCGAGCACGTGGCCCAGCTCGTGCCGCAGCACGCCGACGCGGTTGTACCCGGTGGTGCTGAAGTAGGAGGGGTCGATCAGGACCCGGCGCCGGCTGACCGGGTCGTTGGGGAAGAACGCCGCGGCGATGAACGTCCCGCCGGTGTCGATGTGCCGGACCGGGAAGACCACCCCCGGCGGACGCAGGCTGTCGCTGTCGTCGGCCTTCTTCACGTACTCGAAGTCCACCCCGCAGACCGCGGCCCAGTCCTCGGTGGCCCGGAGCATGTTCTCGACGATCTCGGTGTACCACTCGTGCTCGGGGAACGTCTGGCGCAGCACGCAGTAGCGCAGGACCGTGCCGGGCGCCCAGCGCACCAGCTTGCCGCCGTCCACGATGCCGACCAGCGCGCTGGTCGCGGCACCGTACTGGTGCACCTGAGCGGTCTGCAGCCCGGCCTTCTCGAACAGCAGGGTGGTCTCCCGGTGCCCCTGCAGGACCCGCTGCGCCTCCCGGTAGATGTGGAACTGGTCCTCGTCGAGCAGGATGTCGCCCTCGACCCGGTGGAACGCCTCGCCGTCGACCCAGACCGATGGCGGTCCGCTGGTGGTCTTCTGGCGCGCGGGACGCTTGCTCGCCGGTTCCGGAACCGGCATGTCCCGCGGTGTGGTCATCACCGGGGTTTCGAGATCGTCCAGGTCGTAGACCTGGATGTCCTCGCCGGCCGGCTCCGGCTCCGGGGACTTCCGGGACGGTCGTTTACCGCCCTTCCCGCTCGGTGTCTTCGGCATGGTGGAGCCTCCTGAACAGATCTGTCATCTGAGCGTGGTCCCGGAGTTGGTCGCCCCCGACGACCCAGAGCGGTTCACCGTCCACGCGGACGGTGCGGAACCGCGCGATCCAGGCCTGGAATCCGGGAGTCGCCTCCACCGGTTCGCCTTCTGGCCGGCTGGGCACCGGTCCAGTTAACGAAAGGGTGCGGCGGCCGGAAAGTACCGATTCCCGCACGGCTCATCAGCGGGCGTGATAACCGGAGGTCACAGCCACCCGCGGTCGCGCGACAGGGCTCGGGCGCAGGCCAGCACCGAGCCGACCATCGGCGACGGGTCGCCCTCGCGCCAGAGCACCGACCACGGGTACGGCGCGGCCGGCGCCGAGAGCGGCCGCCAGGCCAGCCCGGACGGCTCCGGCAGGCACGAGGCCGGCGCGCAGAGCAGGCAGCGGCCCCGGCGGACCAGGTCGGCGCCGGCGTTCACGCTCTCCACGGTCCCGCGGTAGAACGTCGGCGGGAACCCCACCGACCGGCACAGGTCGGTGATGAACCGGCGCAGGTCGGCGGTCCGGCGTCGTTCCGCCATCAGCAGCGGCTCTCCTTCGAGCCGGCCGACCGGCACCGCGGGCAACTCGGCGAACCGGTGCCCGGGCAGCATCAGCACGCCCATCGGGTCGAGGCGCAGCAGTTCGGCGGCGATGCCGACCGGCGCCATCGTGGCCCGGCCCACCGCCACGTCCAGCACCCCGTCCAGGAGCAGGTCGAACTGTTCCCAGGCGCCCGCCTCGACGGTGTGCACCTCGAGGTCCGGGTGCTGCTCCTCGAGCCGGCGCAGGATGCACGGCATCGACTCGTAGCTGGCGTCGACGATCCCGGCGCGCAGCCGGCGCACCGGCCGGGCGGCCCGTTGCGCGGCGGCCGAGGCCCGGTCGAGGTGCAGCAGGACGCGGCGGGTCTCGGCCAGGAACGCCCGGCCGGCCGGGGTCAGGTGCACGTGGTGGGTGTCCCGCTCGATCAGGACGACGTCCAGCTCGCGTTCCAGCCGTTTCAGGCTCTGACTCAGCCCGGACTGGGCGACCCGTTCCCGGGCGGCGGCCCGGCCGAAATGCAATTCCTCCGCGAGGGCGGCGAACATTTTGAGCTGGCGCAATTCCATGGCGGTACCCCGGGTCCAGCCAAAGCGACGGAGGCACCGGAGCGCTGTCGGGAATCTGACAGGCGAAATGCCAGCAAAAGGTCAGACAACCTGCCAAACGGTGGTCCGGCGGACGTCGACGCTCTCCAGCGCCTTCGAGACCGGTACGTCGTACGTGGCCCGCTTCAGCAGCCCCGTCGGCAGATAGGCCCGGCCCGGGTCACCGACCAGCACCAGCGAGCCCCGGCCGGCCGCCCGGCGCAGGTACGGCAGCACCCGCCCGGCCATCTCCCGGCTGTAGAAGACGTCACCGGCCAGGATCACCCCGTACCGGTCGTCGGTGTCCAGCAGGTCGGCCTCGACGGTGCGCACCTCGACCCGGTTGTCCTCGGCGTTGGCCGCGGCGGCCGCCAGCGACAGCGGGTCGATGTCGTTCGCGGTCACCGGCCGGGCACCTGCCTTCGCCGCGGCGACCGCCACCAGGCCGGAGCCGGTGGCCAGGTCGAGCACGCTGCGCCCGGCGACCAGCTCCGGGTCGTCCAGGATGTGCCGGGCCAGCGCCTGCCCGCCGGCCCAGGCGAACGCCCAGAACGGCGGTGGCTGCTCAGGCCCGGCCGCCTCGGTGGCCTCCCAGAGCGCGATCGGCTCCTCGGCCTGCCGGAGGTCGATCTCCGGGACGAACGGGACCGGTGCGAGCACGGTGTGGGCGCGTACGAACTCGAGGAGCACCAGACGATTGTGCCCTTTCGCTCAGATCCGTGATCCCGGGGCCGATCAGTACGTCGCAGCGGATCGAGGTCGGGGAGGCAGCGGGATGCCCACGCGGTGGCCGGCCGCCCTCTTCGGCGCCTGGATCGTGGTCCTCGGCGTGGTGTTTGGCCTGGAACCCGCCCTGCACGGCTGGCTCTGCCTGATCGGCGGCCTGTCCGCGTCCGGCGCCGTGCTGCTCGGCACGTACCGCAGCCAGCCGGACGACCGGGTGCCGTGGTGGCTGCTCTCCGGCGCGGCCCTGCTCTCCGGGCTCGGTGGCGCGCTCGCCTCGGCGCCCGCGTTCCTCACCCAGTGGCTGGTCTGGCTGGACTCGGCCGGCGTCGCGCTGCTGCTGATCTCCTACCCGGTGCTGGCGTTCGCGCTGGCCGGGTTCGTGGCCCGGCGCACCGGCGCGTCCCGGGACGTGCCCGGTCTGCTCGACGCGCTGATCGTCACGTCCGGGGTGGCGCTGCTGATCTGGACGTTCGTGGTCGGCCCGCAGCTGGACGGCGACTTCAGCGCCGGCGCCGAACTCGCCATGCCGGTCGGTGACCTGCTCTGCCTGGGACTGCTGATCCGGCTGGCCACGGTGCCCGGCCGGCTGGTCGCCTCCGGGTACTGGCTGGGCGCCGGCACCGGCGTGATGCTGATCGCCGACGTGGCCCGGGAGTCCGCGTACGGGCAGCTCGCGCTGTACGCCACCGCCGGGATGGCCGCGCTGATCCCGTCGATGGCCGAGCTGACCCGCCCGTCGGTGGTGCCGGCCGCCGAGACCAGCCGGGGGCGGCTCGCCCTGCTCGCGGTCGCCGCGCTGGCCGCGCCGGCCGTACTGATGGTCAAGCTCTTCCAGGACAGTCAGGTGGCCGGGTTGTTCCTGGTCGCCGCGCTGAGCCTGCTGATGGTGATGCTGGTGCTGGCCCGGATGTCCGGGATCATGACGAGTCACGGGCAGGCGCTGGCCCGGGAGCGGGCGCTGCGCGAGGCCTCCGCGGCGCTGGTCTCGGCGGCCGACGCCGAGGCGGTCGGGCTCGCGGTCCGGACCACGGTGGCCCAGCTGCTGCCCGGCGACGTGCCGCACGGCGTGGTGCTGGCGATCAGCATCGCGCAGCCCGAGCAGCCGGCCCCGGAGGCCGCCGCGCAGGCCGCGGTGGACCGGGCCACCGGCACCTCGGGCCGGGTGGTGCAGACCCGGGACGTGGACTGGGCGGTCTCGGTCCGGCTCACCCAGTTCGCCGAGACGCTGCGCTGCCCGATGGTGCTGCCGGACCGGCCGACCGGCGACCCGCTCGTCGGTGTGCTGCACGTGGGCGCGCCGAGCTGGGCGCTGCGCGAGCTGCAGCGGTCGGTGGAGGTGCTGGCCGGGCAGGTGGCGCTGGCCCTGGAGCGGGTCGCGCTGAGTCACGAGGTGGCCCAGCGCAACAGCGAGATGTACTTCCGGACGCTGATCCTGAACACCGCCGACGTGATCACCATCGTCGATCACGACGACCGGATCCGGTACGCCAGCCCCTCCGCGCTCGGCGTCTTCGGGGCCGACCCGACCGGGGTGCGGGTCACCGACGTGATGCACGAGGGTGACCGGGACCGGCTGGCCGGGGTGCTGGGCGCGGCCCGGGCCGGCGAGTTCGACCAGCAGCAGTTCGACTTCCGGGCGGTGGGTGTCCGGCGTACCGAGTTGCTCCTCGAACTGCACTGCCGTGACCTGCGCGCGGACCCCAGCGTGGCCGGCCTGGTCATCACCATGCGGGACGTCACCGAGCAGCGCAAACTCGAGCGCGAGCTCACCCACCAGGCGTTCCACGACGCGATGACCGGCCTGGCCAACCGGGTGCTCTTCCACGACCGGCTCGAGCACGCCCTGGCCCGGAGCGCCCGGGACGGCTCGGTGGTCGGCGTGCTCTTCATCGACCTGGACGACTTCAAGATCGTCAACGACACGCTCGGCCACGCGATCGGCGACCAGCTGCTGATCGAGGTGGCGCACCGGCTGGCCGCCTCGCTGCGCGCCGACGACACCGCGGCCCGGCTCGGCGGCGACGAGTTCGCCGCGCTGATCGAGAACGCCGACGACCCGGGCGCGGTGGAGGAGACCGCGAACCGGATCCTGGCCGCGCTCGGCACGCCGATCGACACCGACGCCAAGCCGCTGTACGCGATGACCAGCATCGGCATCACCACCACGCTCGAGGCGACCGACTCGGCCGAGCTGCTGCGCCAGGCCGACCTGGCGCTCTACGTGGCCAAGGGCGCCGGCAAGAACCAGTGGCGGCGCTACCAGCGGCACCTGCACGACGAGATGGTGGAGCGCCTGGAGCTGCGCTCGGCGCTGGACCACGCGGTCAACGAGGGCCACTTCCTGCTGCACTACCAGCCGATCGTGGACCTGCCCACCGGCGCGGCGGTCGGCTTCGAGGCACTGGTCCGCTGGCACCACCCGACCCGTGGCGTGATCACCCCGGACCAGTTCATCGAGGTGGCCGAGGAGAGCGGGCTGATCGTGCCGATGGGCCGCTGGGTGCTGGAGGAGGCGCTGCGCACGGTCGCCGACTGGCGGCGGATCCTGGCGCCCGCTCCCGCCCCGTACATGAGCGTGAACGTCTCGGTCCGCCAGTTCCGCGAGCCCGGCTTCGTCGACCAGGTGCGCGCCGCGCTGCACCACACCGGTGTGCCGCCGGAGTCGCTGATGCTGGAGATCACCGAGACGCTGCTGATGAAGGACGACGAGCAGCGGGTCTGGGCCGACCTCGGCACGCTGCGCGAGATGGGCATCCGGATCGCCATCGACGACTTCGGCACCGGCTACTCCTCGCTCGGCTACCTGCGCCAGCGCCCGATCGACGTCGTGAAGATCGACAAGACGTTCATCGACGACATCGTGGTCAGCGCGCAGCCGCTCGCCCTGGTCGGCGGGATCATCAGCCTGGCCCGGTCCCTGCAGATGACGATCGTGGCCGAGGGGATCGAGGACGTGGCCCACCGGGACGTGCTGCTGCAACTGGGCTGTCCGCTCGGCCAGGGTTTCCTGTTCTCCAGTCCGCTCGGCCCCACCGAGGTCCTCGCCTGGATGCGCGCCAGCACGTCGGTCGCCGTCTGACCGGTTGCCGGCTGGCTGTCAGGGGCGCCTCAGACCTTTCGCGACACCCCTGACAACCAGCCGGGCCCACCCGCCGGCCGCCCGGCCCGCTCGGTCAGCCCGGCGACCACCTCGTGCAAGGCGCTCACCGCGTTCGTCCGCGGCCGCCAGCCGAGCTGCTCGGCGGCACGATCGCAGCACATCAACGGCGCCTTCAAGGCCAGCCGGACCCATCCGCGATCGACAGGTTGCAGCCGCAGCAGCCAGCTCAGCGCGGCCGCGCCCTCCAGGGCGAACCCGGGAACCGGCACCGCCACCCCGTGGAACGCCCGGGCCAGCGCCGCCGGATCGAGCACCGGCCCGGCCGCGATGTTGAACGCGCCGCGCACGTCGGCGCGCAGCACCCGCAGGTAGGCGTCGGCCAGGTCGTCCGCGTGCACCGCCTGCAGCCGCAGCCCGGGGTGGGCCGGCAGCACCGGCACCCGGCCGTACCGCAGCAGCCGGGCGGGCACCAGCATGCCGGTCCCGGTCCCGGCGTCCCGCTGAAAGATCAGTCCCGGTCGCAGCCGGACCACGCGCAGCGTCGGGTGATCCGACTCGATCTCGTCGAGCATCCGTTCGACGAGCGCCTTGTGCCGGCTGTAGGACGACTCCGGGATGCCGGTCCGCAGCCAGGTCTCCTTCACGTACGCCCATTTCGGCCCGGGTGCGTACACCCCGGCCGAGGACGCCTGCACCAGCGTGCCGACCCCGGCGCGCAGCACGGCCCGGAACACCGTGCGGCTGCCCAGCACGTTCGCCCGGTACAGCTGCCGGGCGTCGTGGCTCGGCTGGATCTGCCAGGCCAGGTTCACCACCGCGTCCACGCCGGCGAAGATCTGGGTGAGCCGGGCCTGTGCGTCGTCCCGGCCGATGTCGACCGAGTGCCACTCGAGGCCGGCGTGCGGGCTGCCGTCCTCCGGGAGGCGCCGGGCGACCCCGATCGCCTCGACGCCGGGTTCGTTGCGGAGACGGCGCAGCAGCGCGGTACCGGCGTTACCGGTCGCGCCCACGATGACGACACGCATGCTGGACGGCGTACCCGTACCGGCCGCGTCGAATCGGTTTCCCGCCGCCATTCCGGTGTTTCACCGGCTGCGCCGGTCCGGTGGCGACAGGTCGGCCCGGTACCGGCCCGGCGTCACGATTTCCGGTTCGCCTTTAAAATTTCCGGTACGACCCGGGCTGCGCCTTCGATCGTCCCGCCGCCACCGGCGGTGATCCGCTCGGTGGCAGTGCCCGGATGCCGCCGGCGGCCACTTCTACCGGTCATTACGGTTCGCCCGGCGAATTGCCGCCCCGGCGCCGATCCCCGCGCTCCCGCCCCGATCTTGGAGATCATCGGGGATCCTTGTTCCGGCAATGATCGGCGGAATCGGCCCGGATCGGCGGCGCCGGCGAGCGCGGATTGACGCCGATCATCCGCGTCCCATCTCGTGGGCGGGCGTGCTCGGCGTTCTCCGGCGTCAGGATCGTGACCTGCCCTTTCCCCGGTCGCCGTTCCGCGTGGGCGGTGCTTTCCGCCGGCTCGCCGTTCCGTGCGCTTTCCCGGGCGTCCCGTTCCGTGCCGGGCCGCGCCGTGCCGGCTTCCGTTCCGGCCGCCACGATCGTGAGCAGGGCTTTCACTCCGCCGTGGCCTGCTCTTTCACGCGAAACGGCGCCGCCGGGGAGACCCGGTGGCGCCGTTTCACAGCATGCGGTCAATCAGCGCTTGGCGTGGTACGCCTCGACGACGTTGCTCGGGATCCGGCCACGCTCGGAAACGGGGTAGCCGTTCTTGTTGGCCCACTCTCGAATGGCCTGATTCTGGTCACGGCTGGTCCGGCTGGAGGCGGCCGGCGCGGTCCGGCGGGCAACCGTCGGAGTGACGCCGGAACGGCCCAGCCGGGTGGCCGCGGAGAGGAACGGTTCCAGGGCCTTACGCAGCTTGCCGGCGTTCTTCTCGGACAGGTCGATCGTGTAGTTCACGCCGTCGAGTCCGAATTCGACGGTGCGGTCGGCCTCCCCGCCGTCGAGGTCGTCGGTCAGAAGGGTAATTATCTGCTTGGCCATGTTGTGTTCGCTCCTACAGCGATGTCATTCGGGTGACGGCTGTACGCGAGCGAGGGGCATGCCGCGATTAGTCGTCGTCACATTCATTGTGTCGCGCACATGGCACGCATTGCAAATTGCCTCTCTTGGCATGTCGCAATTCCTCTGCGCATCCGTCCGGGAGCGGAGGGTGGTCGGCGCTGCTCGTAATGGGTCGCCGCAGACCCTTTTCGAACTCGTGAATGTGCGGTAACGTCGCAGCTGGGAGCGCTCCCAGGCCTTCAGGAGACTCGATGAGACGCGCTGTCCGGGTTCTTGCACTGTCCACCCTGGTGGCGTTCGTGATCGCCACCGCGGTGGCGACCGCACGCCCCGTCCCGCCGGACACCGTCCCGGCGCCCACTCAGCCCGCGGCTGAGGGTACCCGCACCGGCCCCTGATCCGGTGCCCCTGAATTCGAGCCGCCTCGTCGCCGATTCTCCGGTGCCGGGGCGGCTCGCCCCAACTCCCCGCCCCGCGCCGCGCCGCCCCGCGCCGCCCCGCTCGCGGGCCCGCGAGCCCGCGCCGGATCCGCAGACCGGGCCCCGGATCCGCAGACCGGGCCCCGGGTCAGATCAGGAGGCCGCCGGTGGCGCGGATGTTCTGGCCGGTGATCCAGCCGGAGTCCGGACCGGCCAGGAAGGCGACCACCGCCGCCACGTCCTCCGGCTGACCGAGCCGGCCGAGCGCGGTGAAGTCCGCGGTCGCCGCGATCGCCTCCGGTGAGTTCACGCCGCGGAGCATGTCGGTGTCGGTGGCACCCGGTGAGACCGTGTTCGCGGTGATGCCGCGCGGGCCGAACTCCTTCGCCGCCACTGCGGTGACCTGCTCCAATGCCGCTTTGCTGGCGCAGTAGAGGACCATCCCGGGCCCGGCGACCACGGTGTTCAGCGTGGACACGTTGACGATGCGCCCGCCGTCGCGCAGCAGCGGGCCGGCCGCCTGGACCGCGAGCAGCGGGAACTTCGCGTTGATCGTCATCACCCGGTCGAAGGCCGCCGGGGTGACCTCGGCGATCGTGGTGTGGTCGGCGACCCCGGCGTTGTTGACCAGGATGTCCAGTCCGTCCCGGACCGGTTCGAGGATCGCCGGGAGGGTGGCCGGGTCGGCCTGGTCGCAGCGGACCGCGACGGCGTCATCGAGTTCGGCGACCAGGCTGTCCGCGGCATCCCGGTCGGAGTGGTAGGTGAAGACGACCCGGGCGCCGTCCGCGGCCAGGCGGCGGACGATGGCCCGCCCGATGCCGCGCGAGCCTCCGGTCACCAGTGCGGTCTTTCCGGTGAGAGTCATAGCGAGGACGCTAGCCGCGCGGCGAGGGTCAGTGGGGGCGGAGAGCGGCCGGGGCGTGTGCCGGCACCGCGGGGGAGTGCGGCGCGATCGGTGCCACCCGCCGGTACGCCGCGCCCAGCGCGGGCCGCACGTCCGGCTCGCCCTTGTTCGGCCACAGCGCGATGGCCCGCTCCGCGAGTGCCGTGATCGTCAGTGACGGGTTCACCCCGAGGTTGGCCGGGACCGCGGACCCGTCCACCACGTGCAGGCCGGGGTAGCCGAACACCCGGTGGTACCCGTCCACCACGCCACTGTCCGCGGACTCGCCGATCGTCGCGCCGCCCAGGATGTGCGCGGTCATCGGGATGTTGAAGATGTCCCCGACAGTGCCGCCCGGGAAGCCGTCGATCCGGTCGGCGATCCGGCGCACCGCGTCGTGACCGGCCGGGATCCAGGTCGGGTTCGGGTCACCGTGGCCGGGGCGGGTGGTTAGCCGGCCGCGCCTGGTCCGTCGTACCGTCAAGGAATTGTCCAAAGTCTGCATGACCAGCGCGATGATGGTCCGTTCACTCCACCGGCGCACCGAGATCGAGTAGGCCAGCACCATCGGGTGACGCACGCAGTTCCAGAGGAATCGGAGCGGGCGCGGCATCCGGCCGCCGCCGTCCACCAGCAGCGTGGAGAGCAGACCCATGGCATTGCTGCCCGGACCGTAGCGGACCGGCTCGATGTGGGTGGTGGGGTCCGGGTGGAACGACGAGGTGATCGCCACCCCGGTGGAGAACGGCTGGGCCGGCACCTTCTTGGTCTCCGCGCCGAGCAGCGCCTCCGAGTTGGTCCGGGTGAGCGAACCCAGCCGATCGGAGAGGTGGGGCAGCACGCCGGTGTCCCGCATCGCGTGCAGCAGCCGCTGGGTGCCGAGCGCGCCGGCCGAGAGGATCACCTGATCGGCGGTGAACGTGCCGGCACGTGTCTCGATCCGCCAGCCGTCGCCGGCCGGCCGCAGCGCGGTGACCTCGGTGTCCGGGTGCACGGTGGCGCCCTTGCTCTCGGCGAGGTAGAGGTAGTTGACGTCGAGCCGGTTCTTCGCGCCGACCCGGCACCCGATCATGCAGTTGCCGCACTCGGTGCAGCCGGTCCGGTCCGGGCCGGCCCCGCCGAAATACGGGTCCGGCACGGTTTTCCCCGGCTCACCGAAGAAAACCCCCACCGGGGTACGCCGGAACGTGTCCCCGACGCCCATGTCCTCGGCCACCTGCTTGATCACCACGTCGGAGGGCGTCATCGTCGGTTGTTCGGTCACGCCGAGCATCCGGGACGCCTGGTCGTAGTGCGGGGCCAGCTCCTGCGCCCAGTCGGTGATCCCGGCCCAGTGCGGGTCGGCGAAGAACGGGGCGGGCGGCTGGTAGAGCGTGTTGGCGTACACCAGCGAGCCGCCGCCGACCCCGGCCGCGGACAGCACCATGATGTCCTTGAGCAGGGTGATCCGCTGGATCCCGCGCAGACCGAACTTCGGCGCCCAGAGGAAACTCCGCAGGTCCCATGACGTCTTCGGCAGCGTGTCGGGGGTGAAGCGGCGACCGGCCTCGAGCACACCGACCCGGTAGCCCTTCTCGGTCAGGCGCAACGCGCTGACACTGCCGCCGAAGCCGCTGCCCACGATCACGATGTCGTAATGCGTCATCGCTTCACCTAAGCATTACCGGCCGGTAACCACCAGGGGCGGTTTTCTACCGCCGGTAGATCGTCATCGAGTACCCGACCTGGTCGATCGGCGTGCTGCTGTCCAGCAACGGCTTGAGCCGGGGGCTGGCGAGCGCGACCCGGGAGTCGGAGACCACCAGGATGCCGTGCACCTGCTCGAACGGGACCGCGTAGGGATTCGCGGCGTTGATGCCGTAATAGGCGGGAACTCCGCTGCCCTTGTAGATCAGCCAGATCTTCTCGCCGGCGTAGTCGGTCTTGAGCTTCTGCGACAACCGGGCCAGGTCCTGACCCCAGTCGACGTTGGAGTCGTGCAGGTTGAGATGGGTGTTCGCGGTCCCACCGAAGGCCTCGTTCGAGTACGGCAGGTAATACGGGAACGTCCGCAGCGAGCTGACCGCGACGGTCAGCGCCAGGACCGCGGCGACCGGGAGCACCCAGCGGATTCTGATCAGGGTGACGGAGGCCGCCGCGACGGACAGGAAGAGCGGCAGGAAGATCGCGTAGCGGGTGCCGTAGTCCCGGGAGCCGGTCATCGCGACGAGCAGCAGCAGGGCCGAGACCGGCAGCAGGTAGACCGCGGCCGCCCGGACCCGGGGAACGAACAGCATGGTGACCGCGCCGGCCGCCCAGAGCACGAGCATGCCCAGCGGCGTCTTGATCAGCAGCGCGACCGGCAGGTAGTACCAGAGGTTGCCCCGGTAGGCCTCGCCGAGCAGGAAGCCGTTGAAGGTCTGCCGCTCGAACTTGAACTGGATCAGCATGCCGTCCCGGTAGGCCTGCGGGAACGGCAGCCAGTCGACGGCCAGGCCCTTCAGCCCGTCCGGGTGCGGCAGGCGCGGCGGGGTGGTCCAGCGCAGGTGCGGATCGACGACCAGGTAGACGACCCAGACCACAGCGACCGCGATCAGTCCGGTTCCGATCAGCGCCCCGGCACTGAACAGCAGCCGCCGCGTGACCGTTTTCGCCGGGGGCGCGGCCGCTGCTTCCGGATCGGGCGCCGCTTCCGCGCCGGCCGCTTCGAGCCCGGTTGCGGCAGGCTGCGCACGTTGCGCATGCCACATGGACCAGGCCGCCACAAGGACCAGCAGGGGTACGGCCACGAGCGTGTTCGCCCGGGTCGCCAGGGCCGCACCGAGTGCCACCCCGGCCAGCGGCAGGTAGCGCCACGGCCGCTCCCGTCCCCGCCAGGCCAGCCAGAACGCGGTCAGCAGCATCCCGGCGGCCGGCACGTCCAGCGTGGCCAGCGACCCGTGCGCGATCACGTCCGGTGAGAACGCGTACAGCGCCAGCGCCACCAGCCCGCCGGCCGGCCCGGTCAGGTCCCGGGCGAAGACCAGCACCACCAGCCCGAACAGCAGCGTGAGCAGGATGATCGGCAGCCGGGCGGCGAACAGCAGCCGGAACGGGTTGTTGCCGCTCTCGTAGAGCAGATGCCGCCCGAGCGCGCTCTGACTGCCCGGGTACGCCGGATCCAGCTCGTTCGTGCCGCTGAACAGCAGCCCGGTCGCCATGATCAGCTTGCCGAGCGGCGGGTGCTCCGGGTTGTACCGCAGGCTGTGCTGCTGGGTGTAGACGGCGGCGGTGGCCACGTAGACCGGCTCGTCGATGGTCGGCGTCTGCTGCCGTGCCGTGGTCACCATGGCGAACGCCATCTGCCCCAGCATCGCGACGACGGCGAGCAGATACATCAGGCGGCGGCGCGGCATCGGGCAAAGATAGCCGGGCGATCAGCCGCTGAACTCGCCCGGTGGGGTGGCAGTGACGTCGGCGTGCTTGGCCACCTCGGCGGCGCGCAACTCCACCCGCCGGATCTTGCCGGAGATCGTCTTGGGCAGCTCGGCGAACTCCAGCCGGCGGATCCGTGCGTACGGCGGCATGTGCTCCCGGGCGTGCGCGAAGATCGCCGCCGCGGTCGTCTCGTCCGCCGCCCACCCGTCGGCGAGCAGCACGTACGCCTTCGGCACGGCCAGCCGCACCGGGTCGGGCGACGGCACCACGGCGGCCTCCACCACGGCCTCGTGCTCGATCAGCACGCTCTCCAACTCGAACGGCGAGATCCGGTAGTCGGACGCCTTGAACACGTCGTCGGTGCGACCCACGTACGTGATGTAGCCGTCGTCGTCCCGGGAGGCGACGTCACCGGTGTGGTAGAAACCGCCGGCCATCCGCTCGGCGGTCAGCTCCGGGTCACCGTGGTAGCCGACCATCAGCCCGACCGGCCGCGGCTCCATGGCCACGCAGATCTCGCCCTCGGCCGCCTCGGCGCCGGTGACCGGGTCGAGCAGCGCGATCCGGAAGCCCGGCACCGGCCGTCCCATCGAACCGGGCTTCACCGGCTGGCCGGGACTGTTGGCGATCTGCACGGACGTCTCGGTCTGCCCGAAACCGTCCCGGATCGTCACACCCCACTGCGCCGCGACCTGTTCGATCACCTCGGGGTTGAGCGGTTCGCCGGCGCCGACCGCGACCCGGGGCGGCGTCTTCAGCTCGGTCAGGTCGGCCTGGATCAGCATCCGCCAGACGGTCGGCGGCGCGCAGAAGCTGGTCACCCCGCAGCGCTGCATCTCGGCCATCAGCCGGCTCGGCTCGAACCGGGTGTAGTTGTAGATGAACACGCAGGCCTGCGCGTTCCACGGGGCGAAGACGTTGCTCCAGGCGTGCTTGGCCCAGCCCGGCGACGAGATGTTCAGGTGCACGTCGCCGGGGCGCAGCCCGATCCAGTACATCGTCGAGAGGTGCCCCACCGGGTACGACACGTGGGTGTGCTCGACCAGCTTGGGCTGTGCCGTGGTGCCGGAGGTGAAGTAGAGCAGCAGCGTGTCCCCGGCCCCGGTGACGTCGTCCGGGGTGAAGTGCGGGCTCGACGTGTAGGCCGTACGAAAATCGCGCCAGCCATCGGCCGCGCCCACCGCGATCCTGGTGATGTCCGCATCCACCTGGTCGAACTTGTCGGTCGCGCCGGCCATCGCGATCACGTGCCGGGCGCCGCCCCGGGCCACCCGGGCGGCGGCGTCGGCCGGCCCGAGCAGCGGAGTGGCCGGGATCAGCACCGCGCCCAGCTTGATCCCGGCGAGCACGGTCTCCCAGAGCTCGACCTGGTTGCCGAGCATCACCACGATCCGGTCGCCGCGGCGCACGCCCTGGTCACGCAGCCAGCCGGCCACCCGGCTGGACCGCTCGGACATCTCGGCGAACGAGACGCGCTGTTCGGTCCCGTCCTCCTCGACGATCCAGAGCGCGGGGGCGTCGTTGTCCCGGGCGATCACGTCGAACCAGTCGAGGGCCCAGTTGAACCGCTCGAGCCGGGGCCAGGCGAAGTCCCGGTAGGCGGTGTCGTAGTCGTCGCGATGGTCGAGCAGGAAGTCCCGTGCCTGGCGGAAAACGGTGTGCGCCTCGGTCTCGACCATGTCTGCCATTCTGCGCCGCACCGGGGAACGAGGGAACGCCCCGGCGGAAAACCGCCGGGGCGCTCGAGGAACGGGTGGGTGACGCGTCAGAGCGCGGTGGGGACCTGGCCCTGCTGGTACGCGTCGTACTTCTCCTGGGCGGCCGCGAGCTTCGCCGGGTACGCCGTGGTGGTCCGGTACAGCTTGTAGATCAGGAAGAACTCGAAGGCGAGCATGGCCGCGCCGGCGAAGACCGTGATCGAGAAGATCAGGCCGGTCAGCGGGGCCAGGATGTAGACGAACATCTCGTACTCGATGCCGCTGAACAGGTGGGTCCGGATCCGGTTGCGCTTGAGGTAAGCGCCGACCCGGCTCTTCAGCGACTTCGGCCGCGCCGCCGCGATGGTGGCGGCCACGTTGGTGTCGGTGGTCTCCTCGGCCGCCTCGTCACCGGGCTCGGACATGTCCTGTGCCGGCTCCGGGCTCAGCTCGACCGGGTACTTCAGCGAGTTGAGCTTGTCGGTCATGCCCCGGCGGACCTTGGAGACCTGGCTGCCGTTCAGGTACCGGATCAGGTCCAGGAAGATGGCCACGGACATCAGCCAGAGGTACTTCACGTCGTGGTGCTGGGCGTACTGGCCACCGAACAGCGTGATCGCGCAGAAGAAGACCCGCACCCGGTCGAGCACGAAGTCCAGCCACTGCCCGAAGACGGTGCCGGTGCCGTTCAACCGGGCGATCTTGCCGTCCATGCAGTCGACCACGAAGCTCAGGTGGAACAGCACCGCACCGACGATCAGCCACTGCTGGTCACCCTGTGCAAAGCTGACCATGGAGCCGACGCCGATGATGGTCGCGATCAGAGTCAGAACGTTCGGTGTGATCCACCGATATGGCGCCACGAGCAGCACCAGCCGGGACGCCAGCGGGTCGACCAGAAGCACGGTCCACCACGCGTCGATCGGCTTGTAGGTGCGCTCCCGGATTTCCTGCAAGGTCACCTTCACGCGCGGCACTCTAAACCTTAATCCTAAGAGAACGCCATGTGACCCCCAGGTGTTCCGAAACGCCTACTACCTGGGGTAACACGTCGGGCGTAGATCAGTAATCGATTGTTTCAACAGGATACCGACATGGTTGCGAACCTGCCCGGTCGGCGCGGCGTACGGACTTCGCACGCCGCGGATAAGGATTTTTCGCCTCAGCCGTGCTCGCGCAGACCCAGCCGGGCGTGCAGGGCCTTGAGCGGTCGCGGCGCCCACCAGTTCCACTGCCCGGCCAGCCGCATGAACGCCGGCACCAGCACCGGGCGGACCAGCAGCGCGTCCAGGATGATCGCCAGCGCGGCGCAGAGGCCGAAGAACTGGATCAGGGAAACCCCGGACGAGACCATCGCCAGGAACGACACCGACAGGATGCCGGCCGCCGCGCTGATCACCCGGACGCTGCTGGACATCCCCTCGACCACCGCGGTGTGCAGGTCGGCGCCCTGCTCGTGCCGCTCGATCACCCGGGACAGCACGAACACCTCGTAGTCCATCGACAGCCCGAACGCCACGCAGAACAGCAGCACCGGGATGGCCACCGCGAGCGGCGCCCCGGTCTGCCCGAGCACGTCGGAGAAGTGGCCGTCCTGGAAGATCCAGACCGCCACCCCGAACACCGCGCTCATCGTCAGGGTGTTCAGCAGCAGCGCCTTGATCGGCAGCAGCACGCTGCCGGTCAGCAGGAAGAGCAGCAGGAACGTGCTGACCGCGATCAGCACCGCGGCGATCGGCAGGCGGGACCCGATCGACCCGGTGATGTCCACCAGCTGCGCGGCCGGGCCGGTGACCAGCACCGGGACCCGGTTCGGCACCGGTACCGCGCGGATCGCCCGGGCCAGGCCGGCGCCGGCGTCCGAATACGGCTCCACCTCGCTGAGCACCGAGAACCAGGTCGCGTCGCCGGCCACGAAGCGCGAGTCCGGACGGCCGGCGGCGACCACGATCGAGCCGCGCTGGTACGTGCCGACCATGCTGTCCACCCGGGTCACGCCGGGCACGCCGGAGAGCCGGGCGGCGTAGTCGGCGACCCGGGTCCGTGCGTCGGTGGCGCCGCCCCAGTGCTCGGCGACCACCACGGTGGCCCCGCTGCCGGTGTCGGCGAACTGCGTGCGGACCGCGTCGGCCACGATCCGGCTCTCCGCCGTCCGGGGCAGCACCCGGTCGTCGGCCACGCCGAAGCGCACATGCCCGAACGGCAGCGCCAGGAACGCCAGGATCAGGATCACCGGCGCCGCGGTGAGCACCGGCCGGCGCAGCACGAACGCGGCGAACCGGCCCCAGAACGCCGGCTTCTCCGGGCGGGGCCGCCACAGCGCCCACTTGTCGATCCGGTGCCCGAGCAGGGCGAGCAGGGCCGGCAGCACCAGCAGCGCGGCGCCGACCGTTGTCACCACCACGGCGATGCCGGCGTACGCGAACGACCGCAAAAAGTACTGCGGGAAGACCAGCAGGCTGCACAGCGCGACCGCGACCGTGGCGGCGCTGAAGACGATCGTCCGCCCGGCCGTCCGCATGGTGCCGGCCAGTGCCGTCTCGGTGCCGGTGCCCCGCTGCTCGCGGTACCGGGAGACGAACAGCAGGCTGTAGTCGACCGCCAGGCCCAGCCCCAGCGCGGTGGCCATGTTGACCGAGAACACCGACACGTCGGTGATCGCCGCCAGCAGCCGCAGCGTGCCGAGCGTGCTGACGATCGAGAAGATGCCGATCAGCAGCGGCGCCCCGGCCGCGCCGACCGTGCCGAAGACCAGCAGCAGGAGCACCAGGGTGATCGGGATGGCGATCGTCTCGGCGGTGGCCAGGTCTGCGGTGACCTGCTCGTTGATGTCGTTGTTGATCTGGGTGAAGCCGCCGAACGAGACCCGGACCGGGCCGTCGTCGCGGGCCAGCTCGTCGTGCAGCACGGCGACCCGGTCCGCACTGCGGTCCTCGTCGCCGTCCACGTGGACCAGCAGCATGCCCTGGTCGCGGGCCCGGCTGGCGAGCTGCGGCAACCGGTCGACCCAGTACGACCCGGCAACTGTCACCCCGTCGGCGCCGGCCAGCCGCCGGGTGACCCGGTTCGCGACGGTCCGGACGTCCGGGTCGTCGACGCTCCCGCCGGGTTTGGCGATGAGCACCACCAGGTTCGGGTCCGCGGCGCGGAAGTGCTCGGCCAGTACCTGCCGGCCGCGTACCGAGTCCGAGGCCGGATCGTCGAAGCCGCCGGTCTTCAGCGCGCCGACCACGTCGGTGCTGAACGCCACCGCCACGCAGGCCAGCAACAGCGCGATGATCAGGACGAATGTGGGACGGCGGGCGACGAGCCGGACGACCGGACCGGCCGAGGGGCCGGGCCCCGGGCCGGGGACGACCGGATGGTCGTCCCCGGCCCGGGGCGGCTGTCGTGTCACAGAGGTCATGTCAGGTTGAACGCTCTCAGGCCGGTTGCGGCACGCGGGTGGGGTCGAGGTGCCGGGCCAGCAGATCCACCGTCGTCTCGATCTCCTCGTCGGTGTGCTCGGCGGTGATGAAGAACCGCAGCCGGGCCAGTCGCTCCTTCACCGCCGGATACATGATCGGGTTCACACTGACGCCGTTCTTGAACAGCGTGTCGGCCAGCCGCAGCGCCAGCATCGAGTCGCCGGTGATGGCCGGGATGACCGGCGTGCCGTCACTCGGACCGGTGTCGATCCCGGCCCGCTTGGCCAGCCGCAGGAAGGTGGCCGACCGGTCCTTCAGGACGGTCAGCCGCTGCGGCTCCTCGCGCAGGATGTGCAGGGCGGCGAGCGCGGCGGCCGCGTTCGCCGGGCTCATCCCGGCGCTGAAGATGAACCCCGGCAGGGTGTACCGCAGGTACTCGATCAGCTCGTGCCGGCCGGCGATGTACCCGCCGCAGCTGGCCAGGGACTTGGACAGGGTGCCCATCCAGATGTCCACGTCGCCGCGGTCCACGCCAAAGTGCTCGCCGACACCGCCGCCGCGGGCGCCGAGCACGCCGATGCTGTGCGCCTCGTCCACCATCAGCAGCGCGCCGTGCTTCTTCTTCAGCGCGATCAGGGCGGGCAGGTCGCAGATGTCGCCGTCCATGCTGTAGACGCCCTCGACGATGATCAGCACCCGGCGGTACCGGTCGCGGATCCGGGTCAGCAGCGCGTCCAGGGCGGCGAGGTCCTGGTGCGGGAACGGCTGGCGGTTGGCGCCGGAGAGCCGGCAGCCCTGCAGGATGCTGTCGTGCGCGAGCGCGTCGTGCACGATCAGGTCCTCCGGGCCGACCATGTGCCCGATGATGCCGACGTTCGTGGAGTGCCCGCCGAGCAGCGAGATCGCGTCCTCGGCGCCGACCAGGGCGGCCAGCCCGCGGTCGAGTTCGTCGTGCAGCGCCCGGTTGCCGGACAGGATACGGGCGGCGGAGACCGAGGAGCCGTACCGCTCGACCGCCTCGGTCACCGCGTAGTTGACCATCGGGTGCCCGGACAGGCCCAGGTAGTTGTAGCTGGAGAAGGAGATCAGCTGGCGGCCCTGGACCGAGGTCCGGTTGTTGATCACGCTGTCGTGCTGGATGTAGTACGGGTTGGCGACACCGACCCGCTCCAGGATCGCGCCGCGCGACTCGAACTGCACCACCTCGGGCAGCTTGGTCACGTCGGCCACCTCGGCCCGGCGGGAGTCCGCCCGGTGGACCAGGGCCTGCGGTTCCGGCACCGGTTCCGCGGCGGGCGCCGCCGCCGGGACGGCGGGGACGCCGCCACCCAGGGCCTGGGTGAGCAGCTGGGTGAGCTCGCCCACCGTGGCGATCCCGAACACCTGCTCGGGGGCCAGGTCCAGGTCGGTCCAGCGCCGCTTGGCCGCGGCGATCAGCTCGGCCGTCATGATCGAGTCGAAGCCCAGGTCGGTGGCGAACGTCTGCTCCGGCCGGACCATGTCCGCCGGATACGCGCTGATCTTGCCGACCATCGCGGCGACCTCGGCGAACACCTGCTTGTCGGCGATCTTCGGGGCCGGCTTCTGCGCCGGGACCGCGGGCCGGGCGACCGGCACGGGTGCGGGTGGTGCCACCGGCGTGTCCCGCACCGCCGGCGCGGCGGGAAGGGCCGGACGGCTCGGCGCCGCCGGGGCGGCCAGCAGGACGGACGGCTCGGCGCCGATGTCGCGCAGGACAGCGAGCTGCTCCCGCAGCAGGGAGATGACGTCGTTCACGGGAATCTGCTCTCCGTTCCGGGTAACGGCGGCCGGCGACGCTTCGCGTGCCGGAATTTCAGCGCGTTCTTCTTGGGTACCGACAAATCGGGCCGGTGGGTTCTTCGGCGCGGCCGTACGCCGGATCGAGTAGTGCTGAGTGGCCAGCGGCGAGGGCGGCAGCGTGACCAGCGGTACGCCCAGGCCCTCGAACAGCGGCGTGAGGTCCACCGGCACACCGGCCACGGCGAGCCGGCCCAGGCCCTCGAGCAGGGCGTAGCCGTCGTCCGGCTCGGCCGGCATCAGCGCGATCGAGTCCAGCCCGCGTGCCGACGGGGTCTGCGCGGCCATCCCGAGCAGCGCGTCCCCGGCCGAGACCTGCACCAGGATCTTCGCGCCGGACTGGATCGCCACGTCGACGGCGTCCCGGAACAGCACCGGCGCCGAACCCTGCCGGCTCCACAGCGCCCGCAACGTCTCCGGGTCGGCCTGGGCCGCCGGGTCCACGCTGGAGATCAGCGTCCGGATCGGCTTGCGCACCGGCAGCTGCGCCACGTGCTCGGCCACCCGGGTGTCGACCTCGGACATCAGCGGCGAGTGGAACGCGTGCGACACCCGCAGCGGCGCCACCGGGACGTCCCGGGACCGGCACCGCTCGACCAGCTTGTCGACCGAGGCCTGGTGCCCGCTGGCGACGATCTGGGTCGGGTGGTTGTAACAGCCCGCCCAGACCCCCTCGATCCCGGTGCGCAGCTGCTCGAAGCCGGCCGCGTCGATCCGGACCGCGGCCATCGTGCCCTTCGCGGGCTCCTTGCCGGTGGTCACCGCGGCGCCCCGCTCGATCAGGAACTCGATGCCGTCGTCCGGGGTCAGCGCCCCGGCCGCGACCGCCGCGGCCATCTCGCCCACGCTGTGCCCGAGGGTCACCTGCGGGGTCACCCCGAGGTCGGCGAGCAGCTGGGTCATCCCGATCCCGGCCACACCGAGCCCGGGCTGGGAGATCCGGGTCGCGGTGACCTGCTCCTCGGCGCCCGGGCCGGGCGTGTCGCAGAGCAGGTCGGTGACCGGCGTGCCGGTGCGCTCGTCGACCCGGTCGGCGAGCGGCCGGACGTGCTCGGCCAGCGCCGGGAACCGGGCGACCAGGTCGCGCAGCACCCCGGGGCGCAGCGAGCCCTGACCGGGGTAGAGGAACGCCAGCGAGCGCTGCTCGGGGGCGAGCGGGGTGAGGCTCGCGTACAGGCCCGCGGCGAGCCGGCCGATCGCGCCGGCGATCAGTTCCCGGGCCGCGGTGGCGAGCCGTTCGGACAGCTCGGCCCGGGTGCGGCACATCACCGCGATCCGGGCGGGCAGCATCGTACGGCTGGCCATGGTCCGGGCGACCGCGGCCGGGGTCATCCCCGGGTCCGCGGCGACCAGGCCGGCCAGCCGTTGCGCGTGCGAGGCGAGCAGCTCGCCGTTGTCCGCGGAGAGCAGCACCACCCACGGGCGGTTGCCGTCGGCGTCGTCGCCGTCGTCCTCCGGCCCCGGTGCCTCGCTCAGCACCGCGTGCACGTTGGTGCCGCCGAACCCGAACGAACTGACCCCGGCCCGTCGCCGGTCGTCGGCCGGCTGCGGCCACGCGGTCGGCTCGCCGGCGATCGTCAGGCCCGCCTCGGCCAGCGGCAGATCGGTGTTCGTCTCGATGGCCGGCTGCGGCGGGACGGTGCGGTGGTGCAGCGCGAGCGCGGTCCGCAGCACACCGGCGGCGCCGGCGGCGGGCAGCGTGTGCCCGATGGTCGCCTTGCCGGAGGAGAGGTAGCAGGGCCGGTCCGCGGACTTGACCCGCAGCCGGCGGATCGCCTCCAGCTCGACCTTGTCACCGACCGTGGTGCCGGTGCCGTGCGCCTCCAGGAAGTCGATCGCACCCGGTTCCACCCGCGCGTCCCGGTAGGCCGCCCGCATCGCGGCCTCCTGACCCTCCGCCCGCGGCGTCATCGGCCCGGCGCCCTTGCCGTCGTTGGCGGTGCCGATGCCGTTGATGACCGCGTAGATCCGGTCGCCCGCCTCCAGGGCGTCGTCCAGCGGCCGCAGCACGGCGAGCGAGCCGCCCTCGCCGAGCACGAAGCCGTCGGCCCGTGCGTCGAACGGCCGGCACACCCCGGACGGCGACAGCGCGCCCACCCGGGAGAAGCCGACGAGTCCGTTCGGGGTGAGGTTGAGGAACACCCCGCCGACCAGCGCGGCGCTGCACGACCCGGTCCGCAGGTGGTTGATCGCCTCGTGCAGCGCGACGAGTGCCGACGAGCACGCGGCGTCCACCGAGAACGACGGGCCGCCCAGGTCGAGCAGCTCGCTGACGGTGGCCGGCGCCATGTTGAGCAGCGAACCGGCCATCGAGAACGACTGCGGCGGATCGATCGCCGCGGCAGCCGCCTCGGCGATCGCGGCGAGCAGCCCGGGGTCCTTGGCGTGCTCGGACAGCGAGCCGTCGGCCAGCATGCTCGCGGTGAGCCGGGCCCCGGTCATGTCCTTGTAGTCGGCGGTGCTCAGCCCGACGAAGACACCGGTGGTGGCCCGGTCGAACGGCCGGCGCTCCCAGCCCGCGTCCTGAACCGCCTCGCGGGCGAGGTCGACGAGGAGCCGGTGTTGCGGGTCCATGGCCTTGGCACGCCGCGGTGGGATGCGGTGGTGCAGGGCCGCGAACTTCTCGACCTCGTCGAGGAAAGCTACCCGGTCGGTGTACGTGGAATGGGTGTCACGGAAATTCGTGGAATAGAATGTCTCGTGATTCCAACGAGTCGACGGTACGGGCCGAAATTGATGAGCGGCGGCCAGCGAGTTCGACCAGAACTCGACCACGTCGCGCGCCCCCGGAAAACGGCAGGATAGGCCGACGATGGCAATGTCCAATGAAGTTCCCCATGCTTGCGTGCCAGATGGTCCGCCGGGTGGTGGCGGGGAAAGCGCGGAACATACCGATGGAAGATCGTCGGCTGGTGCGCTTTGTGAGCAGAGGCTAACGCACGATGGGCGTTTTGCATGGAAGCCGCGACGGCGTTTTCACGAGACCTGTCGAGACTTTCCTAGAATAGATCATGACGGCGCGAAACCGTGTGATCTTCCCCTCCGGATCACCCTTTCGGGGCGACCGCGTGTCGCGATCTCCGATTTATTTCGTTGAGTAAACCGCAGGTCGGAGCGTGGTCCGGGTAGATCTTGTCACCCGGAGGTGTGTCGCTTTTGGGAAAAACCTACCTTTCGCCTAGCTTTGTGCCCCATGAAGCTCATGACCGTGCGACGGCTGGCTGCGGCCGTAACACTGGCCGGCATTGCCGCCGCCAGCCCCGCTCAGGCGGCACCCGCCCCGAAGACCTCTCCGATCCGGATGAACGCAACCGCGTACTACGGCACGCTCGATGTGATCGCGCGTGAGACCCTCGGCCTGAAGGCCCACTTCACCACCTGGGACGGACGGCCGGTGGCCAACCTGCCGATCCAGTTCACCACCACCGGTGAGCGCTTCCCGCTGTGCGAGGCGACCACCGACTTCGGTGGCTGGGCCGAGTGCAAGAACGGGCCGGTCCCGCCGCCCGTCTCGCTGGCGAACCTGCTGGTCAACGGCTACGACGCCGTCTGGCTGGGCAACCGCCGGTTCGCTCCGGTGAGCGCGCACAACAACATCGGTATCGGCTGACACTGACGTTCTAGACCGGCCGGGCGCTCCCACCGCGTACCGGAAGGGTTGGGGCTGCGGCCGTGGGGTGCGCGACAAGCGCGCCCCCGGCCGCCCTGATTTTCTAGGACCGCAGGTCCGCGCCGACCTCGTGCAGGTGGCGCAGTGCCTGCCGATACGACTCGATCAAACCGGTCTCCTGGTAGGACACCCCGATCTCGGCGCAGTAGTCGCGCACGATCGGCTGTGCCTTCCGCAGGTTGGGCGTCGGCATCGCCGGGAACAGGTGATGCTCGATCTGATAGTTCAGGCCGCCCAGCGCCGCGTCCACGAAGCGCCCACCGCGCACGTTCCGCGACGTCAGCACCTGCTTGCGCAGGAAGTCCTCGTCACCGGCCGGATGCGGCATGCCCTTGTGGTTGGGCGCGAACGTCATGCCCAGGTAGACCCCGAACAGCGCCTGGTGCACCACCAGGAACGCGAGCGCCTGCAGCGGGCTGAGCACCAGCAGCAGCGCCGCGGCGTACCCGATCAGGTGCGTGCCGAGCAGCGCCCACTCCGTGCCGCGCCGTTTGACGGTGCCGTCGAGCAGCGCCCGGACACTGTCGCGTTTCAGCGAGATCCCGAGCAGGGTGAGCAGGGGGAAGAAGAACCAGGCCTGGTGCTTGACCAGGAAACCCTTGCCGCGGGCCGCCTCGCGGGACCAGACCAGCACCCCCGGCCCGACATCCGGATCCAGGTCGTCGTGGTTCGGGTTGGCGTGGTGCTTGGTGTGCTTGTCCATCCAGTACCCGTAGGACATCCCGATCGCCAGGTTGCCGGCGAGCCGGCCGGCCCGGGCGCTGGGCTGGTTGGTGCGGAACACCTGCCGGTGCGCGAGATCGTGGGCGACCAGCGCCATCTGGGTGTGTGCCACGGCCAGGAAGACCGCCACGGCCAGGGTCCACCAGGACGCGCCGACCAGGAAGAACGCCGCCCACCCGGCGATCAGGGCGAGGGTGACAAGGCTCAGGCGCACCGCGTAGTAGCCCGGCCGTCTGCGCAGGAGTCCGGCCGCGTTGATCCGGCGGTTGAGCTCCGCGAAATCACTTCCGGCCGTGCGCGGCCGTTCGGCAGTCGTCGTCATCACACCAGCCAACCGGTCCGGGCGGCTCCGGTCAGCAGTGCTGGCCTCCTATTCGGGGGTAGTGCCAGCACTACCGACAAGCGTGCGCGGAGTGGGCAGGATGGAGTCATGGACTCGCGTGACTGGATCCGCGACGGGCTCCGGGCCGTGCTCGGCGGGCTGATCGCCATCCCGCTGGCCGTGCTGAACCTGCCGCTCTTCGTGCTCTCCCTGGTCACCCTGTTGCTGAGCGTGGTGCCCGGGCTCGGCATGGTGCTGTTCCCGCTGGTCACCAAGCTGGTCCGGCTGCGCGCCGACCTGGCCCGCCGGATCGCGGCCGGGTCCGGCGTGGTGATCACGCGGCCCTATCGCCCGCGCCCGGCGGCCGTGCTCGGCGGCTGGCGGCACTTCCGATGGCTGCTCACCGACCCGGCCACCTGGCGCGACCTCGCCTGGCTGGTGCCCGGTGCGCTGACCGGCGTGGTGCTCGGCGTGCTCACCCTGGCCATCCCGCTCTACGGCCTGGAGGGCGTGCTGCTCATCCCACTGTGGATCTGGCTCGGCACCGGGTGGTACGGCTACGGTGCGATCTGGCCGTTCGACACCGTCGGCGACGCGTTCCTCTCCCTGCCGCAGGGCGCGCTGATCCTCTCCGTCGGCGTGGCCGGCGCGCCGTGGCTGCGCTGGTTCGACGCGCGCTTCGCCCACCTGTTCCTCGGACCGACCCGCAACGCCGAGCTGCGCCTGCGGGTCAGTCAGCTCACCGTCACCCGGGCCGACACCGTCGACGCGCAGGCCGCCGAGCTGCGCCGGATCGAGCGCGACCTGCACGACGGCGCCCAGGTGCGGCTGGTCTCGCTCGGCATGACGATCGGCCTGGCCGAGGAGATGGTCGAGACCGATCCGGCCGGCGCCCGCAAACTGCTCACCGAGGCCCGGGAGACCAGCACCGCCGCGCTGGCCGACCTGCGGCACGTGGTCCGCGGGATCCACCCGCCGGTGCTCGCCGAGCGCGGTCTGGACGGCGCGGTCCGCGCCCTGGTGATGGCCCTGCCGATCTCGGCCACCGTGGAGACCGCGCTGCCCGGCCGCCTGGAGACCCCGGTCGAGTCCGCGGCGTATTTCGCGGTCGCCGAGGCGCTGGCCAACACCACCCGGCACAGTGCCGCGCAGAACGCCCAGGTCGAGCTGTGGCACACCGGATCGACGCTGGTCATGCGGATCAGCGACGACGGCCGGGGTGGTGCCGACCCGGCCACCGGCACCGGCCTGCGAGGTATCGAGCGCCGTCTTGCCGCGTTCGATGGCACGATGAGCCTGTCCAGCCCGCGGGGCGGACCGACCGTCGTGACCATGGAGGTGCCTTGCGCGTCGTCCTCGCCGAAGACCACGCCCTCCTCCGGGACGGCCTGACCCGACTGTTGACCGCGCACGGCTGCCAGGTGGTGGCGGCCGTCGACAACGGACCCGCGCTGCTGCCCGCCCTCGTCGAGCACCGCCCAGATGTGGCCGTCGTCGACGTCCGGCTGCCACCGACCTTCACCGACGAGGGCTTGCAGGCCGCGATCGCCGCCCGCGTCGAGATCCCCGGCATGCCGGTGCTGGTGCTCAGCCAGCACGTCGAACCGCTCTACGCCCGCGAGTTGCTCTCCGACCGCACCGGCGGCGTCGGCTATCTGCTGAAGGACCGGGTCTCGCACGTCGCCCAGTTCGTCGACGCGGTCCGCCGCGTGGCAGGCGGCGGCACCGCCATGGACCCCGAGGTGGTCTACCAGCTGCTGGCCCGCCGCCAGTCCCCGCTCTCCGCGCTCACCGGCCGCGAACGCGAGGTGCTCACCCTGATGGCCGAGGGCCGCTCCAACGGCGCGATCGCCGCCAAACTCTTCGTCGGGGAGAAAGCCGTCAGCAAACACATCAACAGCATCTTCACCAAACTCGACCTCCCCCCGTCCGACGACGACAACCGCCGCGTCCTGGCCGTCCTCACCTACCTGAACGCCTGACCCCGCGCCACTTCCGGCAGGCGGTCCGGTCCCGCTTCACCCTTTTCCGGTACGACCGATCCAGCCCCGGACGCAACCACCCCTCCGTGGCTGACCCGCAAGGCCCAGTCCACTCCCAACCGCCCCACGCCCGCCGGGGCGTATCCGCGGGTCTTGGGCCCCGCCGTTTCGCACCCACAAGGGCCGTGAGGTCCAGCCGAGGAGTGCCGGGCTGGCCGTGGCGGCCGTGGCGGCCGTGGGGGCCAGCTTGGGGGTGCCGGGCTGGTTGTGACGGCCCTTATGGGTGGGCTGTGGGGGCCGTGAGGGCCAGCTGGGGGGTGCCGCAATGTCGCTCAGCCCTATTTTGATCTCGGCGGGGCCTTGCGGTCTTGGAGTGGTTCCCGATGTGTTCGGGTGCAGGTGGTAGGCGTGTCGTTACGGGCCGTCGCTCGGTGTTGCTGTAACGGTCAGCGTGGGTGATCGATGCCGGTGGGGCGGTGGAAGTCCGCGCTCGGCGCCGGCGGGGCGGCCGGAGTCCTCGTTCGGCATCGGCGGGGCGGCCGGAGTCCTCGTTCGGCATCGGTGGGGCGGTGACAGTCCGAGCTCCGCGGCGAAGGGGCGGCAGGGGTCCGCGCTCGGCACTGAGGGGCGGCAGGGGTCCGCGCTCGGCACTGAAGGAGCGGTAGCCGTCCGCGTTCGGCACTGAGGGGGCGGCAGGGGTCCGCGTTCGGCATCGGTGGGGCGGCAGGGGTCCGCGGTGGGTCGGGTTCGGGGGCGGTGGCGGTCCGCGGTCGGGTGGTGCGTGCGGCTACCGCCCCCAGGTGGGCGGTAGCGGCACGCGATCTGGCAATGCGGACTCTCACCGCCCTGCCCAGCAGCGACAGACACATCCGAGCGGGCATGCACACACCCCCTCGCCGGCCACAGGGTGATCGAGGGGCGACCAGCCGACGATCATCGTGCACGACGCTCCCCGGGCAGACACCGTGTTCACCCCGGCCGGGGTCGGTTACATCCCGGCGGCGAGCGCCCGGCCGGGTACTCGCCGGTGTCCGGTCACCCGCGCGACCGCTCGGACCGCGCGACCGCTCGGACCGCGCGACCGCTCGGACCGCGCGACCGCTCGGACCGCTCGGACCGCTCGCAAGCTGGTGTTGGTGGCTGGTGCTCAGGGGTGTCTCGGGGGCGGGGAGGCACCCCTGAGCACCAGCCGGGAACCGGAACGCACGGTGGACCGGTGTGCACGCTGCGACCGGGGTCGTTCACGTCTGCGACGGGTGGTGACGGCCGCAAACGGCGCCGGTCGGCGAGCGTGAGCCCATGCGCCAGCGTCAGGTTTGATCACGGACGGAGCCCGGGTCGCCAAGGCCGACGACAGAGCCTGCCGTCCGCTGACTTCCGCGGGGCGGACCGGGATGTCCTACTTCTGCGGGGGCGGACCGGGTGTCCTCCTTCCGCGGGGGCGGGCCGGGATGTCCTCGCGGGCTGGGTGGTTTCGGCCGCCAACGGCCCATCAAGATCAACTTAAGCTGGGCGGCATGGGGGTGCCGGCTGGTGCTGGTGGCCGTTATGAGTGCGTCGTAAGGGCCACCAGGACCAGCTGGAAGCGCTCGGCGGATCCTGGGCCGTGGTGACCTTCGGGCCGGCGGCGTGGGGAGCCGGGTGGGTGGGAATGGTGGGGGCGGCCGGGGCCTGCGCCGGCGTACCGTCTGGGTTGGTGCTGGACGAAACGGGTGCCGTGGGTGGCGGCAGCGGCCCTGACCCGCCGCCCCCTCGCCTGGCGAGCCGACCGCTGCCACCAGCCGACCTTGAGCGGCGGCACGGGCAGTAAGAGGGTGGCGAAGGAGCGGCGGCGCTTCTTGACGGCCGGGGGAGTGGGTCAGCGGGTGTAGGTGAGGCGGGCTACTCGGCCCTGCTCGCCGGAGGCCCAGCACGCGTGGGTGACACAGGCGACCGCGTCGAAGCTGCCGGTGTCGAAGCGGTGCCAGGTGAGGCCGCCGTCCGTGGAGAGGTCACTGCCGGTCGGGCCGACGGCGATGGCGGAGACGGAATGGCTGGTGCCCGAGCCGAGGGCGGTGCTGGGAGCGAGAGCGAGGGTGGACCAGGCCACGCCGGAGCGGTATTCGCCGGGCGGGGACGTGGCGGCCGACCAGGTGCGGCCGTTGCGGGTGACGGCGGCTCCGGACGGGGCCGAGGCCGGGGTGGTGTAGTCGCCGCCGACCGCGAGGCCGTGGTGCGGGTCGCGGAAGGCCAGGCCGTAGATGCCGGCGCTGGGGCCGCTCGGGATCGGGGTGCCGGTCGCGGTCCAGGTGCGGCCGCGGTCGGCGGAGCTGAAGACGCGGGCGGTGGCGCCGCCGCCGGTGGCGAAGAAGGCGCGTCCGCCGCTGGAGACCAGGCAGGTGCCGCTGGCGGCGAACGCGAACTCGCCGTCCAGGGCGGCCGGCATGCCGGTGGGCGGGCGTACCGTCCAGGAGCGGCCGCCGTCGCTGGTGGCGAGGATCCGGAACTTTCCGTCTACCGGGTCGGAGAGGGCGAGGCCGTGCCGCCGGTCCAGGAACGTGATGCAGTCGTAGAAGGCGGCGGCGTCGTCGTTCTGGAACGTGCGGTTCCAGGTGCGGCCGCCGTCCGCGGTGGTGTAGATCCGGGAGTCGGTGCCGGTGCCGATGGTCAGCGCGACCGCGTGCCGGGCGTCGAACGCCTCGATGTCGCGGAACTGCAGCTCAGCGGCATCGGCCGGGCCGACCGAGGACCATCTGCGGCCGCCGTCGACGGTGCGCAGGATGGTGCCGGCACTGCCCGCGACCCAGGCCACCGAGGCACTGACCGGGGCCAGACCGCGGAACCGTACGGTGCTCCCGGTGTCGGTGAGCCGCCAGGCCGGAGCGTGCGGCGCAGCCGATTTATCCGACAAATCCGAAAAATCGGATAGCGCGGCAGGATGGGCCGCTGGGGCGGCCGGGCTGGCCGACAGGGCGGCAGGATCGGCGGCGAGGGTGGCGGGATCGGCCGGCAACGCGGCGGCGCCTGGCGGCGTGGCGGCGTGCGACAAAGCGGGCCGCGTGAAGCCACTCGTGGCGGCGAGCGTCGCGACGGCGAGCACGGCTATCGACAACCTTCGTTTGATCGTCATGCTCGCAGAACTTACCGCGCCGGCGAACTGTGTGGCACAGCACTGATCTGTGGGATGCCACGCGCCCGAAACAAGGACTTACCACAATGTGGGACATGAAGTCTCCGCCGCAGCTCGCCGTGACCGTCGCCATCACCCGGCGGGCCGACCCGTCGCGGGCCGCGGAGATGGCCGCGTGGGTCCGGGCCGGTGCGTCGCTCGCCGAGGCCTTCCCCGGTTTCCTCGGCACCGGCTGGGTCCGCCCCGAGCTCGGCTCCACCGAGTGGCACATGCTGTACCGCTTCGCCGACGCCGGAGCGTTGCACGGCTGGGAGGAGTCACCGGAACGGCAGTGGTGGCTCTCCTCGGCCGAGGGGTTCGTCGAGCACACCCGGGTGGAGAAGCGGACCGGCATCGAGGGCTGGTTCGACCCGCCCCGCGAGCTCCCGGCCGACGAGGGCCTCCCGGAGGCGCCGAAGCCGCCGTCCCGCTGGAAGCAGGCGGTCACCATCTGGCTCGGCTTCTTCCCGGTCAGCCTGCTCTCCGGCTGGCTGCTCGCCCCGCACCTGGTCGACCTGAACCTGGTGCTGCGCACGCTGATCAGCACGCTGGTACTGACCCCGATCATGACCTACCTGGTGCTGCCCAGGGTCACCCGAGCGCTGCAACCATGGCTGAAGCGCTGACAGCCAGCGCCGAATAACCAGCTCTGACAACCAGCGATAACAGCGCTAACCGCCCAGCTGGGCACGCAGCCGGACCGTGTCGGCGGTGGTCCACCCCGGTGGCGGGGCGACCGCCGCCCACCCGTCCACCGTCGCCGACTTGTAGACGTGCCCGTGCCCGGTCGGCGCCTTGTTCGCGAAGAGCAGGTCACACGTGGTCTGCCAGAACGTCACCCCGGGGAACCAGTGCATGGCCGGTGTCACGTCCGGCCCACGCTCCCCACGCAGCCAGGCCGGTCGTTTCCACAGCAGGTCCCAGCTCCACCAGACGATCGGGTCGGACGAGTTCTGCAGGTAGACCACCCGGGGCCGGATCCCGGGGCGGTCGCGCAGCTCACTCGCGGTGTCGGCGAAGTCCACCGGCAGGCCGGGGTAGACCGGGTCCCAGACCGGTGAGCCGGCCGCCCGCTCCAGGGTGAGCTGCTGGTGGACCGGGTTGGCGAAGGTCGGCCCCTCCATCAGCACCCCGTCCGCGCCGGCGACCAGCGCGGCGGCACTGCCGAAGGTGGCTTCCATGCCGTACGTCCCGAGGCTCTCGCCGAACAGCAACAGCTTGGGCCGATGGTCGGCGGGCAGCTCCGCCCATCGCTCGCGCACCGCGGTGATCAGGGCTGATGCCGCGTCCACCACCTCGGACCGGTCACCCCAGAAGGCGATCCAGCTCGGCAGGTACGAATACTGCATGGAGACCAGCGCGGTGTCCCCGGCGTACATGTACTCCAGGGACTGGGTCACCCGGTTGTCCACCCAGCCGGTGCCGGTCGGGGTGAACACCGCGACCACGCTGCGCCGGAACGCGCCGGTCCGGTCCATCTCGCGGACCACCAGCTCGGCCCGTGCGGTCATGGTGTCCGCCGAGGCCAGCCCGGCGTAGATCCGGATCGGCTCGGTGGCCGGGTGCCCGGCGAACGCGGCGAGCTGCTCGGCGCTGGGGACGCTGGCCACGAACGCCCGGCCCTGCCGGCCCAGGGTGTCCCACGGCACCAGCGAGTGCGGCCCGCCGGAGCGCAGCGACGAGACCGGGACCGTGATGCCGTTCCCGGTGCCGTTGTTGATCACGGCGGCGGACCGGTCGGCGACCGCGAACAGGTGCGCGACCAGCAGCCCGTCGAACGCCGTGTAGCTGAGCACGGCCACCACCACGGTGCCCGCGCAGTACGCCGCCCGGTCCGGGACGATCAGCCGGAACACCTGGGCGCAACCGTGCGTGGCGAGTCGCAGGGTGCGCGCGATCAGCAGGAGCACCCCGAAGGTGAGCAGGCTGGCCCCGACCGTGCGGACGATGTCGTACTCCTGTGCCGGTGGCATCCCGAGTCGCAGCCGTAACTCCCGTTGCCAGCGGACACCGAGCCAGAGGCAGGTGGCGATCATCGGGGTGAGCAGCAGGCCGAGGACCCGCCACCAGATCCGTACGGCCCGGGGCGAGAACCGGAACCGGAGGCGGATCAGCGCGCCGATCGCGGTGCCCAGGGCGTACCCCATGGCGGCCGTGATCCCGGCGACCAGGCCCTGGAGGTAACCGACCCGGGGGAGCAGCGACGGGGTGAACGCGAGGCAGTAGAAGAAGGCCGCGAGGCCGGCGCCGGTGAGGCTGAGGGCGGCCCGCATGATCCGGGGCCGGTGCCGCTCGTCCGGGGGCGGCAGACCGGAGGGGCGCCGGGGGCGGGGGACACGGGCACGCAGCGGCGCGAACCTGTCCGGCGGAGGTGCGATGACCTCTTTGCGCATGCGGTGCTCCGATCGTCGACGGGGGTCGTCGGGTCACATCGCTCGGCGTACGGGTGCGGCTACCCCTCCATCATCGGGGGTCGATGGGCCGGTGCGCCGCCCCGTTTTCGGGGGGTTTTATTCGCTGGTTCATTCATCCGGGCTCCCGGCTGCCGATCACATCCGGTGAAGGCGGGCTGTCCCCTGCCCATGACGTCCGGTGAGGGAAGGAGGCTTGATGCGGGTCCGGAACTGGATCGCCGTGGTGATCAGCACGCTCCTGCTGCTGGCCGCCGGTGGCATCGCCATCGTGGTCAACCGCTCGGCGTTGAACGCGGCCGACGCCGTGCATCGTGCCGACAGCACCGAACTGGGCACCAACAACGCCACCCTGACCGGGCAGTTGCAGCTGCTCTCGGCGCAGGAGCTGGTCCAGGTGCTGGCGGAACACCCGCTGACGCTGGCGGCCGGCGCCGAGGCCGACCGGACCCTGCTGATCACGGCCGCCGCCAAGAGCTCGACCTTCCAGTACGGCATGATCATGACCGACCTGGACGGCGGCGTGCTCAACAGCAGCCGGTCGACGGGTCTGCCGTCCGAGGACAACGCGGCCTGGATCCCGATGCGCAAGCAGCTGGCCGCGGGCGCCCAGATCGGGTTCTCCGGCGTGATGGTGGTGGACAGCATCGCGCTCGCCGCGGTGGCCGTGCCGATCGTGGTCGGCGGCGCACCGGCCGGCTTCCTGATCGGCCTGAACCAGGTCGCCACCACCTCGCTGCAGAAGTACACCGTGCAGCTGTCCAGCGAGAACCACCGCACCGACGTGGTGGACAGCACCGGGATGGTGGCCGCGAGCAGCGTGCCCGACCTGGTCGGTGGCATGGTGGACGCGGCGATCGTGCCGCAGCTGGGTGGCACCGGGACCCGGTTCCTGCAGTACAAGGCGGGCACCACCGACATGATCGCGATCGTGGTGGCCGGGCTGCCGAGCGGGTACTCGTACGTGCGGAGCCAGACCAAGTCGTCGTTCGACGGCGCGGTGCACAGCCGCAGCCAGACGGTGAACATCACGCTGCTCGCCATGCTGCTGATCGGCGTGGTCGGCATCTCGGTGCTCGGCTACCGCACCCAGATCCAGCGGCGGCGCGCCGACGAGCGGTTCTCGGCGCTGTTCCAGCACGCGCCGGACATCGTCACGGTGATCGACCGGGACGGGCGGATGATCTTCACGAGTCCGAGTTCGGCGGCGATCCTGGGCTTCGAGGCCGGCGAGCTCGCCGGGCACAGCGTCTTCGACCTGGTGCACCCGGACGACCAGCCGACCATGCGGGAGCGCCTGGAGGTGCTGGTCACCGACCCGACCGGGGTGCTGCGCCTGCAGTGCCGGGTGAAGGCGTCGACCGGGCACTACCGCTGGTTCGACTTCACCGCGTCCAACCAGATGACCAACCCGGCCCTGACCGGCGTGGTGATCAACGCCCGGGACATCTCGGAGAACCGGGCGTTCCAGGAGCGGCTGGCGCACGAGGCCCAGCACGACCCGCTGACCGGGCTGCCGAACCGGCGCCGGATGCAGGACGCGCTCAGCTCGTCGCTGCGCCGCGACCCGGTGGCCGTGCTCTTCGTCGACCTGGACGGGTTCAAGCCGGTGAACGACACGCACGGGCACGAGGCCGGCGACGAGTTGCTGCGTCAGGTGGCCGACCGGCTGAGCGGCTGCATCCGGGCCGGCGACGTGCTGGCCCGGGTCGGTGGCGACGAGTTCGTGGTGCTGATGCCGGGCGTGCTGGGCCCGGACGACGTGGCGGCGATGTCCAACCGGGTCCGGCACGTGGTGGAGATGCCGTTCCGGATCGCCGGACAGCACATCGTCATCGGCGCCAGCGTCGGTGTGCACCTGGCCACGCCGGCCGAGGACCCGGATGCCGCGCTGCGCGCCGCGGACCACGCGATGTACGAGATCAAGCGGGCCGGCGGCAGCCGGGCGTCGCGGGCGCCGGCACAGCGGGTGGTGGAGACCACCGGCAGGCACCGCGCCCGGGACTGAAGTTAGTGCACACTGGGTGCATGAATTCCACCGTGCTGTCCCGGCGAGACCTCGACTTCCTGCTCTACGAGTGGCTCGACGTGGAGAAACTGACCGCCCGGGAGCGGTTCGCCGAGCATTCGCGGGAGACGTTCGACGCGTTCCTGGACGTGTCGCAGCAGATCGCCGAGCGCGATTTCGCCCCGCACAACCGTAAGAACGACCTGAACGAGCCGACCTTCGACGGCACCCGGGTGGAGATCATCCCGGAGGTGGCGCACGCGCTGCGGGTGTTCGCCGAGTCCGGCCTGCTCGGCGCGACGATGGACGCCGAGCACGGCGGGCTGCAGCTGCCGCACGCCGTGCAGCGGGCCTGTTTCCTCTGGTTCCAGGCGGCGAACACGGCCACCTCGGCGTACGCGATGCTGACCGGCGGGAACGCGCACCTGCTGCTGGCGCACGGCACCGACGAGCAGATCCGCCGGTTCGTGCACCCGATGCTGGAGGGCCGGTTCACCGGCACGATGTGCCTCTCCGAGCCGCAGGCCGGGTCGTCGCTCAGCGACGTGACCACCCGGGCCACCCGGCAGTCGGACGGCTCGTACCGGGTCACCGGCGGCAAGATGTGGATCTCCGGCGGGGACCACGAGCTGAGCGAGAACATCATCCACCTGGTGCTGGCCCGGGTCGCCGGAGCGCCGGCCGGGGTGAAGGGCCTGTCGCTGTTCATCGTCCCGAAGCGGGACCTGGCGACCGGCGAGCGCAACGGCGTCACGCTGGCCGGGCTGAACCACAAGATGGGCTACCGGGGCACCACCAACGCGGTGCTGGCGTTCGAGGACGCCGCCGCCGAGCTGGTCGGCGAGGAGGGCCGCGGCCTGCAGTACATGTTCCACATGATGAACGAGGCGCGGATCGGGGTGGGGTCGGGCGCGGTCGCTCTCGGTTACACCGGCTATCTGCACGCCCTCGCTTACGCTCGGGAGCGGCAGCAGGGGCGCCCGGTGGCTGCGAAAGATCCGGCTGCGCCGCCGGTCCCGATCGTCGACCACCCTGACGTACGACGGATGCTGCTCGCCAGCAAGTCGTACGTCGAAGGGGGTCTCGCTCTTGTGCTGTATGCGGCGAACCTTCTGGACCAGCCGTCACCGGAGAACGACCTGCTGCTCGACACCCTGACGCCGATCGTGAAGGCCTGGCCCTCGCAGTGGTGCCGGCTCGCCGACGATCACGCGATCCAGATCCACGGCGGCTACGGCTACACCCGGGAGTACCCGGTCGAGCAGTTCTACCGGGACAACCGGCTCAACTCGATCCACGAGGGCACCGACGGCATCCAGGCGCTCGACCTGCTCGGCCGCAAGGTCACCCAGGGTGGTGGCGCGGGTCTCGCGCTGCTGCTGGACCGGATCCGGGCGACCGCGCAGAAGAGTGAGCTGGGCGCGCCGGTGCTGGCCGCCTGCGACCGGCTCGCGGCGACCACGGCGAAGCTCTGGGCGGCCGGCGACCCGGCGAAGGCGCTGGTCAACGCGACGGCCTACTTGGACGCCGCCGGTCACCTGGTGATCGCCTGGATGTGGCTGGAGCAGGCGGACGCGGCGGGGGACAAGGCGGGCGACTTCTACGCCGGCAAACGCCTGGCCGCGACGTACTTCGTCACCCACGAGCTGCCCCGGATCGGCCCGCTGCTGGACCTGCTCGACTCGGGTGACACCCTGCTTCTCGACCTCGAGGACGCCTGGTTGGGCTAGATTTTCTTCCATGGCAGCGAAAGCCACCACCGTCCAGGCCGGCGACCACGAGGTCCGCGTCTCCAACCCGGACCGGATCTACTTCCCGGAGCTCGGGCTGACCAAGCTCGACCTCGCGGAGTACTACCTCGCGGTGAGTGACGGGATCGTCCGCGCGCTGCGTGAGCGCCCGTGCATGCTGCACCGCTTCCCGGACGGCCTGGCCGGGGACAAGGTGCACCAGAAGCGGGTGCCGAACGGCGCGCCACCGTGGCTGGAGACGGTCCGGGTGACGTTCCCGCGCTACCACCGGCACGCCGACGAGCTCTGCGTGACGAAGCCGGCCGACGTGATCTGGGCGGTCCAGATGTCCACCGTGGAGTTCCACCCGTGGAACTCCCGGCGGGCGGACACCGAGCGCCCGGACGAGTGGCGGATCGACCTGGACCCGATGCCGGACTGCCCGTTCGACACCGTGCGCCGGGTCGCCCCGGTGGTCCGCGAGGTGCTCGACGAGCTGGGTATGACCGGTTTCCCGAAGACCTCCGGCGGCCGTGGCCTGCACGTCTACGTCCGGATCGAGCCGCGCTGGGAGTTCGCCGACGTGCGCCGGGCCGCGCTGGCCTTCGCCCGCGAGGTCGAGCGCCGGCTGCCGGACGACGTCACCACCACCTGGTGGCGCAAGGACCGGGACCCGAAGGCGCTGTTCATCGACTACAACCAGAACGCCCGCGACCACACGATCGCCAGCGCGTACTCGGTGCGCGGGGTGCCCACGGCGACCGTCTCCACCCCGATCACCTGGGACGAGATCGCCGGGGTGCGGCCGCAGGAGTTCACCGTCCGGACCGTGCCGGCCCGGTTCGCCGAGCTCGGTGACCTGCACGCCACCATCGACGACGTGCACCACTCGCTGGACACGCTGCTGGACTGGGCCACCCGCGACGAGCAGGCCGGCCTGGAGACCCCCGCGGAACCGAAGGCCTAAGCGCCCCCGGTGCTCTGCCGGATGATCAGCTGGTGCGGTGCGCGGATCTCGACGGCCGGCGGCGGCGTGGGGCTGGCGATCCGCAGCAGCAGGCGTTCGACAGCGCTGGTCGCGATCATCTCCTTGTCCGGTGACACGGTGCTCACCGACGGGTTCGAGTACGCGCCGTCCTCGATGTCGTCGTACCCGATCACGGCCACGTCCTCCGGCACCCGCAGGCCCCGGCCGACCAGGGTGTGTATCGCGCCGAGGGCGACCAGGTCGGAGTAGCAGAAGACGGCGTCCGGCGGCTCCGCCCGGTCCAGCAGGGTGGCCATCGCCTGGGCGCCGTCCCTGCGGTTGAACCGGGGCGTACTGATGATCAGATCTTCCTGGGCGGTCAGCCCGCGTGCCTCGTGGGCTTCGCGGAACCCCTGGGTGCGCAGCTGGGCCGCCTCGCCGGTGGCGTACGGCTGGTCGCCGATCGCCGCGAGCCGGCGCCGGCCGAGGCCGAGCAGGTGCTCGGTGGCCTCCCGGGACGCGGCCACGTCGTCGATGCCGACGTGGTCGAACGTGCCGTCGCTGCTGCGTTCGCCGAGGACCACCAGCGGCAGGTTCCGGTCGTGGTCGGCGAGCGCCTTCTGATCGAGGCCGAGCGGGCTGAAGATGATCCCGTCGAAGAGCAGCCGCTGGGAGCCGTGCGCGATGAACGCGCGCTCGTGCTCGGCGTCGCCGTCGGTCTGGTCGATCAAAACGTTATAGCCGCGCTGCCGGGCCGCGCGGATCACGCTCTGCAGCAACTCGGCGAAGTACGGCGTGTCCAGATACGGCACGACCAGTGCGATCTGTCCTGATCGTCCCTGTGCCAGGTTGCGCGCCAGCACGTTCGGCCGATAGCCGAGCTCATCCACCGCACGCTGCACCCGGGTGCGGGTCCGCTCGGTGACGTTGGCATACCCGTTGACCACGTTGGAGACGGTGCGGCTGGAAACCCCAGCCAGCTCCGCCACGTCACGTAGCGTGACTTCTCGACGCAATGTGCCCCCTCCGACCGCGCCAAGTTTCCGGCAGGTTACCCCTTGCCGTCGATTGGACGTCCGTGCATGCTGTTTTGCAGCGCTGCAAAAGCGTAGCAACAATGCCTGAGACGCAGTGAAGAGCTGGTTCGGCCGACCCCCGGTGTGCCAGCACCGGAGGCCGGCTCTTCTGACCTGATCAACTGAAAACCCTGTGAGGACCCAGTGAACGTCAGAAACTTTAGTGTACGACGCTCGGTGATAGCGGCCGTCGCGGCTGTGACCGCGCTGACCGTCGCCGCCTGCAGCGGTGGATCCGACGCCGGCACCGACAAGGCGTCCGGACCGGTGACCGTGAAGGTCTGGGCGTGGTACCCGTCCTTCCAGCCGGTCGTCGACCTGTTCAACTCCACACACACCGACATCAAGATCGAGTGGACGAACGCCGGCGCCGGCCAGGACGAGTACACCAAGCTGCAGACCGCGCTCAAGGCCGGCAAGGGCGCGCCGGACGTGGTGATGCTCGAATTCCAGGAACTGCCCACCTACCAGCTCACCAAGCACCTGGTCGACATGGGCAAGTACGGCGCCAACGACCTCAAGGGCAGCTACGTCGACTGGGCCTGGAAGCAGGTCAGCAACGGCGACAAGGTCTACGCCATCCCGGTCGACTCCGGCCCGATGGCGATGCTCTACCGCGAGGACCTGTTCTCCAAGTACGACCTGACCATCCCGAAGACCTGGGACGAGTACAAGGTCCAGGCCGAGAAGCTGAAGGCGGCCACCGCCGGCAAGTCGTTCATGACCGACTTCGGCGCGAACGACGGCGGCTTCCTGACCGGGCTGAGCTGGCAGGCCGGCGCCAAGCCGTACACCTATGACACGGCGAACCCGGCGGAGATCGGGGTCAGCGTCAACGACGCGCCGACCAAGCAGGTCATGTCGTACTGGGAGGGCATGGTCGGCTCCGGCCTGGCCGACACCAAGGCGTACGGCACCACCGACTTCTACAACGGGCTCGGCTCCGGCAAGTACGTGACCTACCTGGCCGCCGGCTGGGGCCCGGGGTACCTGCAGAGCGTGGCCAAGACGACGGCCGGCAAATGGCGGGCCGCGCCGCTGCCGCAGTGGACCGCCGGCGCGAACGCGCAGGGTGACTGGGGCGGCTCGTCGTTCGCGGTGACCGACCAGTCGAAGAACCCGGAGGCCGCCACCACGGTCGCCAAGGAGATCTTCGGCGCGAACAACGCCGAGGCCTGGAAGATCGGCATCGACCAGGCGTACCTGTTCCCGACCGCGACGCCGGTGCTCGAGTCGGACGCGTTCCTCAAGAAGAAGTACGACTTCTTCGGCGGCCAGACCGTCAACGACGTGTTCGTGCCGGCCTACAAGGCGATCGCCCCGTTCTCCTGGAGCCCGTTCAACAGCTACAACTTCAACCAGATCACCACCGGGCTGAACCAGGCCATCGAGAAGAAGACCTCGTGGACCGCGGCGCTGGACACCGCGCAGGCCAACATCACCCAGTACGCCACGCAGCAGGGCTTCAAGGTCAAGTAATGACCGAGGTGCAGATCGATTCCGCGGCCGTCGCTCCGGCGGCCGCGGTGCCCTCCCCGCGACCGCCGCTGTTCGGCAGATCGCGGGAGGCCGTCACCGGCTGGCTCTTCGTGCTCCCGTTCGCGGTGCTGCTCGTCGCGTTCCTGCTGCTGCCGATGGCGTACGCGCTCAAGCTCAGCCTCTACCGCTCCACCCTGATCGAGGGTGAGCACTTCGCCTGGTTCGACAACTACAAGCAGGCGTTCCAGGACCCGCTGGTCCGCCAGGGTGTCGGCCGGGTGCTGGTGTTCGGGCTGGTGCAGACGCCCGTGATGATCGGGCTGGCGTTGCTCGCGGCGCTGCTGATCGACCACGCCACGTCGCGCTTCTCCCGGGTCTTCCGGCTCGCCGCGTTCGTGCCGTACGCCGTACCCGTGGTGATCGGCACCCTGATGTGGGGCTTCCTCTACGGCCAGGAGACCGGCCCGTTCAGCTTGCTGCACATCGACTTCCTGTCCAGCTCGTGGGTGCTGGCGTCGCTCGGCAACGTGGTGACCTGGCAGTGGGCCGGTTACAACATGATCGTGCTGTACGCGGCGCTGCAGGGCCTGCCCCGGGAGGTCTACGAGTCGGCCCGGATCGACGGCGCCGGCCCGGTGCAGCTCGCCCTGCGGATCAAGACGCCGATGATCGGATCGGCGCTCATCCTGGCGACCCTGTTCACCATCCTGGGGACGTTGCAGTTCTTCACCGAACCGCTGATCCTGCAGCCGCTCAACCCCGGCTCGATCACCCAGCACTACACGCCGAACGTCTACGCGTACCACCAGGCGTTCTCGTTCCAGCAGTACAACTACTCGGCCGCGATCTCGTTCCTGCTCGGCGCGGTGGTCTTCGTCGGGTCGTACCTCTTCCTCTTCGCGACCAGGAAACGGAGCGCGCTGTGACGAGCACCAAGGAGCGCGCCGGGATCTTCCCGAACGTCGTGATGGGCCTGATGGCGGTGTACTTCCTGCTGCCGTTCTGGTGGCTGCTGGTCGCCGCGACGAAGGACAACGACGGGCTGTTCCAGTCGGCGCCGCTCTGGTTCGCCGACTTCCACCTGGCCGGCAACCTGGAGACGGTGTTCACCCAGGAGAACGGGATCTACCTGATCTGGCTGCGCAACTCACTGCTCTACGCGGTGGTCAGCGGGGTCGGCGCCACGGTGGTCTCCGCGCTCGCCGGATACGCGTTCGCCAAACTGCGCTTTCCCGGTCGTACCACATTGTTTGCTCTGCTCTTGGGTTTGATCATGGTCCCGGCGACGGCGCTGGTGCTGCCCACCTACCTGTTGATGTCGCAGGCCGGCCTGGTCGACTCGATCTGGGCGGTGATCCTGCCGTCGCTGCTCAACCCGTTCGGCGTCTACCTGCTCCGGGTCTACACCCACGAGTCGGTGCCGGACGAGATGCTCGAGGCGGCCCGGATCGACGGCGCCGGTGAGTTCCGGGTGTTCCGCAGCGTCGCGCTGCCGGCCATGCGCCCGGCCCTGGTCACCGTGCTGCTGTTCTCGATGGTCGCGTCGTGGAACAACTTCTTCCTGCCGCTGGTGATGCTCAGCGACGACCATCTCTTCCCGCTCACGGTCGGCCTGCGGACCTGGTACATGTCGGCGATCCTCGGCAACGGCGGCTCCGCCCTGTTCAACGTGATCGTGACCGGCGCCCTGGTGGCCATCCTGCCGCTGATCGTGGCCTTCCTCCTTCTCCAGCGTTACTGGCGCGGTGGCCTGACCATCGGCGCCGTCAAGTGACCCCCCGGTCTTAAGGAACAGCACAATGCTCCGTGCGCGTGTCGTTTTGAATCCGGCTGCCGTCGTGGCGCCGGTCAACCGCCGGACCTTCGGCTCGTTCGTCGAGCACATGGGCCGCTGCGTCTACACCGGCATCTACGAGCCGGGCCACCCGAGCGCCGACGAGGACGGCTTCCGCACCGACGTGCTGGCGCTGGCCCGCGAACTCGGGGTCAGCATGGTGCGCTACCCGGGCGGCAACTTCGTCTCCGGCTATCGCTGGGAGGACGGCGTCGGGCCGGCCGAGCAGCGCCCGCGGCGCCGTGACCTGGCCTGGCGCAGCATCGAGACGAACCAGGTCGGTATCGACGAGTTCGCCAAGTGGGCCGAGAAGGCCGACGTGGAGATCATGTACGCGGTCAACCTCGGCACCCGCGGTGTCCAGGAAGCGCTCGACGTTCATGAATACATCAACCACCCGGAAGGCACCGAACTCTCCGAGCGGCGGCGCACCAACGGCGCGGAGAAGCCGTACGGGATCAAGCTCTGGTGCCTGGGCAACGAGCTGGACGGCCCCTGGCAGACCGGCCACAAGACCGCCGAGGAGTACGGCCTGCTCGCCGCGTCCACGGCGCGGGCGCTCAAGTCCGCCGAGCCGGATCTCGAGCTGGTCGCGTGCGGCAGCTCCAGCTCGACCATGCCGACGTTCGGCGCCTGGGAGTCGACGGTGCTCGAGCACGCGTACGACGTGGTGGAATACGTCTCCTGCCACGCGTACTACGAGGAGCACGACGGGGACCTCGGCTCGTTCTTGGCCAGCGCGGTCGACATGGACCACTTCGTGAACAGCATCGTGGCCACCGCGGACGCGGTCGGCGCCCGCCTGAAGAGCAAAAAGAAGATCAACCTGTCGTTCGACGAGTGGAACGTCTGGTACCTGTCCCGCTTCCAGAGCGCCCCGCTCCCGAAGGAGTGGGAGGTGGCCCCGCGGGTCATCGAGGACCAGTACAACGTGGCCGACGCGGTGGTGGTCGGCAACCTGCTGATCTCCCTGCTCCGGCACAGCGACCGGGTCACCGCCGCCTGCCAGGCCCAGCTGGTCAACGTGATCGCCCCGATCATGACCGAGCCCGGCGGCCCGGCCTGGCGGCAGACCATCTTCCACCCGTTCGCCCGCACCGCGGCCCTGGCCAAGGGTGACGTGCTGGAGACCCGGATCGACAGCCCGACCTACGAGACCGCCCGTTATGGATCGGCCCCGGTGATCGACGCGGTCGCCACGCACGACGCGGCCACCGGCGACGTCACGGTCTTCATCGTCAACCGCGACCAGCAGAACCCGGTCGAACTCACCATCGACCTCTCCGCGTTCGGCGCGGACCTGTCGGTGGCCGACTCCTGGACCCTGACCGACGACGACCTGCGCGCCGCCAACACGAGGGACGAGCCGGAGCGGGTGACTCTCCGCCCGACCACGGACATCCCGACCGGCGCGCTCACCGAAGCCGGCACGGAGGTCCGCCTGACCCTCCCCAGGGTCTCCTGGACCGCCCTCCGGTTGTCCCGCTAGTCCGATTTCGATAAGGGGCGCCGGTCGCCTTCCGGCGCCCCTTGTCGTCATCAAGATCAAATTCAAGAGCTTGATGTCGTGCGTCCGCCGGGGTTCAGATCGTC
>NZ_BOMS01000022.1 GCF_016862315.1 Actinoplanes palleronii | reverse complement strand
TGCGCTCCGCGCCGAAAGTCCCCACACGTCGGCCTGTCGCGCCGCGGCCCGGTCTTCGGCGGAAAATCTGGGGGAAAGTGTTATCAGGTTCCGGGAAAGACGTCACGTTAAAGGAACCTTAAAGATGTGACCGGAAGCCCCGGGGATTTCCCATAATGGGGTCTTCCCCGATCACATCTCCCCCGGAGGCGATTCCCGATGCGCCGGAAAAGAACGTTGTTGCTCGCCTCACTGGCGACCGTCGCCGCGGTCGGCACCGCCTGGGTAGCACTGCCCGCGTCCGCCGCCGCTGCCACTGCAACCCTGCGTACGGTGTCCGACTGGGGCTCCGGCTGGCAGGACGAGGTGGTCATCAGCAACGCCGGAACGTCCGCGATGACCTCCTGGAAAGTCGAATTCGACATGCCCGCCGGTGGCACTGTCGGCAGTTTCTGGGACACCCAGATGGCCGTCAGTGGCAGTCACCGGACATTCACGAACAGTAGTTGGAACGGCGCGATTCCGGTCGACGGAAAGGTGACGTTCGGATTCGTCGGCTCGGGTGGCCAGCCGGTCAACTGCAAGCTGAACGGCCAGCCCTGCGGCGGCGCGACCGACGGCGGCACCGTGACCACGGCGCCGACCGTGGCCCCCACGAAGACCGCGACCGTCGCGCCGACCACCGCGGCGCCGACCACCGCGCCGACCGTCGCCCCGACGACGACCACCGCGCCGACGGCCACCCCGACGAAGGCCGCGACCGTCCCGCCGCGCGAGGACCTGCTCCCGGTCACGGTGAGCAACAAGTCCGGCCGCAACGACGCCGTCCACCTCTACGTGCTGGGCGTCAACCTGGACACCGGCAAGCTCGGTTACGTGAACAAGGCCGGCGGTTTCACCCCGTGGACCGGCGGCGCGGCCACCCCGGTCCCGGCGCCGGACGTGTCGATCGACGGCCCGGCCGCCGGCGGCAGCACCACGATCAAGGTGCCGCGCAACCTCTCCGGCCGGTTGTACTTCTCGTTCGGTCAGAAGCTCGACTTCCGGCTGACCCCGGACGGCCTGGTGCAGCCCGCGCCGTGGGCCGGTGGCGACCCGAACCACGACATCCTGTTCGACTGGAGCGAGTTCACCGTCAACTCGTCCGGGCTGTGGCTGAACAGCTCGCAGGTGGACATGTTCGCGATCCCGCACATCGTCGGTGTGACCGGCGGCAGCGGCGTGACCAGCGTGACCGGCGAGGTGAAGACCGGCGGCCGGCAGAAGGTGATCGACGCGATCAAGGCGGACAGCGCGTTCGCGAAGAGCGTGGTGACCCGCGCCGACGGGACCGTGCTGCGGGTGCTGGCGCCGGGCAAGGCGGCCGACGCGGGCCTGATGAGCCCGACCTACCTGGACTCGTACATCACGAGCGCCTGGGGCGCGTACACATCGAAGGCCCTGACCGTCACGCCGTTCACCGACCAGCCGAGCGTGAAGTACACCGGCCGCACCTCGGGTGACGTCATGAACTTCACCGACACCTCGGGCCGGACGGTGGCCTCGTTCACCAAGCCGAGCACCGCGAACGTCTGGGGCTGCGACGGCGCGCTCGGCGCTCCGAACGACCAGGTCGTCGGCCCGATCGCGCGGACCCTCTGCGCCGCGATGCAGCGCACCACGCTGGGCCGGCTCGACGTCCAGCCGAGTGGCACGGCCGCCGACTTCTACCAGGGCAACCCGGCCAACCTGTACGCCAAGGTGATCCACGCCAACATGGTCGACGGCAAGGCGTACGCGTTCGCCTTCGACGACGTGCTCAACCAGGAGTCGCTGGTCCACGACGGTGACCCGCGAGCCGCACAGATCACGTTCACTGCCTTCTGAGGCTGAGATCTGGGGCCTGCCGCGCGTGCGGTAGGCCCCATTTGTGTTGTGTGACTAATCACTAATGCTCGATATGCACCCTCGGAAAGGCGTGGGACCGCTGCTCATGCCCCTTGTGGATCATGAGCGGCCGTTCAGGCTCCAGGTTTCATATTCGTGACCGGCCGGTTAGCCTCCCCTTCGAAGTTAGGTAAGGTTTACCTTAGGAGGCCGCGTTGGAGGAGTCCGTGTCCCCGCATCTGTTCTCCGGGTCCACGCTGGACGCGTACACGTCCGGCGTGTGGCACGCATCGGCGCTGCTCGCCGACCGGGTGAAGGCAGTGCGGCAGCCGTACTCCGGCGCCACCGTCGGTGACCTGCAGGTCCAGGTCGACGCCGTGGATCTGGACCGCCCGCTGGGCGACACCGGTGCCGCGCTGCACGAGGTCGCCCGGCTCTATGTGGACAACGCCGTCTGGTTCCACGAGCCGACCTACGTGGCGCACCTGAACTGCCCGGTCGCCATCCCGGCACTGAGCGCCGAGGTGCTGATCTCCGCGATCAACTCCTCGGTCGACACCTGGGACCAGAGCGCCACCGGCACCCTGATCGAGCGCCGCCTGATCGACTGGACGGCCGGCCGGATCGGCTTCGGCCCCGGCGCGGACGGTGTCTTCACCAGCGGCGGCACCCAGTCCAACCTGCAGGGTCTGCTGCTCGCCCGGGAGGAGGCCCTGGAGGGCCGGTCCCGCGAGGCGAGCCTGGCCCGGCTGCGGATCTTCGCGACCACCGAGAGCCACTTCAGCGTCAGCAAGTCGGCCGGCATCCTCGGCCTGGCCGCGGACGCGGTGGTCGGCGTCGCCACCGACGGCACCGGCCGGATGGACCCGGACGCGCTGGTCGCGGCGATCGAGGGGGTACGCCGGGACGGCGGCCTGCCGATGGCCGTGGTCGCCACCACCGGCACCACCGACCTGGGCCGGATCGACCCGGTCGACGTGATCGGCCCGATCTGCGAGAGCCAGGGCGTCTGGCTGCACGTGGACGCCGCGTACGGCTGTGGCCTGCTCGTCTCGCCCCGCCGCCGGCACCTGCTGGACGGCATCGAGCGGGCCGACTCGGTCACCGTCGACTTCCACAAGAGCTTCTACCAGCCGGTCAGCTGCAGCGCGATCGTGGTGCGCCGGGGTGAGACGATGCGCCGGATCGCGGTGCACGCCGACTACCTGAACCCGCGGACCGCGACCGTGCCCAACCAGGTGGACAAGAGCCTGCAGACCACCCGGCGGTTCGACGCGCTCAAGCTCTGGATGACGCTGCGCACGATGGGTTCCGAGGAGATCGGCACCATGTTCGACACGGTCGTGGACCGTGCCGCCGAGGTGCACGCCGAGATCGGCCGGGACCCCGACTTCGAGGCGCTCGCCGCGCCGACGCTGAGCACCGTGCTGTTCCGGTACCGGCCGGACGGGATGACCGTCGCGGAGTGCGACGAGCTGATGCCCCGGCTGCGCCAGCGACTGTTCCACGGCGGTGAGGCGATCGTGGCCGGCACCGTGATGGGCGGCCACTACTGGCTGAAGTTCACCCTGCTGAACCCGAACACCACGATGGAACACCTGGCCAACGTGCTGAACCTGATCCGGCTGACCGGGCGGGACCTGCTCGGCGAGAAGAGCGGCGCGGCGGTGATGGTCTGATGCACACGTACGATTTCGTGGCGATCGGCGCCGGCCCGTTCAACCTCGGCCTGGCCGCGCTCACCGAGGACCGGCCCGAGGTGGACGGGATCTTCCTGGAACAGCGCGCCGGGTTCGACTGGCACCCCGGTCTGATGATCGAGGGCGTCACCATCCAGGTGCCGTTCCTCGCCGACCTGGTCACCATGGCCGACCCGACCTCGCGGTTCAGTTTCCTGAACTACCTCAAGCAGGTCGGCCGGCTGTACCCGTTCTACATCCGGGAGAGCTTCTTCCCGCTGCGCGCCGAGTACAACGAGTACTGCAAGTGGGTCGCCGGCCAGCTGAGCTCGATCCGCTGGAACACCCGCGTGGACAAGGTGACCCACGACGGCGAGGCATATCTCGTGCAGACGGAGGGGGAGACGTTCCGGGCCCGCAAGCTGGTCCTCGGCATCGGCACCGCGCCGCGCGTCCCGGCCGTCGTCGACCAGGGACCGTACGTGCACAGCGCCGACTACCTGGCCAACAAGGCGAAGCTGCAGTCCCTCGACACGATCACGGTGGTCGGCAGCGGGCAGAGCGCGGCCGAGATCTACCACGACCTGCTCACCGAGATCGACACGTACGGCTACCACCTGAGCTGGATCACCCGGTCGCCGCGGTACTTCCCGATGGAGTACACCAAGCTGACCCTGGAGATGACCTCCCCGGAGTACATCCGGTACCACCACTCGCTGCCGATGGAGGTCCGTGACCGGCTCGGCCGCGAGCAGCGCAACCTCTACAAGGGCATCAGCGCCGACCTGGTCGACGCGATCTACGAGACGCTCTACGCGAAGAGCCTCACCGGCCCGGTGCCGACCACCATGCTCACCGGCGTCGAGCTGGAGGGCGTGATCTGGGACGAGGCCGCCGGCCGGTACACCCTGGCGCTGCAGCACCGGGAGCAGGGCCGCTCGTTCACGGCCGGGACACAGGGCCTGCTGCTGGCCACCGGGTACGCCGCGCGGGTCCCGTCCTTCCTGGACCCGGTCCGCGACCGGATCAACTGGGACGCCCGCGGCCGTTTCGACGTGGCCGTGGACTACTCGGTCGACGTGGCCGGTGACGAGATCTTCGTGCAGAACGCCGAGGAGCACACGCACAGCCTCACCGCCCCGGACCTGGGCATGGGGCCGTACCGGAACTCGGTGATCCTCAAGGGCCTGACCGGCCGGGAGATCTACCCGATCGAGGAACGGATCGCCTTCCAGCAGTTCGGCGCGCCCACCGCCGACCTTCCCCGACAACTGGTGACGTCATGAACCTCGTACCGCTCGACCTCGACCGCGACCTGGAACTGCTGCACTGCTGGGTGACCCACCCCCGGTCGCACTACTGGGGGCTGCAGGGCGCCGGCCCGGAGCGGGTCCGCGACGAGTACCAGAAGATCGCCGACAACCCGCACCACCACGCGTGGCTGGGCCTCGACGACGACGGCACCCCGCTGTTCCTGGCCGAGACGTACGACCCCGCGCACAGCGAGCTGGCACCGCACTACGCCGTACGCCCCGGTGACCTCGGTATGCACGTGCTGGTCGCGCCGCCGACCCGGCACCGCGCCGGTATCACCTCGGCGGTGATGCGCGCGGTGCTGGACTTCTGTTTCGCCCAGCCCGGGATCGACCGTGTCGTGGTCGAGCCGGACGTCCGCAACGACGCGATCCAGCGGAAGAACGCCGAGGCCGGTTTCGTCGTGGAGAAGGACGTCGCGCTGCACGACAAGACGGGGCGGCTGAGCTTCTGCACCCGCACCGCGTACGCGATGAGCGCACCCCACCTGCAGCCCGCCGCGATGGAGTTCGCCAACCGCCGCCTGATCGCGAAGGCGATCGCCGAATTCAGTCACGAGCGCCTGATCACGCCCACCCATGAGGAAGGCGACAGCTACCGCTTCGGTGACCTGACCTTCACCGCCCGGCGGTTCGCCCTGGAGCACTGGGTCGTCGACGCGGACTCCCTCGAGGGCGGCCCGCTCGACGCGCTCGACTTCATCACCGGGCTGCGCGAAACCCTCGGGATCCCGGAGAAGCTGCTCGGCACGTACCTCGAGGAGATCTCCGCGACGCTGGCCGGCAGCGCCTGGAAGTTCACCCACCGCCGGGAGACCGCGGACGACCTCGTGCACGCGGACTTCCAGACCATCGAGGCCGCGATGACCGAGGGTCACCCCGGTTTCGTGGCCAACAACGGGCGGATCGGTTTCGGACTCCAGGACCACGAGGCGTACGCGCCGGAGGCCGGGCAGCCGGTGCGGTTGCGCTGGGTGGCGGTCCGCAAGGACGCCAGCCTGTTCGTGACCATCGGTGACGAGCGCGAGCACTACCTGGCCGAGTTCGGTGCGGACACGTTGGACCGCTATGAACGTACCCTCAAAGCTCGCGGCCTGGACCCGGACGACTACCGCTACCTGCCGGTGCACCCCTGGCAGTGGGAGCACAAGGTCACCGTGACGTTCGCCGCGGACGTGGCCCGCCGGGCGATCGTGCCGCTGGACGAGGGCGACGACCGCTACCGTGCGCAGCAGTCGATCCGGACGTTCTTCAACACCGACCGCCCCGACCGGCACTACGTGAAGACCGCGATCGCGGTGCAGAACATGGGCTTCCTGCGCGGGCTGTCGCCGAAGTACATGCGGGCCACGCCGCCGATCAACGAGTGGGTCAAGTCGCTCGTGGACGGTGACGAGGAGCTGCGGGACTGCGGTTTCTCCGTGCTGCGCGAGCTGGCCGCGATCGGCTACACCGGCGACGCCTACCACCGGACCGGCACGCCGAGCGTCTACACCAAGATGCTTGCGGCCCTCTGGCGGGAGAGCCCGATGCCGCAGCTGGCCGACGGCGAGCGGCTGGCCACCATGGCCAGCCTGGTGCACCGCGACCGGGACGGTTACGCCCTGGTCACCGCGCTGATCCGGGCCTCCGGCGCCAGCCCGGCCGAGTGGGTCACGGCGTATTTCCGGGCCTACCTGCGGCCGATCGTGCACTGCCTGCTGAAGCACGACCTGGCCTTCATGCCGCACGGCGAGAACCTGATCGTGGTGTTCGAGAACCACGTGCCGCGCCGGGTGTTCATGAAGGACATCGGCGAGGAGGTGGCGGTGATGAACGACCAGCCGCTGCCCGCCGAGGTGGAGCGGATCCGGATCGACGTCTCCGACGAGATCAAGGAACTCGCGCTGTTCACCGACGTCTTCGACGGGTTCCTCCGGCACCTCGCCGGGATCCTGGCGGTCGACGGGGTGCTGTCCGAGAGCGAGTTCTGGGGCCTGGCCGGCGACTGCGTCCGCGGCCACGCCAAGGACCACCCGGATCTGGCCGGTCGCCTCGACCTGCTCCGCCCGGCCTTCGCGCACTCCTGCCTGAACCGGCTCCAGCTGCGCAACACCCTGCAGATGGTGGACCTGACCGACCAGGCCAGCTCACTGATCTTCGCGGGTGAGCTGGCGAACCCGATCGCGGTCTCCGGCTGAGGATGAGCGTCTACCGCGACGACTACGGCATCCCGCACCTGCGGGCCGGCTCGGTCGACGAGCTGGCGTTCCTGCAGGGGCGGGTGACCGCTTCCGATCGGGGTCGCCAGCTGCTCGTCGAGCGCCTGCGGTCGGAAGGCCGGCTGGCCTCGACCGTGGGCGCCGCCGAGGTGGACTGGGACCGGTTCGCCCGGCGGGCCATGCTCGACGACACCGCCCAGCGGTGCTTCGCCCGGCTGGCCGACGCCACGAAGAGCTGGCTGACCGCCTACGCCGACGGCGTCCGGGCCGGCGGCGTCGACTGGCATCCGTGGTCGTCGCTCGGTGTCTTCCAGGTGCAGCACATCCTGTTCGGCACGTTCCCGAACAAGATGTGGCGCGCCCACGTCGAACGCACGCTCGGCCCGGACGCCGCCGCGTGGTTCGCGGTCGAGGGGCCCGGCGGGTCCGGCAGCAACGCCTGGGCGGTGCCCGGTGAGATCGCCGGCGACCCGCACCGGCTGCTCGAACTGCCCGGCGTCTACCAGCAGATCCGGCTCGCCTGCCCGGAGTTCGACGTGGCCGGGCTGACCTTCCCGGGCGTGCCCGGCGTGCAGCACTTCGGGCACGCCGGCGACGTGGCCTGGGCGATCACCAACGCTATGGCCGACTACCAGGACCTCTACCAGGAACAATTCCGGGAGACGTCCGCCGGGCTCGAGGCCCGCGGCCCGGCCGGCTGGGAGCCGGTCCACCACCATCAAGAGACGATTTTTGTACGCGGTGCCGACCCGGTCGTGGTCGACGTCGTGGAAACGTCCCGGGGCCCCGTGATCGACGGGAACCTGAGCCTGCGCACACCGGCCCGCGTCGCGGCCGACCTGGGCTTCGACGCGCTGCTCGGGTTGCTTCACGCGCGGACCGCCGACGACGTGGCCGACGCGTTCGCCGGCTGGGTCGAACCGGTCAACAGCGTCCTGGTCGCCGACAACAGCGGAACGGTGCTGCAGCTCACCGCGGGCCGGGTGCCGATCCGCGACGCCCGGAACCAGCAGGTCCCGGTCCCTGCCTGGGAGCCGCGGTACGCCTGGCAGCCGGGCTGGGTCCCGCCGTTCCGGGCCGCGGTGACCGACGCGGTGAACGCCAACGACCGGCGGCCGGACACCCTGGCCTACGGCGCGGACTTCTCCCCGCCCGGCCGGGCCCGGCGGATCCGCGAGCTGCTCTCGGCCGGTGCCACGCCCGAGCAGATCCACATGGATACCTCGATGCCGGCCGGCTCGGTCGAGGCCGGTCGGCGCGGAGCCGCGCGGTCCGAGGCCGCCCGGAGCCTCCACGATCATCCGGCGTTGCGGCCGCTGTTCACCGAACACGGGTACGACCCGGTCTTCGCGCCGTGGACCGACCCGCGCGGCCGGATCGGCCACTCCCTCGACGGGGTCCTCGACGGTCTCGGCCTGTCCGTCTCCGATCTCGCCCCGACACTGTCCTCGGGCACCTGGGGCTCGCGGCATCTGCTGCACCCGATCGTCCTGCCCGGGCTGGACTGCGACCTGCCCCGGGTCGAGCTCAGCGGTTCGCACGGCTGCGTTCTCAACACCACGAGCATCCCGGGCGTCAGCGACCTGTGCTGGCGCGGCCCGGTCGCCCGGTACGTGTGGGACCTCACGGACCGGCAGCGCAGCCGATGGGTCGTGCCGTTCGGCGCCGTCGACGCGCCGGACTCCCCGCACTTCCTCGACCAGCTGCCGCTGTGGGCGAACGGCGAGCTGGTCCCGCTGATCACCGACTGGGACCGTCTCCACCTCGAAGAGGAATCGTCATGACTGCCGTCTTTTCCCGCAAGCTCACCGGGCTGGGCGAGTTCAGCCTGATCCCGCTGGACCCGGTGGTGCACGCCGAGCTGGTGCACTCGTGGGTCGTCCAGCCGCGCAACCGGTTCTGGGGCATGACCGACCACACCGTCGACCAGGTGCGCGAGATCTACGCGTTCGTGGCCGGCCTGGACAGCCACCACGCGTACCTGATGCTCATCGACGAGCAGCCGATCGGGATCTTCCAGACGTACCAGCCGGAGCACGACCCGGTCAGCGAGTGCTACGACGTCCAGGGCGGCGACTTCGGCGTCCACCTGATGTTCTCGCCCGGCGACCGGGAACTGCCCCACCTGACCAGCGTCGTGATGCCCGTGCTGCACGAGTTCGCGTTCCTCGACCCGGCCGTGCGCCGCCTGATCGTCGAGCCGGACATCCGCAACGAGAAGGCCATCACCCGGATGGAACGGCAGGGCTTCGAACTCGGCCCCACCATCGACCTCGGCCACAAACAGGCCCGCCTGGCCTTCCTCACCCGCCCCCGCTGGCAGTCCCTCCACCACGCATGACCCCCACCGCATCGCGTGTGAAGTTGTGGCGCGCCACGCGCCGAAAGTCCCCACGCTGCGGGGTCGACCGCGTTGCGTGTGAAGTTGTGGTGCGCTACGCGCCGAAAGTCCCCACGCTGCGGGGTTGACCGCGTTGTGTGTGAAGTTGTGGTGCGGTGCGCGCCGAAAGTCCCCACGCTGCGGGGTCAACCGCATTGTGTGTGAAGTTGTGGTGCGGTGCGCGCCGAAACTTCACACGCTTGGGGTTTGGTCTGACCGCAACCGCCCACGGACGTCGCCCCGGAGGGCTTCGCGTTCTGGACGCGCCAGCGGCCAGCGAAGCCCGCAGGGGTCCCGGCGGGAGCGACGGTCCGCACCCCAGCGGACGCACGACATCTTGACCTTGATCTTTTTCGGTCTTGCGACGCGGCCTCACGACGTCGGGCGGTAGGCGATCTCCGGGTCCAGCAGCGGTGTCCACGTCGGACGCCAGCGCGGGTTGCGGGCCTCGACCTCTTCCTGCAGATTCGTGCGCCAGGGGCCGGAGACGCCGTCGTCGGGCCACCAGGACGGCCAGGAGTCGTAGCAGCGCTCGATCCGGAACTTGTTGGCGCTGGTCTCCACCCGCAGGTAGAACCAGCGGCCGTAACGCGGATCGGATTCGGCCCGGCGCAGCGCGCGGACCAGCTCGGTGAGACGGCGGAACGCCGCGTAACGCTCTTCGCCCGGCCGGTCGGCCGGTGGGTGCTCGCCGGGCTGGGAGCTGAAGCTCGTCGCGTCCGCGTAGGCCAGCAGCGAGCACCGCCCGTCACCGGCCGGCGCGCGCTCCTGCAGCCAGCTGACCAGCGCGCCGAGCTCGTCGGTGTCCGGTGGCGCGGGCCGGCGCAACTCGGTCGCCTCGCGCATGGCCGACCAGACCAGCCGGTCGTGCTCGCCCTGACTGAGCCGCCGGACCCGGCGCATCGGCGGGCGCTGCCCCGGCGCGATCCGCGGCGCCCGGGTGCCCGGAGTGATCCCGCCCCGGTTCGCGGCGGCGAGCGCGGACCCGATGTCCGCGGTGTCGCCGAGCAGCGCGTCGAGGTGCCCGGCGTCGACCTCACCGCGGATCGCGGCGTGCAACAGGTCGGCGGCGATCTCGCGCAGCCCGGGCCGGGCGGCCAGACCCGTGACGGCGTGCAGCGCGGTGACCATGCGCTCCTCGCTGAGCAGCGGCGCGAGCAGTTCGACCATGCCGTCGTGGTACCGGGGCTGGTAGCGCACCCGGGACCAGCGGCCGTTCTCGTGCCAGATCACGAAACCCAGCTCGTCGTTCTCGGCCAGCGGCGCCAGCTCGGCCCAGGGCAGCCAGTCCGGCGCGCCGGTGAGCGGGTCGGCGGCCGGGTCGGTGGAGACCGCGGCGTGGTGGTCGTGGTGCGCGCCGTAGAGCACCGCGCGGCGGCCGTCGAGCAGCGCGAACCGGGCCCAGCCGGTTTCCGGGTCGTCCCGCCGGGCGCCGCGCTCGTCGATGGACCACCGCTCACCACGGCTGATGCCGGTCATCGCGGCGCTCAGCGCGGCCCAGCGGGTCCAGAGCAGTCCGGGCGCGGGCAGGTCCACGTCGGTCAGCATCTGTCCACTGTGCCAAATGCCGCCGGGCGACCGTCACCCACGGGGGGCGGAAATCGTCCGGCGGCTTCTCCCGGGGACCGGTCACGAGTCGCGGCGGCCGTCGACGCTGGGCTTCCGATCGGCGCTGTCCCGGCTGTCCGCGGTGAGGCCGGCCGCGGAGGCTATCGAAAGTAGGACGAAGAAGGCAAGAAGGATGATTTCCATGCCTCTAGCGTCGTCTCGAAACCGGTGTCGTACCAGTGGCAGTAATGCCATACATCTTCAAGAAACTGCCAACCTTCGGTACGGTGTCGGCATGTTGCGCAGCGTTGCCGTGATCGCCATGCAGGAGGTGGCGGTCTTCGAGCTGGGTGTCCTCTGTGAGCTGTTCGGCTACGACCGCACCCCGGAGGGCCTGCCCGGATACGAGTTCTCGGTCTGCAGCGTCGGCGGCGCCCCGGTGCCGACCCACTCCGGTTTCGCGATCACGCCCAGCCACGACCTCACCCCGGCCTGGACCGCCGACCTGGTCGCCGTCGTCCCCAACGACATCCAGGACGCGCCGCCCGAGATCCTCGAGGTGCTGCGCCACGCCCACGACCGCGGCGCCTGGGTGATGAGCGTGTGCACCGGCGCGTTCGCCCTGGGCGAGGCCGGCCTGCTCGACGACCGCCGCTGCACCACACACTGGCGGCACACCGACCGGCTCGCCGACCGGTTCCCCGCGGCGAAGGTCGACCCGGGCGTCCTCTACGTCGCCGACGGCACCGTGCTGACCAGCGCCGGCACCGCCGCCGCGATCGACTGCGGCCTCCACCTGATCCGCGAGGAGCAGGGCTCCGCGGTGGCCGCGCAGATCGCCCGGCGGATGGTCGTCCCGCCGCACCGGGACGGCGGCCAGGCCCAGTTCATCGAGACGCCGATGCCGACGGTGTCCTGCGAGACCCTCCAGCCGCTGCTGACCCACCTGCTGGAGACCCTCGACCGGGAGCACACCGTGGAGACCATGGCCGCCCTGGTGCACCTGGCCCCGCGGACGTTCGCCCGCCGGTTCCGGGCCGAGACCGGGGCCACCCCGCACGACTGGCTGACCGGCCAGCGGGTGCTGCTCGCCCGGCGGCTGCTGGAGGACACCGAGCTGGGGGTGGACGTGATCGCGGGGAAAGCGGGGTTCGGCAGCGCACAGACCTTGCGGCATCACTTCGGTCAGCGGCTGAGCACGACCCCGCAGTCCTACCGGAGCACCTTCAAGACCAAAGCCTGAGCGGTCGGATCAGCCCCCGTCCGCCGCCTGCCAGTCGGCGAGGGTGATCGTGCCGAGGCGTGCTCCCGGCCCGGCCACCAGCGCGTTCACCGGCACGTTCGCGCCGAAGAACGGCTTGCCATCCGAGGTGATCTTCAGGTCGGGAGCCAGCCGCCGGCCGATCTCGTCCAGCGGCAGCACCTCCGGCCCGGCCACCTCGACGGTCCCGCCCGTCCCGCCCGCGCTGGCCGTGCTGGCCGGTTCGGACTCGACCACGTCGGCCAGGATCGTGGTCAGGTCGGCGAGGTCGATCGGCTGCAGGTTCACCGGAGCCAGCCGGGCCTCGCCGTCCACCGAGTTGGCCCGGATCAGCGGCGCCAGGAACGTGTGGAACTGGGTGGCCCGGACGATCGTGTACGGAACCCCGCCGGCCTTGACCGCCGCCTCCTGCGCCAGCTTCGCCCGGTAGTACGCCAAGTCGGAAGCCGCCTCCAACCCGACGATCGAGAGCAGCACGTGATGCCGGACCCCGGCCGCCCGCGCCGCCGCCGCCACGTTCTCCGACGACTCCCGGAAGAACGCGGTCGCGGCCGCCTCCTCCTGCTCGGTCGTGTTGAGCACGTCCACCACCACGTCCGCCCCGGCGAGCGCCTGCTCCAAGCCACCCCCGGAGATCACGTCCACCCCGGTCGACCGGGCGGCCGCCACCGCCTCGTGCCCCCGCGCCCGCAACTCCTCGACCAGCAACGTGCCGGTCTGCCCGGTCCCGCCGACGACTACCACCACCATGTCGCGCTCCTTCATGTCGGTACCTACCGAAGAAGGACGACCCACCACCCCCACATGTGACAGCACCGCCAGGCAGAGATCCGCCACTCCCGGCAGGCGATCCACCCCAGGCCGACCGAAGATCAGCAAACCCACACGGTACGACGATGAGCACGCGACCGAGCCGGCCGCGTGGTCCTGGCTGGTCCCCAGGGGTGCCTCGAGGACGCGGAGGCACCCCTGAGGGCCAGCCGGTGACGCCGAGCACGCGGGTGGCCGGCGCCGGCCGCGCGGGGGAGCGTCCGCGGCAGAGGGAGGTCAGCGGATCCGGGGGAGTTCTTCCTGGGCGGCGGAGAGCCAGTCGAGGGCGTATTCCAGATCGGTGGCCGCGGCGCGACGCCGGTACGAGCGGTCGGCTCGGGCGGACGCCGCGCAGGATTCGATGCGGCGGCGCAGACCGGCGTACAGATAAGGGTCGTCGATCGGTGCCGGCCCGGCCGCGGCCCGGCGGGAACGGCGGATCCGCAGGCGGCGGAGCCCCGCGCGGACCGCGAGTGCCGCCCAGACGCCGGCCACCGCGATGCCGGCCAGCGGCAGCGGCCGGATCGGACCGGGGATCACCAGCAGCAGCGGGAGTGTCACCAGCAGTCCGGCGGTCAGCGCGGCCAGCAACGTCGGACCGTCGACGGGCCTCGTGGTGGGGCGGTAGCGGGCCGCGGCGGTGAGCAGCTCGCGGCGGGTCTGGCCGAGGCGGGCGAAACCCACCCGGTCCGGGCGGTCGGCGGTCCAGTCGCGGCACTGCGCGTCTGTGACGGTCTCGGCGAGTTCCTGGTCGAGGCGGCGCAGCCGCGGCGCGACCCCACCGGAGAACGGATCATCCCGGCTCACGGCCACTCCTTGGCCAGGTCGTCGAGGTAGCGTTCCAGGCAGTCGATGGCCTGGCAGAGCAGCAGGTCGGCGTGGGCCAGGCGGGCCAGGACCGGATCGGCGGGCACCGCGAGGCGTAGTGCCGGGAGCGGCCAGTTCGCCGAGCCGGCCTGGCGCAGTGTCGCCGAGACCAGCTGGACCCGGGCCCGGACCAGCGGCTCCGGCACCTCGGCGAAACCGTACTGCGCCAGGCCGAAGGAGCGCGCCGGCGCGGTGGGCACGACATGCCGGGCCGCAGCCGCGACGGAACGCCGCGCCAGGACGGAGCGCAGGGCCGGGAGCAGGCGCAGCGTGGTGACGAGCAGGAAGCCGGACGCCACCAGCACCCCCGCCGCGCCGGCGCCGGCCAGCCGGGCCAGGGCGGCCACCCCGGCCACCACCCCGAACGACACCGCCGTCGTGACCAGCAGCGAGATCAGACCCGCCCCGCCGGTCGCCGCCTCCGCCAGGACCGCGTCGGTCTCGGTCAGGCGGGCGCAGGCCGAGCGGATCCAGAACTGCTCCAGGTCGTCGGTGCTCCGGGTGATCTGGGCCAGCCCGTCGGCGAGCAGCGCGCGCACGGCGTCCAGCTCGGCGGGCAGAGCGCGGACCGGCGACATGAATCGAGCGTCGCACCGATGTGGTGGTGGTGAACTGTCGGGTTTCCGCAGGCGGGGGTTCGCTCAGGTCGGCGCGGCCGGCGCCGATCGTCCCGCCGTGCGCAGACAGATGCCAACCCGGGCACTCGACCGGACCCGGCTCGCCGCGGCCGGTATCGGTGGTCTGGCCGTGCTCATCCAGCTCGGCCAGGTCGGCAACCCGCTGCGGTCGGCGGTCTACGAACGGGTGTCGGCGGCGGCGATCGTCGCCCTGGTGGTGCTGCTCGCGGTCGTCTACCGGCGCGGGCGTACCTCCTGGTGGACCGTGCCGGTCGTGCCGGTGCTGGTCACGGTCGGCGCGTCCGGTCTGGCGGATCCGCTGGCCGGCACCGCGCTCTCGCTGGCGCTGCTGATCGCCTGCTCGCTCTACGACACGCATCGGCGGTGGCTCGCCCGGATGGCCGGCGGGATCGTCGCCATGCCGGTCGCGGTGGCGATCTCCCCGGCCGTGGTCAGCCAGGCCACCTCCTGGCACGCCCCGTCGGTGCTCGGGCTGATCCCGCAGATCGTGCTGATGGGTGTGCTGACCCGGGCGTTCTATCTGGGTCTGCGCCGGCAGGAGCTGGCCTCGACCCGGGACGGGATGCTGGCACGGGCCGGCCGGGAGTTGCTCGCGATGTCCGATGGTGGTCAGATCCGCCAGGTCGGTGAACGGACCTCCGCCGCGCTGGTCCGGATGCATCCCGGTGTGGCGTTGCTGATCGTCTTCCGGGATTCCGAGGGTCTGGTGATCGCGTACGCGCCGGGTGCGCCGGGTGAGCTCGCCGGGCGGCGGCTGACCGGGGCGACGCCGGATCCGGCCGAGCTGGCCGCGCTGGTGCCGGGGTTCCGGGACTGGCACGTCGACGGGCTCGGCGGTGATCCGGCGACCGCGCCGCTGCTGATGCTCGTCGGTGGGCGCCGCCCGGTCCCGGACGACCTGGTGGACGCGTTCCGCAGCCTGTCGTACCAGGTGAAGCTCGCCGACGAGGCGCAGCTGGCCCGGGCCGAGCTGGAGTACCGGGCGCACCACGACCACCTGACCGGGCTGCCCACCCGGGCGAAGTTCCTCGGTGCGGCACAGGACGCGATCGCCGGCGGCGGCGCGGTGGCCCTGCTCACCATCGACCTGGACGGCTTCAAGCGGGTCAACGACCGGCACGGGCACGCGGCCGGTGACGAGCTGCTGGTCGCGGTGGCCCGGCGGATCGCCGTGGCGGCCGGGTCGCACGGTCTCGCGGCCCGGTTCGGCGGTGACGAGTTCGCGCTGTTGCTGTCCGATTTCGACGATCCGGCGCGGGCGGAGGAGGCGGCTGGCCGACTCTGTGCCGAGCTGGCCGAACCGGTGCTGCTGACGGCCGGCCCGGTGCGGATCGGCGCGAGCATCGGCGTCGCGTTCGCCGAGCCCGGCGTCACCGTCACCGACCTGCTGCGCCACGCCGACATGGCGATGTACACCGCCAAGGCGGGCGGCAAGAACCGCGTGGTCCGCTACGGCTCCGACCACCCGGTATCGGTCTGATCAAAGGCGGTCTCGTTGATCCAGGCCGCGGCGGCGTCCGCGGTGGGCACGGTCGGCGCCGCCGGCACCGGCGGGCGATCCACCATCAGCACCGGTACGCCGAGCGCCCGAGCCGCCACCAGTTTCGCGTCCGAGCCACCGCTGTCCTTGGTGACCAGCACGTCGATCCGATGCTCGGCCAGCAGTGCCCGCTCCCCGTCCACAGTGAACGGTCCCCGGTCCAGCAGCACCCGCAGCTGCCGGGGCGCCGGGGCGTCCGGCGGCTCCACCGAGCGGGCCAGGAACCAGCATTCGTCCAGCTCGGCAAAAACGGACAGGCCCTGCCGCCCGGTGGTCAGGAAAACCCGCCGCCACCGGTGCGTCCGCACGGTCACGGCCGCCTCGGCCAGGGACGCGACGCGGTGCCACTCGTCGCCCGGCGCCGCACTCCAGCCGGGCCTTCGCACCACCAGCAGGGGTACGCCGGCGAGCGCCCCGGCCGCGACCGCGTGCCCGCTCATCGTGGCGGCGAACGGGTGCGTCGCGTCGACCAGCAGCTCGATCCGCTCCGCGCGCAGGAACGCGGCCAGCCCGTCCACCCCGCCGAACCCGCCCACCCGTACGTCGCCGTCCGGCCACCGGGGCGCTCGGGTCCGGCCGGCCAGCGAGGTGGTCACGGGGTGCTCGCCGGCCAGGAGCCCGGCCAGCTCCCGGGCCTCCGTGGTGCCGCCCAGCAGCAGGATCCTCACGACCGGCAGCGGTCCGCCGAGTACAGGTGACTGTCCGGGAACTGCCCCGCGGTCAGCGCGGCCCCCACCACGATCACCGCGGTCCGCTTGATCCCGGCCTCGCGGACCCGGCCCGCGATGTCGGCGAGCGTGCCCCGGACGATCAGCTCGTCCGGGCGGCTGGCCCGGGCCACCACGGCGACCGGGCAGTCCGCGCCGTAGTTGCCGACCAGCTCGGCGACCACCGCGTCGATCCGCTGCACGGCCAGGTGCAGCACCATGGTGGCCCGGCTCGCGCCGAGCGTGGCCAGGTCCTCACCGGGCGGCATGGCGGTGGCCCGCTCGGCGGTCCGGGTCAGGATCACCGTCTGCGCCACCCCGGGCACGGTGAACTCCCGGCCCAGGCTGGCGGCCGCCGCGGCGAACGCCGGCACGCCGGGAGTGACGTCGTAGGGCACACCGGCCGCGTCCAGCCGGCGCATCTGCTCGGCGACCGCGCTGAACACCGACGGGTCGCCGGAGTGCAGCCGGGCCACGTCCTGGCCGGCGGCGGAGGCGGTGACCATCTCGGCGATGATCTCGTCGAGGGTCAGGTTCGCGGTGTCCACCCGGCGCGCGCCGGGCGGGCAGGCGTCCAGCAACTCGGCGGGGACCAGGCTGCCGGCGTAGAGGCAGACCGGCGCCGCGCTGAGCAGGCGATGCCCGCGCAGCGTGATGAGGTCGGCGGCGCCGGGCCCGGCGCCGATGAAATGTACGGTCATCGCGTCACCGACCAGATAGTCACCGGCATGAAGGCCCGCCAGCCGGTGAAACCACCCACCGGCGAACCGCGCTGCACCGTCAGGCGGGTCAGCTCACCACCCAGTCTCGCGTACGCCCCGGCCAGCACCGCCTCCGACTCCACCGTCACCGCGTTGGCGACCAGCCGGCCACCGGGGCGCAGCGCCGCGAGGCAGCTCTCCAGCACCCCGTCGCCGGTCACCCCGCCGCCGATGAAGATGGTGTCCGGCTCGGGCAGGCCGGCCAGCGCCCCGGGGGCCGTCCCGTGCACGACCCGCAGGCCGGGCACCCCGAGCGCGGCGGCGTTCGCGGCGATCGTGGCGACCCGCCCGGCGGACGACTCGACGGCGATCGCGCGGCAGGCCGGGTGGGCGCGCAGCCACTCGATGCCGATGCTGCCGGAGCCGGCGCCGACGTCCCAGAGCAGCGCGCCGGGGGTGGGCGCGAGCGCGGCGAGGGTGACCGCGCGGACCTCCCGCTTGGTGAGCTGGCCGTCCGAGGCGTACGCGTCGTCCGGCAGCCCCGGGACCACCGCGACCGGCGGGCCGTCACCGCACTCGACGGCGATCACGTTGAGCGGGTCGCCGACCGGCAGCACCCAGTCGCCGGCCGCGCCGGTGCGCACCCGCTCCTCCGGCCCGCCGAGCTGCTCCAGCACGGTGAGCTGTGCCGACGGATAACCGCGGGCGGTCAGGTGCGCCGCGACGGCGGCCGGGGTGTCCGCGCCGGACGAGAGGATCAGCAGCCGGCGGCCCGGGTTCAGCACCCGGCCGATCGTCGCGACCGGTGCGGTGACCAGGCTCACCACGTCGACACGGGCCAGGTCCCAGCCGAGCCGGGCGGCGGCCAGCGCGACCGAGGACGGGTGCGGGTGCACGGTCAGCCGGCCGGGGCCGAGGATCCGGGCCAGGGTGGCGCCGACACCGTGGAACATCGGGTCGCCGCTGGCCAGCACGCCGACCCGCCGGTCGCGCTCGGCCTCGAACAGTCCGGGCAGCGCCGGGAGCATCGGCGACGGCCAGCACTCGCGCCGTGCGGTCACCTCGGGCGGGAGCAGTGCCAGCTGACGTGGCGAGCCGAAGATCACATCGGTGGCGGTCAGCGCGGCCCGGGCCGTACCGGAAAGGTCCTGCCAGCCTCCGGCGCCGAGTCCGACAACGGTGACCGGAGGGGTTGAGGCACTCACCCGCAGAACCTATCCCGTCCCGGGATCCGGAATTTTCCGGTCCGAAGTTGAGCCATCCGGCGGCGGGGTGCGTACGCATTCCTGACGGCTTCCGACCGAGACCGGACCGTCACGTCGGCCAGGGGTGGCGGGCGCCGCGAGACGACTGGTGAGCAGGTGACGACGATGGCCATACCGGCCTTCCAGGACCAGCGTGAGCTGCCGGACGACGACGACGGCTATTTCTCGAGCCTGCGTTCGGACGCCGCGGACACGTCGTGGGACGCGCCGTCCCGTACGCCGGAGCGCCCGTCCTGGGACTCGCCGTCCCGGTCGTCCCGGCACGCCGAGGCCGAGCGGCCCTCGTGGGACTCGCCGTCGCGCGCCTCGCGCCGCCAGGCCGAGGAGGACCGCCCGTCGCGCTACGCCGACGAGGAGGACCGGGCCCCGCGCGAGCGGCCGTCGTGGGACTCGCCGTCCCGCGCGACCCGCTACGCCGACGAGGAACGCCCGTCCTGGGACTCGCCGTCGCAGGCGACCCGGCCCGCGCGGGAAGCCCCGGCGACCCGGCCCACGCGGGAAGCCCCGGCGGAACGGCCCGCGCGGGAAGCTCCGGTGGAACGGCCGTCCTGGGACGCGCCGTCGCACGCCGCGCGGGAGCCGCTGCCGGCCTGGCCGGAGCCCGAGCCCGGCCCGCTGTCCCGGCCCGACGACCCCTACCGCCGCGGTGACATCGCCGTCGAGTCGAGCACCGACCCGACCGGCTGGAAGGCCGGCACCGGCGTCCCGATGCCGGACGACCGCCCGCCCGCCGAGGCCACCTCGGGCAACCGGCTCTTCACCGTGCTGCTGTTCTTCTCCGGGCTGGCCACCAGCGTGGCGCTCTGGCTCTTCGACACCCAGGCCGGCGCGGTCAGCGACACCGCCAGCCTGATGCTGGCCACCGGCCGGATCACCGGCCTGATCGGCGGCTACCTGCTCTTCATCCAGCTGCTGATGATGAGCCGGGTCTCCTGGCTGGAGGAGTGGGTCGGCTCGCGCGACCTGCTCCGCTGGCACCGCTGGCTGGGCACCTCGCTGCTGGTCGCGGTCGTCGCGCACATCGTCACGATCGTCTACGGGTACGCCCTGCTGGCACAGACCGGTGTCGTCGAGCAGGGCTGGACGGTGATCACCACGTTCCCCGAGATGATCAGCGCGACCGTGGCCACCGGCCTGCTGGTGCTGATCTCGCTCACCTCGGTCCGGTTCCTGCGCACCCGGCTGCCGTACGAGTTCTGGCACCTGCTGCACCTCACCGGCTACCTGGTCCTGCTGCTCGGGTACGGCCACCAGGTCGCCACCGGCGCGGACCTGAGCGGCCGGTTCGCCTCGTACTTCTGGCCCGGCCTGGGCGCGCTGGTGATCGCGGCGCTGGTCTGGGGCCGGATCGTCGAGCCGGTCTGGCTGAACGCCCGGCACCGGTTCACCGTCGCCGAGGTGGTCAGCGAGGGCGCCAACACGTTCTCCATCTACATCGCCGCGAAGCGCCTGGACAAGCTGCCCGCGCAGGCCGGCCAGTTCATGCGCTGGCGGTTCCTGAACGGCAACGGCTGGTGGCAGTCGCACCCGTTCTCGCTCTCCGCCGCGCCGAACCGGGAGTGGCTGCGGCTGACCGTCACGGTGGCCGGCGGGCACACCGCCAAGCTGGCCCAGATGCGGCCGGGCACGCCGGTGTGGGCCGAGGGCCCGTTCGGCACGTTCACCGCGCAGCGCCGCACCCGCCGCCGCGCGCTGCTGATCGCCGGTGGCAGCGGCATCGCGCCGGTGCGCGCGCTGCTCGAGGACATGCCGGCCGACACCATCGTGATCTACCGGGCCAGCCGCCCGGACGAGCTGGTGTTCCGCGCCGAGCTGGAGGAGCTGGCCGAGGAGCGGGACGCCTGGGTGCGTTACATCGTCGGTAACCGTACCGACCCGGGACCGCGGCGGCTGTTCACCGAGGCCGGCATGCGCGGGCTGGTGCCCGACGTGAACCGCCGGGACGTGTACCTGTGCGGCCCGCCCGGACTCGTCAACGCGGCCGTCGTGACGCTCAAGCAGCTCGACGTGCCGGACAGCCAGATCCACCTCGACCCGTTCGAGTTCTGATCCCCCTACCCCCTACGACCTGGGAGTTTTGCCATGCGCCGTAGTACCGCAGCAGCTGTCGGCACCCTCACCGGCGCGGCCCTGATCCTCGGGGTCCGCCTGAGCGTGCAGCCGGTGGGTGCCCCGGTGGCGGCCGAGCCGGCCGCCCAGGAGGTGACCGAGGAGCCGGCGCCGGACGAGTCGTCGGCCGCGGCCAAGAAGCCCGCCGCGAAGGAGTCCTCGAAGGGCAAGGCGAGCGCCAAGCCGACCGAGGAGGCCGAGGACGAGAGCGGCCTGAAGAACGGCACCCACCAGGGCAAGGCCGTGCAGAACCCGTACGGCACGGTCCAGGTGACCATCAAGGTCAGCGGCGGCAAGATCACCAGTGCCAACGCGACGTACCCGAAGACCGGGTTCAGCGGCACGATCAACCCGAACGCGGTCACCAAGCTCGGGCAGGAGACCCTCAAGGCGCAGAGCGCCAAGGTCGACACGGTCTCCGGCGCCACCTTCACCAGCCAGTCCTACGTCACGTCGCTGCAGGCCGCGCTGGACGCCGCCGGCGCGTAGGGTCGGTGCTCGTGCGCCACGTCGAGCAGGTCATGGGTACGGTCGTCAGCATCGACATCGCGGACGACCTGCCCGAGGCACGGTTGCGCGAGCTGGTCGCCTCGACGTGCGCGTGGCTGCACGAGGTCGACGCGCGGTTCAGCACGTACCAGGATGACAGCGAGGTGTCCCGGGTGCGGGCCGGCACGCTGAAGCCGGCCGACGGCTCCGCCGACCTGCGCCTGGTGCTCGACAAGTGCGCCGACCTGTGGCGGGAGACCGACGGGTACTTCGACGCGTACGCGGCCGGGCCGCTGGACCCGTCCGGATACGTCAAGGGCTGGTCGGTCGAGGTGGCCTCGGCCCGGCTGGCCGCCGCCGGTTCGACCCGGCACCACATCAACGCCGGCGGTGACATCCGGATGCGCGGCACGGCGCCGGACGGCGGCCCCTGGCGGGTCGGCATCCGGCATCCCTGGGAGGCCGACAAACTCGCCTGGGTCCTGGCCGTCCGGGAGGGCGCGGTGGCCACGTCCGGTACGTACGAGCGGGGCGCCCACGTGTGGAACCCGCGTACCGGCAAACCGGCCGAGGGGCTGCGGTCGGTGACCGTGGTCGGCCCGGACCTGGCGGTGGCCGACGCGTACGCCACGGCCGCGCTGGCGATGGGTGAACCCGGCCTGGCCTGGCTGGCCAAGCGGGTCGCCGACGGGTACGAGTCGGCCGCCGTGACCGACGACGGCCGCGCGTTCACCTCGCCGGGCCTGCCGGTTGCCTAGAACTCGGCGAACAGGTACGGCGTCTCGCGGGGGAACAACTCGCCCAGCCGGGTCATCGCGGTGGCGTCCAGCTCGCCCAGCCCGCGGGTGACCACCTCGACCGGGTCGAGCACCCCGTAGGCCAGCGCGCTGAACCCGGCCGCGGTGAGCGTCGCCGACGGCGTGCCGCCCGGGGTGACCGTCAACCGGCCGTCGTCCGCGCCCAGCCGCCAGACGCCGCCGATCAGCTCGTCACCGGCGATCTCCACGGTGATCCCGCCCCGCCCGGCCCGGGACCCGGCCAGCGCGGGCACGTCCAGCACCCGGACCATCGGGGCGTTGCGGCGCGGGTAGTCGGCCGTGCCGGTGGTGGTCACCGACAGGTCGGCGCCCCACAGCTCGGGCAGCTCGTCGGCGCCCAGGCGCACCTCGATCCGGGCGACCTGGTCGACGTGCCGGGCGAAGAACTGCAGCAGCAGCGCCCGGCCCAGCGGCCCGGTGCTGAACAGGTTCGACGCGATCAGGTCACCGCCGTGCTCGTCGATCCGGTAGCGCACCCCGCCCACCACCTCGTCGCCGGCCCGGGCCAGCGCCACCCAGTACGGCTCCTCGCGGAACTCGGCGGCCCGTACCTCGTCGAACACCGCGAACCCGTGCCGCTCGTCCAGCAGCCGGTGCAGCAGATCGTCGTACGGTGAAAAGCCCTCCTTGATCGGCAGGCGCTGGACCGAACCGGGAAGCTCGCGCCGCAGCAACTCGGAAAGCCCCTCCGGGGCGAACCGGGCCACCCGGGCCACCGGGATACCGACGAACCCGAACCGCGCGTAGAAGCTCGGCCGGAACGGGTACAGCGCGCTCACCGCGCACCCCTGCTCCCGCGTCTGCCGCAGCAACCGGTCGAGCAGCTCGCGGACCAGACCCCGGCGCCGCGCCGACGGATGCGTCGTCACCGACGCCACCCCGGCCATGTCGTGCACCAGGCCGCGCACGTTCTGCCGCATCGGCAGGGCGGCCACCCCGGCCAGCGTCTCGCCGTCCTCCTCGGCGATCAGGCAGGTCGTCGTCGTGAAGTACCGCATCCGCTGCCGGTACTTCTCGGCCAGGTCGTCATCCCACGGCGACGGCATGAACGCGTACGCCTGCAGCGGGAACAGGGTCGCCGGACGCTCGTCGGCGGTGATCTCCCGGATCTTCATGCCCCCATGATTTCCGGCCCGCCGACGGCGGTCTATCCGGCCTGGTCACGACACGCCGGGGGACCCCGGTTTGGCGTAGCCGCAGGTGACCGGATATGGTTTTCTCCGTCGCCAGGGAAGCCCGGCAGACAACGCGGACGTGGCGCAGTGGTAGCGCATCACCTTGCCAAGGTGAGGGTCGCGGGTTCGAATCCCGTCGTCCGCTCGGAGAGGCCTCACAGGATTTCCGTGTGCGGGGCCTGCTCGGTGGAGTGGCCGAGAGGCGAGGCAACGGCCTGCAAAGCCGTGTACACGGGTTCAAATCCCGTCTCCACCTCGCAAGCTGTGTGATGAACACAGCGTGAGGGCGATTGGCGCAGCGGGAGCGCGCTTCCCTGACACGGAAGAGGTCACTGGTTCGATCCCAGTATCGCCCACCAATAGCCCCTGACCAGGGAAAACGTGAAACGATTGTTGGCAGTTTAAGAACCGCCTCGATCGACAGCGCGTTGAGCTGCAAATATTGGGTGTCCACGCGAATGTGAGCAGCAGTCTCGGCGTCAGCGGCGTAGGGGCCGATGCGATCCAGGCGCTTTTCGAGCGTGGCCCGCTTGACCCGGTACATCGCCTCCCTGAGGGGCACGCCGTTGCTGCGGTCGGCGGTGTCGTAGTAGTCCATCAAACCCATGCCGTGGTTGGTCCGGTACGCGCGTGAATGCGGCGTCTGCAGCTCGTAGGTGCGATTGGTCACCAGTCGGCCCGGCAGGCCGGTGACGCACCTGAAGGGGATCACCATGTCGCTCTGCCCAAGCCGTGGCCCCTTCAATTGTCTCGAGGATTGATGAGGTAAAGCTTCGGGCGAGTCGAAACCGCAACAGCAGAGCGCCCAGTGGGCTGCGGCCGTGGCTAGATACGGTGCCGATGCGCTCGGGCGCGTACCGGATCGGTTGGAGCGGCCATGCTGGAGATCGACAAGTTTGATCTTGACGAGATCGCTTTCGCGTTGTCGGATCAGAACGTCTACGACGAGCACCTGCACCTGGTCGACCCGGAGACCGGGGAGATGGTGCTGTGGACTCGTGACGGCGGCATCGACGGCAAGACCCCGGTCGACCCGGACGACCTGGACCGGGATCTCGTCGCGATCCGCCCGCTGCCCTCGTACGTCTGGTACGAGGACATGGCCGACTTCACCGAACTAGTCAGCGACGACCAGGCGGCACGCCGGCTCGCCCGCGCGATCAACGGCCGCGGTGCGTTCCGCCGGTTCAAGCACGAACTTCACGAGGAGTACCCGCACCTGTTACCGGCCTGGTATGCGTTCCGTGACGCCCGAGCCGCCCGCCGGGCGGTCAACTGGCTGTTCGACGCTTCGCTGATCAGCCACGACGCCGCGGACCGCTTCCGGGCAGAGCATCCCGATCCGGCTGTGCCCTGAGGCCGATCCCACCTGAACGGGTGCTCCGCGAGCTTGTCCGGTTGGTAGCGTTGGCGGCTTGCCGGGACCAGATCGGGCGGAGATCAGTGGGTAAGAACAGTCGCGAACGGCACAAGGCCAAGCGTAAGGCGGCGGACGCGGCGCAACGCCGAAGATCCGAGCGGGCGGCGGGTGGTGCCGATGATCCGTTGGGTCTGTTCGGTACACGGCGTATTCCGTCGCAGCTGGAGCTCGTGGAGCAGATCATCGAGCAGGCGATCCACGCCCAGCACGGCGAACACAGGGCCGAGCTGGACCGTTGTCATGCCCTGTTGATCGCGGGGCCGGGTGGTGCGGCCGGGATCCAGGTCGTCAACCGTGCCCTGCTGGCACGGTTGCTACACGATGTGGGGCAGGTGTGGCGGCGTGGCTGGCAGCCGGGCGAATTGGTCCGGGTGGCACGCCGCGAATGCGGCGCACGTCACGGCCGGCTGATGGTCGATGCCGTCGCGGCGCGTATGCGTGATTATCCGAAGACGGCCGTCGACCAGCGGTGGCAGTCACAACTGGCGGTCCTCGACGCACGGGTCTGGTGGGAACACGACGACCATTACGTGACGATCTGGGGTGACCGGCAGGGTCTGGACCGCGCCACCGTGATCACCGCGCTGATCGACGTGCTCCATCTGCTCGCCACGCTGCCGGCGATCGAGGTGGTCGGCCCGGCTCCCGGCGATACCCGGCCGGCTACGGCGCCGGTGCCAGCGGACCTCGATCAGCGGATGCTGGACCGGGTCCGGGCGTTGCTGGCCAAGGCGGAGTCCACCGACTTCCCGGAGGAGGCCGATGCGTTCACGGCCAAGGCGCAGGAGTTGATGGCCCGGCACCGGATCGACCACGCCCTGCTGGTGGCCGCTACGGGCGAACGCGACCAGCCGGTCACCCGCCGGGTCGCGGTCGACAATCCGTACGAGGCGCCGAAGTCGCTGCTGCTTCAGGTCGTCGCGGAGGCGAACAGTTGCCGGGCGGTGTGGGCGAAGCGGTTCGGTTTCACCACTATCGTCGGCTTCGGTACGGATCTGGACTCCACCGAACTGCTGTTCACGTCGCTGCTCGTGCAGGCGACCAGGGCGATGACCCAGGCCAAACCCGCCACCGACGAGTACGGGCGCAACACCACCCGCTCATTCCGGCAGTCGTTCCTGACGGCGTACGCATCGCGGATCGGCGAACGACTCAGCGCCGCCACCGACGAGGTCGGCCAGGAAGCAGCCGAGTCCGCAGGCAGCACGCAGCTACTGCCCGTGCTCGCGGCCCGTGACGACGCGGTACGCGACGCGTTCGAGAAGCAGTTCCCCCAACTGACACACCACACGACGACCATCAACAACCGGCATGGCTGGGCATCGGGCCGGGCCGCCGCCGACCGGGCCTCACTACACGGCCGGCAAGAGGTTTCCCACGAGTGAATTCACCGCCGGCCCCGTCCGCGGCGTGTTTCACTCTTCGCAGTGTCCGCTGCCGGGCGTATGGAGTTTCGCCCGCGTGCGGGGCCGACGCCCGCGGCGCTTCCTTGGTCAGGCGGTGCGGGTCGCGGCGAGGATGACGGTGTCGAGCCGGCGGTTGGCGTCGGCGGTGTCGAAGTGCTCCGGGCCGAAGTCGCTGCCTTTGTCGATGCCGAGCCATTCCAGCAGGTGCTGGTGTTCGGGGTGGGTGGGATCGGCGAGTGTGTCGATGAGGTCGGCGTAGCCGTGAACACCGCCGCAGTCTTCCGGTGGGCAGGCGCGTGCGCCGGCCGTACAGGTGGGGTACCGGCCGCCGGGCTCAGCGGTCAGCAGCTGTTCCAGCACGATTTCGTGTTCCCAGCCGTCGCCGAAGTCGTACTCGTACCTGACGGTTTCGCCTTCTCGATCGACCAGATCGCGCAGCGTGGCGCGGCGTTCGTCCTGCAGCGGGAAGTCGAGGTCGGGGACGCCGTAGCGGCCGCTGGAGTGGATGAACATGTGCAGGTGCGAGTTGGTCCAGCCCATGGCCGCTTGAATCACCCGGTCCAGCCGGTCGAGGCGAATCGTCGCGGGCACGAGCAAGCGCCGCCACACCGGCGGTTCGGCGTCCAGCAGGGTGACGTTGAGCTGGGCGAGCTGGTCGCCGGGCGCGACGGCGCCGTACCGGGAGCGCAGAGCCCACTCGGCCAACGGCGTCAGCCGTAGCGTCCCAGCTGCGGCGTCCTCTTCGGCGAGCGCGCCGAGGGTCACCAGACCGGCGACGGCGCGGCGTACGTCATTGTCTGTGGTCTTGCGCAGGCGAGTCAGTTGCTCGGTCGTGGCGTCGTCCAGGTAGTAGCGTGCGCTGAGGGCAGACCAGACCTCCGCTTGCACCGCGCCGGTGGGCGCGGCGCCGTCCCCGTCCGCGATGCCGCGGAAAAGGACGGCGATACCGTCGGCGAAGTTGTCGCCAAGCAGCGACTGGAACCAGCCGGCGGAGCAGATAGCCGGTCCGAGCTGGTCGAAGGCGGCGAACATGATGTTCCACAATTGGGCCGGCCGATCGATCAACCGCTGGTTCTTCTTCACCGCGACCAGCCGGCCGTGGACGACGCGGAGAAGTCCTGCGGCCTTGGCCCAGGTAACCACGACCGTGAGGACGGGCAGATCAGCGCTGCTACGGGTACGGAACACCCGCTCGCCGATGACAGGATCGATTTCGTCGCCGGTATTCAACAGACCGACCAGATGGCGGGCGTCGGCCATGGTCAGCTGTCCGGTCTGGGTCAGCTTGCGGCCCTGTCCGACCCACCGTGTCAAAGCGGTGACCTGGCGTAGTGCAGGCGTGGAAGCTGCCGCGGCGGCGAGATCGTCTTCAGACATTAGGCAGTAACCCTCTCGAGCGTCATCGTCATCCTCAACAGCTACGACAACAACCGTACGGCGACGCGCACGCGCGGCTGTGCTCGGCGAGCGGTCCTGGCGTGCCGCCGTGGCCGGGCAGGGCGACGGCGGTAGGGTCGCTCGGTGCCTTGCTTGCAGCAGACGGTGATCGACGAGTTCGCGGAGTGGGCTTCGGCCGCAGGGCTCGTCCCGGACGGCCAGGCCGGCACACGATGGAGGGAACGGATCACCATCCTGCTTCAGGGCCGCGCGCAGTACCTTGACCGGCCGGATCCGACCCGCTGGCGCAGCGGTGACGTCCACGACCTGTTCATGACCTATATCGTGCCCCGACAGGTCGACAACTGGGACCTCACCGAGTACGGCCTGGACACCATCCGCGACTTTCTACGTTTCCTCGACGTGACCGACCGGCTGCACCCAGCCAGCACCCGCGTGCCGGCCCTGCTCAAGGAGTTGGACCGGCTCGCGCCCAGGTATCCCGTCGCGATGTCCGACACAACCCGGTGGCGGCTCGCGAAACGCGTGTTCCACGCGATCCTCGCCGACGGGATCCCGTTGGACGCCGAACCCGCGGCTCTTGATGCCTGGACGCAGCGATTCAACGCCCGAGACTTCGAGGGTCGCCGCGCGGTCCTGGGCGAGTTGATGGACGAGCGCCCCGGCTACGCCACCGGGCAACTGCTCATCCACGACGGTCAGGTCGCGATCCTCGGCCCCGCCGCGCCGGCCGCGAAGCACCTGGTCTGGCCGGACCTGGCCTGTGACTGCGGCTGCGAGCGGCAGGCGAAGTTTCCGCCCGTCGCGCTGCCCGAGGCGGCCGACCTCGCCAGGATGGTGGCCACCGACGGGGCCGGCTGGCTCAACCGGCTCGCCGCCTTGGCAAAGTGGGTCGGCGAGGGCAAGTCCGTCGACGGTCGCGGCGAGCCTCGCAAGGCCGACGTGCTGGTGCTGCTCGCGTCGCTCGACCTGCCGGCCAGCAGCGACCGAACGGGCGGCACACCGGCTCTCACCCGACTATGGCGGCTGGCGATCGAGTTCGACGTCATTCAGCTCCGCCGTACCCGAGTCCTCGCCGGCTCAGGCGCGAGTCTCATCGCGAACACACTGGCTGGTGCCGCAGAGCCGGAACAGGTCCTCGATTTCTGGTCCGATGTGGCCGACGAGTTGCTGGATCCTCCAGTGCCGGCGACCGCGCCGAAGAACGGCGAGCACCTACGTGACTGGCTGAGGCCCTGGATGCCCCGGTTCCTCGGCATCCTGTACACCGCTACGGCAAGCGGCGAACTCGCCGTCCTGGACGCCATGATCGACCAATTGCTCGACGAGTACGAGCGCCGCCTCCCGCCAGGCGATCCCGTGCTGTTTGCCGGACTGGCCGCCGCGGTTGTCCGCAACACCCTTTCCGACCTGGCCGACCACGGCGCCGTCGCCGTTGCCGGCACCGGCGACCACGTCAACGACCAACACGCCGCTGCGATCGGCGTCGCGCCATGGGCCTTGAACCCTCAGCCCGGCCTGACCGCCGGCCTCACCGATCTTGGCCGCTACTTGGTCCGCCAACGCCTTCTCGCTGAAGGCGCACACGCGCCCGTGGCCGGTCAGCCGGACGATGCGACGTCGACCGGCCCGATGGCGACGGGGCGGCCCTGAGCTGGGCACTGCAGGCATAACGCTGGTGTTGTCATTCGGTTACTCGGGTCATGAGGCTCGGCCGTCCGTGTTCGTCGAGCAGGCCCGGGAACTGGGGTTCGCCAGAGGCGTAGTCGACGCAGCGTTTGGTCAGGTCGGCTGTCATGCCGGTGTGTTCAGCGAGGAACCGGATCCACTCGGGCAGTATCGCGACCAGTTCGGCGGCGAAGTCGTCTTTGTAGAAGTCGCGCAGGTGCAGTACTACTGCGGCGACCTTGTGCGGCGAACAGGCCGGGTACAAGCCGGGGTACTCCCGCGGGGACCAGGAGTCGGCCATTTCCGCAGCGAGGTCGGTGGCGCCGGCGGGGCCCTCGCCGGACGCCTCGCCGGCTGGCCTGTTGTCGTGGCCGAGTCGTCGCAGTCGGCGGGCGAACTGCTCGGCTGCAGTGTCCGCGCTCAGCCGTGCGAACGTACGGCCGCTGGGCTGGGCCAGGCCGGCCGCTTGCCGGACGGTGCGGCCGAGCCGGCGGCTGCGCAGGAACTCGGCGTACTGCTCCTGGTCTTCTCCGCCGGGCCGGATGCCTTCCACCTCGCCAACCAGAAGCGCGTCGAGCGTCTCCGTGTCGTCCGCCGGGGTCAGGGTGGCGCCGGCGGCGGAGGGGCCAACGGCCTGCCGCCATTCGGCAAGCGCGCCCTCGGCTGACTGATAAAAACCGCTGTAGACGGTGGCCACCTCGTATCCGCAGGCGTCCACATCCCACAGGTACCACCGGCCCGAGCCGTCCGCTGAGGCGAAGGGGGCGACCACAGCCCAGCGGCTGCCGTAGCTGTCTCTCGCCCACAAGGCCGAGCCGATCACGGCACGCCCCCGAATCGCCCGCTCCGCCGCGGCGTCGTCCAAATGCTCGGCGAACAGGTCCTGCGCAGACGCGCTCAGCGGCGCCGGCAGCACACCGGCGACAACGGCCAGCAGCCGCTGCACCACAGCGAGGCCAATGCCGGACTCCTCGGCCTCGTGCACCCGCTCGTCGAGCACGGACAGCACGGCGCGGACGAAGTCGTCCGGATTGACCCTGTCCTCCAGCGGCCCGCCCTCGTACTGGAACATCGCCGCGCCGAAGCGCGCACAGAAATCGTCCTCGAGATCGTCGTCGGACCACCCGGGAGCGGCCGCGATCAACGCGTCGACCATCGGTCCGGCGGACTCCGCGGCCAGTGCGGTGCGATGCTCGTCGAGCCGACGACGGTACTCGAACACCTCCCGTAACGGGTTTGCCTGCGCCATTCTGCTCGGGGTCGGCGCCCCGGGGCGCCGACCGGACTGCGACTTCTTCTTACGCTTACGAGACACCGGCACGGCCCCGGATCGTACCCGGGCCACAGGGCAGTCACCGACCCCGGGCATACCCCCTCGGACCCTGGAGCCGCTCGGTCAGCATGCTGCGGGTGAGCCCGCCGGCGAGCGCGAACAAGGATGTCACGGCCAGCAGCGCGGCTCACGCCATGGACGGATGCGGTTGTCGCCACCCGAGTGCGCAGTCATGCGGCCGAGGGATACCGAGGGCTTCTTTCCGGGGCCAACCTCGAGGAGGGGGCCAAAGGGCTAGGAGGCGGAGATGGTGAACCGGCGGCGCGTAGCGACGAACGTCAGAGTGCTGGCGCCTGAGGTTGTCCCCATGAGTCCCGAGGAGTATCAGCAGGCCGTCACGGCACTGGCCCAGATGATCGAGCAATGGTGGCGGAACCATCACGACGATGAGCCCTCTGATCGTGACCGGCCGGCTGATCTGCCCCACTCGCCTCTGGTCGGCCGACCTGGGCAAACGTGAATCGATTGTTGGCAGTTTAAGAACCGTCCCGCTCGAAGTGCTTTGAGCTGCGGATATGCGGTGAATCGCGCAAGGTGCGCGGCAGGCTCGCCATCCTTGACTAGGATGTGCCACTGCTTGCTACCGGCGGTAGCATGGTTCTATGAGCGCACAACCTCTGCCGCCGGTCCCTTCACCTGAGGGACCTGCTGGTAACAAGTCTTCGCTGGCGGAGTTGCAGGGTGTCGCACATGACCTCGGCAAGGCTTCGCCCGATCTCCAGGCTGCGGCGATGCGGCTTCTGAGCGCCCACTCGCCGGAGTCTGGCCGGCTTCGGCTGGTGGGCCGGGCACGCAAGGTCAGCGTATCCATGCCCGAAGACCTCACGGCTGCTGTTCAGCAACGCGTAGGGCGGGGCGATTTCAGCCAGTATGTGACCGAAGCGGTTGCCAGGCAGCTTGAGCTCGATCTCCTCGGGGAACTCGCGGCCCTTCTGGAGTCGGAGCACGGACCGGTCTCTGACGAGGCTCTGGATGAAGCGAGGCGTTTGTGGCCCGACGCTCGGTGAGCAGCGGCGGAACACTTGTCCTGGACAGTGAGGGTCTGGCCAAGCTTGCTTCGGGAGACGATCGAGTTCGCGCCTTCTTGATAACGGCACGCGAACGTGGCGCCCGAGTGGTGGTCAGTGCGATCACGCTGACTGAGGTGCTCCGGGGCGGGCCTCGGGACGCTTCGGTCCATCGCGTGCTGTCCCGGGTCGTCGTGCTCCCGGTGAGTCAGGAACTCGGTCGGCGAGCGGGAGAACTGCTCGGCGCGGTCGGGCTGTCCGGACACAGGTATGCCATCGATGCGGTGGTGGCGGCGACGGCGTTGGAGCTTCCTCGCCCCGTGCTCTTGCTGACCAGCGACCCCGACGATCTGACCCGCCTCGTGGAGGAGCCGGCGCGGCCCAAAGACCAGCGGATCGCCGTAGTCCATGTGTAATTTGCCTCGGCATCCGAGCGGTGAACCAAGTCAGGGTGCCGGTCGTCACTCGTCATGTGGCGGACTTCGCGCCCGCGGCGTTGAGATCCACGACCCGTGGCAGCCTCTCGACGAGGGTGCCTGAGCCGCGTACCCGGTCGCGGTCGAAGAGCCGAAAGCGTTCGCAGGCGTGGCGAGCTGTGTCTTCATCTGGGGTCGGGATTCTCGGGGATCACCTGCGGGTCACGCGATCCCGGGTCCGGCCACGAGGGCGTCGGCGGGCCTGGGCATCAGCGTTTCTGGTTTGCGGCATCGTCGTTGTTGTATGTATGTCGGAAGCGAAGCGTCGGGTACCGCCCGTGGTGGTGCGGGACGCGAGGACGGCGCCCTTGTCGGAGGCGGATCGTCAGCAGGCGGTCACGGCCTTGGCGGTCATGATCCAGCAGTGGTGGTCGGACGGCCACGGTCGCAGTGCCGACGCTGATGGATCAGATCGGCACGGCGGCGCTACGGCGGGCGGCGGCCACTGAATCGATCAGGTCGTGCGACGGCGTACGGCCGGTAGCGCCACGATTGGTCCCTGAACAGGGAGAACGTGGTTCTTATTCTGCCAAGTATGGTCCACAAGTAGTCGTTATCAGACCGGATACCCGTTTCGGGTTCCCGGTCTGATTTATTCAGATGGCTTTGAGCTGCGGTTATGCGCCGGGCCTCGGTGGTTCGTGTCCACCTATCTGGTCTCGCCCGGCCCGCCTTCCAGCGTGGGAGTCGGTCTTGACGCGCCTGTGTGGGTCCCATGGTGCACTAGGCGTCCAACCCCGAGCTGTTTGTTCTGTGAGGCAGGCCGTGGCCTACAGGAGGCCCAACGTGCTTTCGATCAGCAGGACCAACGGCACCGTGCTACCGAACGCGACGCCCCCGCTGATTGCCGCGGTGGCGAGAACGCTGCCGGAAACCGCCATGAGGATGCCGGTTCCGAGCCCGACGATGATCCCGACGAGAATGGCAACCAGCACAAGTAGCGTGCGAGTGGAGCGGGTGGGTGTGGTGGGGGCGCCTTTCATGATCTAGCTCCCAGATTTCTGCGCATGCGTAGACCTTTCGAAAGAGGTGATCGGACGTGGACGCGAATGGGGCTGAAACGTCCCGATGGCGGCCGGAGACGACCACCGTCTGCCATTTCAGGACGGCACCTTCCGCGACTGGCCCGATCAGCGCAAGCTTGCCGGCACTGTCGCCAGCGCCGGGCGGACGGGTAAGTTGGCGAATCCTCACCAACGGCATCGTCGCGCTAGACCGAGCCGTCAAGCCCGGCTGAACCCGGGTAGTGCGCCATCGTCCTCGTCCAGCCTGGCGTAACGCGCCAAGCTGGTGCGCCGCGTTCGCCGTCATGATCGGCGAGTGGTCGTCGGTGAACATGGCCGGATCGCCGTTGCCGATGGATTGGATCAAGGCGGCGGTGCTACGGCTCGTGGGGGGTCGCTGAAACGGTCAGGGTGTGCGGTTCCGGACGGCCGGTAGCGTGAAAATTGGCCTCTGAGCTGCTGGTATGCGGTTCGGATTCTGCCACGTATGGTCCACCAGTTGCACGGGCCGTGTGTTCGCAGAAGGTGCGAACCGCGGCCCTTTGTCATGCCCCCGCATCACGGTGAGTGTGCTCCGTGGGTGCCTACGCGAACGGCTCAAGCCGGCCGTGGTGCCGGCTTGAGCCGTTCTTGGCAATAACCGGCCTAGGCCACGTCGAATTCGCCGCTCTTGGCGCCGGCGATGAACTGCCGCCACTCCTCCGTGGTGTAGGTGAGGGCTTGCAGTTGCAGATTCTTCGAGTCCCTGACGGCGACGAAGTCGGGGGTCACGGCAACTTCCACGCAGGATGTGTTGTTACAGAAGCTGGAAGTGCGCCAGGGGAGATCGGCGTGCAGATCACTGTCGGTGAACATATTTACTCCGAGTGGGTCGGCGGCAGCGGCTGCCGGCCCACTCATCGGTGCTGCAGGCGTGCTTTCAGGAAAGAAAGCGTGTCCTGTCGGTCGAGCGCCCTGCTCTGGAGGCCCCTGAAGGCTTTCAGGTAGCCGTCGACCTCGTCGGTCGAATCCAGGTAGGACGAATTGACCACACCTTCAAGAAAGACCACATCGGACATTTCCGCTGCCGAATCGGCGGCTGCCGAGTCGGCGAACCGCAGGATTTCAAAACCGCTAACCAGTCCCTGATGTGCGCCAGCAGAGAACGGTATTACCTGGAACGTGATCCGTGAGCTCTCGCTGAGTTCGATGAGCTTGCGGATCTGGCCTCGCATGGTCGTCGCATCACCCATGAAGCGATGAAAGACTGACTCGTCGACCACGAAGTCGAGATCGGTGTCCTGGCCGATGAATTCTTGGCGCTTTTGACGCACCTCGGCCGCTTCCCGAACGGCGTCCGGATCGTCGGTCCATGCGCTGACGATCGAAGCCGAGTACTCAAGTGTTTGCAGCAGTCCCGGCACCACCCCTAACTGGTATTCGTATTTTGCCGTCGCTGCCCCTTCGAGGCCGATGAACCTCTCGTAAGCAGGGGGCAGGTTGTACGGCGCCCACCAAGCCGTCTCCCGGCTCTCCGCGGCGAGCCTGTTCAGGCGCGCCCGGATGTCCGGATCGGTGATCCGGTAGACGCCGATCAGGTCACGGACGTCACGAGCCGAAATGTTCCGTTGTGCGGACTCGATGCGGCTGACTTTGGACGGCGAGCACAGGAGCTGGTCCGCCACGTCTTTCAGGCTGAGGTTCGCGTCAATGCGATGTTGTCGCAGAGCCGCCCCGAGCTGGCGCCGGCTGGCTAGCGGAGCAGGGTGAACCGGGATGACCGTACCTCCGTGCTTGCAACGCCAAAACCAACTGCCATGTATCAATGTGCCACATGGCAATCGCCTGTGGCAATGCCAATCGTCAAACGCCTGTGGCAATTGCCAAATTGATCAGTCACTATTGAGTTACGCAGGGCGATGGAACCCGGTTGGTGCAGTGAGGTCGATCTCATGCTAGCTCGCCCGGAGAGGAGCCGACCGACGAATCGGAACTCTAGCGGCAGCAATCCGTGCCATGCACATCGACACGCCATGTCCGCGCCCGGCAACGCGGACACCTGGCATCCGTAGCGGCGAGCGCCTCGGCTGCGTATAACTGCAGCTCAGGCGCTCGCTGCGAGACGGCACTCGGTTGCCGGAGTCCGCGCGGGCGGCGCTGCGCCGTCCAGACCAGTCGAGGATGCCGCGATGCGTAATCACCCGTCCAAGCGACCCGATCCGGAACAGAGCGCACATGATCAGCGCGTCGCGCTGATCCGGGCCGTCCTGGTCGCCGGCGGCGGGTTCGGCACCACCATCGCCACGATCCTGGCCGTCGCCGGCCAGTGGCACGTCGGCGACAAGGCGATTCTGTGGGCGCTCGGCACGCTGTGCTTCGTCGCGGCGATCACGATGTTCATCGCTGTTCACCTGACGCGACCGGGCCGCTGAGGGCACGCGCCCCCGCCAGGCGATGAGTTTCAACGGGATGTGGCTTGCTGCTCACTTCCGCAGCGGAGTGCGGGGGGGGG
>NZ_BOMS01000021.1 GCF_016862315.1 Actinoplanes palleronii | reverse complement strand
ACCCCAAGACCGCAGAGCCCCACCGAGATCAAAATAGGCTGAGCGGCATTGGCGCGATCCCGGCTGGCGGTGAGGGTTGCCTCGAAGGGGTTGAGACAACCCTGAGCACCAGCCGGATACCGGGCGACGCGCCACGGCCGTGAGCAACAACGGACATCGCGGCCCAAGACCCACCAGCACTGAGCCGCGTCGAGCCCAGCTGGCGATGAGGACCCCTTCAACCGCCGGGAGAGGATCCTCGGGAGAGGACCCTGAGGACCGACCGACGGCGGCGGGGCGCTGCGTGGGGACTTTCGGCGCGCACCGCACCACAACTCCACACACAGCGGAGCAAAAGCACGAGCGTGGGGACTTTCGGCGCGCTGCGCACCACAACTTCACACGCAGCGGGGGTGGAGCTCGCGTGTGGGGACATTCGGCGCGCTGTGTGACCGTGGCTTTGCGGGCGTGAGGGGCTGTCTGCCGGGAGGGGACGCTCCAGCCCGGATGCCGCGTCGCGGTCCGGGCGGGCCGGCTCCGTCGCGTGGAGCCCCGGGACGTGGCCGCTGCGGTTGTGGAGGGGTAGGTCGTACCCCGGGAAAAACTCGCGGCCCGGCGGAAGACCGCCGGGCCGTGAGCGAAAACGGTCCTACTTGCGCTTGCGGATCTCCTCGGCGGCCTGCGGGACCACCTTGAAGAGGTCGCCGACCACGCCGAAGTCGGCGAGCTCGAAGATCGGCGCCTCGGCGTCCTTGTTGACCGCGACGATGGTCTTCGAGGTCTGCATGCCGGCCCGGTGCTGGATCGCGCCGGAGATGCCCAGCGCGAGGTAGAGCTGCGGGGACACCGTCTTGCCGGTCTGGCCGACCTGGAACTGGTGCGGGTAGTAACCGGAGTCGACAGCGGCCCGGGACGCGCCGACGGCGCCGCCGAGCAGGTCGGCGAGCTCCTCGACCAGCTTGAAGTTGTCGGCGTTGCCGATGCCGCGGCCGCCGGAGACGACGATCCCGGCCTCGGTGAGCTCGGGGCGCGAGCCCTTCTGCTCGGCGACCCGCTCGACGACCTTGGCCAGCTTGTCGGTGTCGGACACCGCGATGGTCAGCTGCTCGACCGCGGGGGTGGCCGCGGCCGGGACCGGGGTGGTCGAGTTCGGGCGGATCGTGACGATCGGCAGGCCCTTGGTGACCTTGGACTTGACGATCGTGGAACCGGCGAAGACCACCTGGGTCGCGGTGCCGTCGGCGGCCACGTCGACCGCGTCGGTCAGCAGGCCGTTGTCCAGCTTGATCGCCAGACGGGCGGCGATCTCCTTGCCCTCCTGGGTGGAGCCGAGCAGCACGGCGGCCGGCTGCACGCTCTTGACCAGCTCGGCGATCACGGTGGCCTTCGGGGCCACCAGGTAACCGTCGACCTCGTCGCCCTCGGCGGCGTAGATCTTCTCGGCGCCGAACTCGCCCAGCTTCGCGGCGAACGCGGCGGCCGCGCCGGCGCCACCGAGCACCACCGCGGACGGTGAGCCCAGCGTGCGGGCGATGGTCAGCATCTCGAGCGTGACCTTCTTGACGCCGGCGGCCTGCGAGGCCTCGACGACGACCAGTACCTCAGCCATGTCTCTAATCCTCCGGCTCAGACGAACTTCTCGGTGGCGAGGTACGCGACGAGCTCTCCGCCGCCGTTGCCCTCGTCGATGACCTTCGCGCCGCCGTTGCGGGCCGGGCGCTTCGCGAACTCCAGCACCTGGCTCGACGCGCCGGCGAACCCGACCTCGTCGGCGGCCACACCCAGGTCACCCAGGGTCAGGCTCTGCAGCGGCTTCTTCTTCGCGGCCATGATGCCCTTGAACGACGGGTACCGCGGCTCGTTGATGGTGTCCCAGACGCTGACGATGGCCGGCGTGGAGGCGGTGACCACCTCGTAGCCCTCGTCGGTCTGCCGCTCGATGGTCAGCTGCGAGCCGTCCACGGTCAGCTTGCGGGCACCGGTCAGCGCGGCCACACCCAGGCGCTCGGCCAGCATGTGCGGGACGACCTGGACCCGGCCGTCGGTGGATTCCGCGCCACACAGGATCAGGTCGGCGTTCAGCTGCCCGAGGGCCGCGGCGAGCACCTTGGAGGTGGCCACCGCGCAGGAGCCGTGCAGGGCGTCGTCCTGCACGTGGACGGCCTTGTCGGGGCCCATCGAGAGCGCCTTGCGGATCGAGTCGGTCGCACCGGCCGGGCCGACCGTGAGCACGGTCACCTCGCCGCCGTGCGCTTCCTTGATCTTCAACGCTTCCTCGATGGCGTATTCGTCCATCTCGTTGATGACGTTGCTCGCCGAGCCACGCTCGACGGTGTTGTCGCTCGCGCTCAGGGTGCGCTCGGCACCGGAGTCGGGCACCTGCTTCACCAGTACGACGATGTTCATCGCGCTACTACGACCCTCCTGTTTTGAACGCACCGTTGCGGTCGACCCAGTCCGCCGGACGGATTCGCTCGTGTTCGGCCGGCACCAGCCGCGGACATGTCGGCAAGGTTACCCGCCAGTAGCTTTGCTATTACCGGCCACCCAGAGTGACACACCTCACCCATCACGCGATCTCGATCGCTAGCATGGCTACGAGGAGGTGTCATGACATGTCCGGTCAAAATGCAACGCTGTTGGACGGGGTGAACCTGCCCGGCCCCCATCCTCTCGCACGCCGCGCGGATGCGGAGCCGCAGTCCCATGGCCGATCCGGCCCGGACTCGCCGTGGTGCCGCTGCGGACGCCCGCGGGAGGCCTGCGTCAGTGACGAAGTCCGCAGTCTCTGGCACCACCTTCTCGACCCGATGGGTCAATAATCGGCCAGGTGTACGCCGTCCTGCGCCAGTGGTTCGACCCGGAGAGCGCCCACACCGAGGGGACCACCCCGGACTACCGGTTCTCGCTGGCCAACGAGCGGACGTTCCTGGCCTGGATCCGCACCGGGCTCGCGCTGATCGCCGGCGGTCTGGCCTGTGCCCAGTTCCTGCCGCCGCTGCCGATCGCCAAGCTCCGCGAGGTGATCGCCATCTCCCTGCTGGTGCTCGGCGGCCTGGTGGCCCTGCGTGCTGTTGATCACTGGGCCCGGGCCGAGCGCGCCATGCGGCTCGGTGTCGACCTGCCCCGCTCCCGGTTCCCGGCGCTGCTGGCCATCGTGGTCGCGCTCGGCGCGCTGGTGCTGGTGATCACCGTGCTGGTCCGGGTGTTCAGCTGATGCGGGACCCGGGCGCCTCCGCGGAGCGCACCCGGCTGGCCTGGCGGCGTACCGGGATGTCCGCGGCCGTGGTCGCGCTGCTCGCCGCCCGCCCCGCGTTCCATCCCAGCGCCGGGCCGGCCGAGTGGCTGCTGGCCGGCGCCGCGATGGCCGGCTGGGCGGCCCTGGCGGCCATCGCCGTGCAGCGATCGCCCGGGCTGCGGGTCCGCCCGCCGAGGCCCGCGGGACGGTCGATCGGGGCCTACGCGATGATCACGGCGGCCATCGCGGTCATCAGCGGACTGGTTGTCATGCTCTGATCGTCGCCGGGCGAGCTTCGACGGGGCATCATTGCCCCATGGTCCGGTTGTTCATCTTCTTGGCCGCGGTCGCGCTCGTCCTGCTGATCCTCGGGCTCATCGCCTGTCTGGCGGCGGAACGGGTCCGCGCCATGCCGCGGGTTCTCTGGGTGCTGGTCGTGGTGTTCATCCCACTGGCCGGCCCGATCGCGTATTTCCTGTGGGGCCGGCCGGTGAGCCCGGCGGCCCGGCGGCGGGCCACCCGTCCGTCCTCCCCCGACGACGACCCGGATTTCCTGCGCACCGTGGACAACGAGCAGTCCCGGCGCGACCGGGAACTGCTCGCCCAGTGGGAACGCGAGCTGCATCAGGACGACGAGCCCTAGGCGTGGTCAGCGCAGACCGGGCTGGCCCAGCCCGGTCTGGCGCAGCCCGGGTCAGCTCAGCCCGGGTCAGCCCAGGTTGAGCAGGCTCGCGATTTCCTTCACGACGTTGTAGGCGTCCTGCTGCCAGGTCTTGTCGCTGTTGTATCCGTACGCCACGACCAGCGCGACGATCGGCACGCAGAGCATCGTCAGCAGGCTGAGCAGCACCTGGAAGAAGCGCAGCACCCGGCTCTTCTTGCGCCGCTTCGGTGCCGCCTGCGGCTGCCACTGCTGGGCCGGCTGCTGCTGCGGTCGTTGCTGCGGCTGCTTTGCCGGTTTGGCCTGCTTCGACTTCTTCTGCTGCTTCTGCTGCGGGACGCTCGGCGGGCGCTGCGGGGCCACCACGGCCCGGCCGGAGACCGGCCCGGAGACCGGGTGGCCGGGCGACGGCGAGACCGGGCGGGACTGCGCCGGGGCCGCGGAGACCGGGCGGGCGTGCGCCACCACCGGCTGGGCGGGCCGGTTCCCGGCCGCTTTCGGCCTTTCCCGTACGGCGGACTGGTTCGGTGTCCGCCCCTCGTGCTCGGGCGGCCGGGTCGCGACGGTGGCGTCCGGGTCGGGACGCCAGTGCAGCGGCTCGGCGTCCGGCCAGGGGTCGACCGCCGGGCGCAGATGGGCGGGCACAACGAGTTCCGGGCGGATCTCGGTCTCCCGGTTGTCCACGGTGGCCGGGATGTCCCGTGCGGTCTTCGTCGTTCCCGACGTCCTGGGCGCGGCCTGCGTGGGCGTGGCCACCGGGGTGCGCGTCGGGGTCTGCGGTGCGACCTGCGTCGCGGTCGCCTCCGGCCGGGTCTCCACGGCGGTGGGCGGGTTCTCCGCGGCGACCGCGGCACCCGGGCGGCGTTGCGGCAGACCGCCCGCGGCGGCGGCAGCAGCGGCTTCGACCTCCGCCTCGACGGCGGCCGGCACCGGGACCGTCAGCGCCGACCCGGCGGCCTCCGGGATCGAGGTGACCGCGACCGGCTGGGTCTGTGCCGGCGCCGACGGGTCGAGGGCCGGCAGGTCCGGCGTGGACACCGCGGTCGGCGGCATCCCCGGCTCGGCCTCGGCCGGCCCGCCGAACTCCGGCATGCTCTGCGACGGCAGCCGCATCTCGGCGGTCGGCCCGGGCGCGGCCGGCTCGGAGGCCAGCAGTGCCGCTCCGGCCAGGATGCTGCCCTCGGCCACCACCAGCTCCGGCTGCTCGATCACCACCGGCGGCTCGCCCAGCTCGCGGTGCAGCAACGTGGCCACCAGCGGGATCCGGCTCGCCCCGCCGACCAGGAACACCCCGGCCAGCCGGCCCTCGGCCAGCTTGGCGAACGTCAGCAGGTTGCGGGTGATCCGGACGGTCTGCTCCAGCACCGGGCGGGCGACCTGCTCCAGCTCCTCCCGGGTCAGGTGCACCTCGGTGTCCAGCAGCGGCACCACGAAGTCGGCGGACTGGGCGCGGGACAGCCGCTCCTTGGCGATCCGCACGTCGTCCCAGAGCTGCCGGCGGGCCCGGCGCTCCTCGATCGTGGACGGCTCCAGCAGCCGCTGCCAGGCGTCGGTCTGCAGGTGCTCGACGAGTGCCGCGTCCACGTCCAGGCCGCCCAGGTCGTCGCGCCCGTCGACGGCGAGCACCTCGAAACCGGTGGCGGTCCGGGAGACCAGGCTGGTGTCGAACGTGCCGGCGCCGAAGTCGTGCACCATCAGCACCGAGCCGATCGGCACCTCCCGGCCCAGCACCTCGGCGAAGTAGGTGGCCGCGGCGACCGGTTCGGCGACCAGCCGGGCGCCGGACAGCCCGGCCCGGGCGGCGGCCTCGGCGAGCAGGGTCCGCCGCGCGGCACCCCAGCTGGCCGGGCAGGTCAGGGTGGTCTCCGGACGGTACGGACCGACCGCCCGGTGCCACTCCTCGACGACCCGGGCCAGCACCGCGGTGATCAGGTCGACGACACTGAACTCGCGCTCGCCGAGCAGCACCAGGCCGTCGTCGACGCGGCGTTTCGGGTTCGGCTCGAAGCGGGCCGGGTCGAGCCGGGCGCTGTGCACCGCGTCCCGGCCGACCAGCAGGTTCCCCTCCGCGTCGGCGAACACGGCGGAGGGCAGCAACGGGGAGCCGTCGACCAGGATCGGCCGTACCCGCCCGTCGGGCCACCGCGCGACGGCGACGGTGTTGGAGGTGCCGAAGTCGATGCCGAGGGCGACTTTCGGACCACCCTGGTCGATGGACATGAGCGCAGTCTAAGCGGTGCCTGTGTGGCGTGGATGAAGCCCGCCGCCGTCCGATGAACGTCGGTGACGCTTCTCCGGCGGAAGCGGTGACGCCTTTCACCCGATCGTCGCCGGCGACGCTCCGATGAGTGCTGTTTCGACGCCGTTCCGTGACGGGTATTGGCTACATTGGTTCCCCTGGGGAGGACAGATGACCACGTACTACCGGGACCCCGATGTACTGATCACCTCGTCCGGCGTGCACATGAACGGGCGCCAGTTCCGGCTGTCCGACCTGATCCAGGTCTGGCACACCCGGGGCGCCCGATCCTGGTCGGTGATCGCCAAGCGTGGCGCGCTGGGCCTGACCATCCTGCTGCCGCTGCTGCTCGGCGCGCTGGCCATCGGGGTGGCGCTGCTGGTGCACGCGAGCACGCCGCATACGATCGCGCTCGTGATCGGCGGGGTGCTGGTCGGGCTGGCCGTGGTTCCGGTCGCCGATCTGGTGCTGGAGCGGGTCGACAGGTCGTACGACTCGGGGAGCCGCACCATGGAGATCTGGGGACGGGTGAGCGCCGGCCGCGTGCTGCTGCTGCGTACCACCGACGCGCAGCGGTTCGGGCGGATCTACCGCGCGCTCGAGCGGGCGCTGGAGCCGGCGGTGCGGCCGTGAAGAAGGACGCCGCCGGGCTGGTCACCCTGCTCGCCACGAGCGGGGTGCTGCACTTCGTCGCGCCCAAGCCGTTCGACACGATCGTGCCGAGGTCGCTGCCGGGTTCCGCGCGGACGTGGACGTACGTCAGCGGTATCGCGGAGCTGGCGGTCGCCGCGGCGATCGCGCATCCCCGGACCCGGAAGGCCGGCGGGCTGGCCGCGGCCGCGCTGTTCGCGGCGGTCTTCCCGGCGAACGTCAAGATGGCCTGGGACTGGCGGCACGCGTCGCCGGTCAAGCGGGCCGTCGCGTTCGGCCGGCTGCCCGCGCAGGCACCCCTGATCGCCTGGGCGCTGCGCGTCTCCCGCTGAAGTCTGTTGATTTCGCCTGAAAGGCCGGCCGGAATTCGGCACGATCAAGGCACCATGAGAGCCACGCGGATACGCCCCACCGGAGTCGAACGTGCCTTCGGCGACCACGAGATGATCGTCACCAAGACCGACACCCGTGGCGTGATCACGTACGTCAACGACGTCTTCGTCCGGGTCTCCGCGCTGCCCGAGTGCGACGCGGTCGGCCAGCCACACAGCGTGATCCGGCACCCGGACATGCCCCGCGCGGTGTTCAAGCTGCTCTGGGACACCCTCGGCGAGCAGCGGGAGATCTTCGCGTACGTGCAGAACCTGGCCACCGACGGCGCGCACTACTGGGTGCTGGCCCACGTCACGCCGTCGTACGACCTGGGCGGCCGGGTGGTCGGCTACCACTCGAACCGCCGGCACCCGACGCCCGGCGCGGTCACCGCGGTGAGCGCCCTGTACACGAAGATCCGGGCCGCCGAGTCCCGGGAGAGCCACACCCCGGACGCGGTCACGGCCGGCTACCGGGCGCTGCAGGACGCGCTGAACGAGCACGGCATGGCGTACGACGAGCTGGTCTGGTCGCTCACGAACGGGTCCGGCCGGTGAGGCGGCAGCCTCCGCCGGTCGCGGCGCCGGACCCCGCGCTGCCGGCGATCACCGAGACCTGCCGGCGGATGGCGGCCGGCGACTTCGAGGCTCGGCTCGCCCCGATCGGCGACTCCGAGGCCGCGGTCGCCGCCCGGTCCGCGGTGAACAACCTGCTGGACCGGATCGACGCGTTCGCCCGGGAGGCCGGCGCCGCCTCCGCCGCGGCCGCCGACGGCCGTTTCCACCGGCGGTTCCTGACCACCGGGCTGCAGGGCACGTTCCGGTCGTCGGCCGAGCAGATCAACGACTCGGTGACCGCGATGCGCCGCAACGCCGACAAGATCGCCGAGGCCACCCGGGCCCGGCTGTCCCTGGCCGACGCGCTGGAGTCCACCGTGCTGACCGTTTCCGAGCAGGTGGCGACGGCGGCGACCGAGATGGGCGCGTCGGCGAACGGGCTGGCCAGCTTCGCCCGGGGCGCGGTCAGCGACGCCGAGCGCGGGCTGGACACGGTCACGTCGCTGCGCAGCGCGTCCGAGGAGATCCGGAACGCGGTCGACCTGATCAACCAGGTGGCCTCGCAGACCCGGTTGCTGGCGCTGAACGCGACGATCGAGGCGGCCCGGGCCGGCGAGGCGGGGCTCGGCTTCAGCGTGGTCGCCAACGAGGTGAAGACCCTCGCGAACGAGACCAGCGCGTCCAGCGAGGAGATCATGGGGCAGGTCAACACGGTGCAGCAGGCGGCCGCCGACGCGGTCGGCGTGCTGGAGGCGGTCACCCACAGCTTCCGCGAGATCAACAACCTGATCGACGGGATCGCGGTCGCGGTGGACGGCGGCGGCGCAGCCGGGACCACCGGCCTGTCCCAGCTGGCCGAGGTCCTGCGCGCCGAGGTCACCCGCTTCCTGGCCACGGCGCGGCAGGAATGACGCCTCAGCCCTCGAAGAGGGCTTCGATCTCCGCACGGTCCGGCAGTGCGTTGCTTGCGCCAATTTTTCGTACGGAAGCAGCGCCGGCCGCGTTCGCCCAGCGCACCGCGTCGAGCAGGTCACGCCCCTCGGCCCAGGCGACCGCGAGCGCGCCGGTGAACGCGTCACCGGCGGCCGTGGTGTCGGCCACCTCGACCGCGAACGCCGGCACCTGCACGTCCTGGCCGTCCCGGTCGGCGTAGCGGGAACCGGCACCGCTGAGCGTCAGCACCACCCGGGGCACCAGGGCGAGCAGCGCGGCCATGTCGGACGCGTCCTGTCCACCGGTGATCGCCCGGGCCTCGGTCTCGTTCACCACCAGCAGGTCGACCTGCTCGAGCAGGCCGGGCGGCAGCTCCATGGCGGGCGCGGCGTTCAGCACGGTCCGGGTACCGGCGGCGCGGGCCGCGGTCAGCGCCTCGGCCACCGTCGCCAGCGGGATCTCCTGCTGGCACAGCAGCACGTCGGCGTCCGCGATGCAGGCGCGCTCCTCGTCGCTGAGGCCGAGGAACGTCCGGTTGGCGCCCGGGCTGACCAGGATCGCGTTCTCACCGGCCCGGTCCACCATGATCACGGCGACGCCGGACGGGCCGTAGCTGGTCCGCAGGTGGGTGGTGTCCACCCCGGTGGCGGCGAGCCGCGAACCCAGGGTGACCCCGAACGAGTCCGAGCCGATCGCACCCAGGAACGTGGTCGCGCCACCCGCCCGGGCGGCGGCGATCGCCTGGTTGGCGCCCTTGCCGCCGGGGGTCATCACGAAGTCGTCGCCGAGCACGGTCTCCCCCGGCCGGGGCAGCCGCGGGGCCAGCCCGACCAGGTCCATGTTCGCGCTGCCGACGACGACCACCTTCGGTACGGACACGTCAGCCCGCTCGCGCCGTGTAACGATCGCCGAACCGGTCGACGACCAGCGGCAGCCCGAACGTCTTCGACAGGTGCTCGGCGGTCATCACCTCACCGAGCCGGCCGGCCGCCACCACGTTGCCCTCGCGCAGCAGCAGTCCGTGGGTGAAGCCCGGCGGGATCTCCTCGACGTGGTGGGTGACCAGCACCATGGCCGGCGCGTCCGGGTCCAGGGCCAGCTCGGTCAGGTGCCCGATCAGCACCTCCCGGCCACCCAGGTCGAGACCGGCGGTCGGCTCGTCGAGCAGCATCAGCTCGGGGTCGGTCATCAGCGCACGGGCGATCTGGGTGCGCTTGCGCTCGCCCTCGGAGAGGGTGCCGAACTCGCGGTCCACGAAGCCGCTCATGCCCAGCTGCTCGAGCAGCTGCCGGGCGCGGGCGACGTCCTGCGGGTCGTACTCCTCGCGCCAGCGGCCGACCACCGACCAGGCGGCGGTGACCACCACGTCGATGACCTTCTCGTCCGGCGGGATCCGGTCGGCCAGCCGGCCGGTGGTGATCCCGACCCGGGTGCGCAACTCGGTGATGTCGGTGCGGCCCAGGCGCTCACCCAGCACCCACGCCTGACCGCGGGTCGGATGCAGCCGGCCGGACGCGATGTTGAGCAGGGTGGTCTTGCCGGCGCCGTTCGGGCCCAGCACCACCCATCGCTCATCCAGCTCGACCTGCCAGGACAGGCTGTTGATCAGTGGATTCCCGCCGCGGACCACGGTGACGCGGTCGAACGCGATGACGGTGTCCTCGTCGGGCGGAACGGTTACGGCAGCCTCAGGCACGCCGTCCATCCAACCACGTGGACGCGGCGGATCCGTACGGCGTGCCGGTCGTTACACCCGTCAGTCCGTCGTCGTGCTTCCTCCCGGCCCGCGGTCGATCCCCGGGCCGGGCCTCACGTCAGTCCGTGGCCGGGCCTCACGTCAGTCCGTGGTCGAGCCGAAGACCTCGTCGCGGACCGCGTCCAGGGCGGTGCGCAGCGCGCCGTGCAGCACCGGGTCGGTGGCCACCCCGGTCACCACGACCTTCGGCGAGACCAGCGTTATCGCGGCGACCTCGCGTTCCACCCGCTCGGCCAGCGCCGGCCCGCCGGCCCGGCCCACGTCACCGGCCAGCACCACCAGCGGCGGGTCCAGCACCAGGCAGATGGCGGCGACACCGAGTGCGAGACGCCGGGCCAGCTCGTCCAGGACCGGCTCACCGGCCGTACCGGCGGCGACCGCGGCCCGGACCACGTCGGCGGCCTCGGCGCCGCGGAACCCGTGCTGCTTGCCGACCGCCTTGACCGCCTCGGCCGCGGCCAGGGTCTGGAAGGCGCCCTTCACCCCGCGCTTCGAGGCGTTGTGCGGCACGTCCGCGCCGCCGACCGGCAGGTAGCCGATCTCACCGGCGGCGCCGGTCGCACCCTGGTGCAGGCGGCCGTCGATGACGCTGGCCAGACCGATGCCCCGGCCGATCCAGACCAGCGCGAAGTCGGTCACCCCGGCCGCCGCGCCGGTGCTCGACTCGGCGATCGCGGCCATGTTCACGTCGTTGCCGAACACCACCGGGGTGCTCAGGTCCCGGCGCAGGTCGGCGAGCAGGCCGCGGTGCCAGCGGGGCAGGTCCCAGGCGAACGAGATCTCACCGGACTGCGGGTCGACGAGGCCGGGGGTGCCGAGCACGACACGGCGTACCGAAGTGATGTCGGTCCCGGCGTCGCTCGCGGCCTGGACCACCGCCTGGTGCACCACGCCGACCGGGTCGTCGGTGTCCTTGGTGCTCAGCTCGGCCCGCCCGATCACCGCGCCGGTGATGTCGGCGCAGGCGGCGATCACGGTGTCCGGGCCGACGTCCACGCCGATCACGTGGGCGCTGCCCGGTGTCACCGAGTAGAGCTGGGCGTTCGGGCCGCGACCACCGGCCTGCTCACCGACCCGGCGGACCAGGCCACGCTCCTCGAGACGTTCCACCAGTTGCGAGGCGGTGACCTTGCTGAGACCGGTCAGCTCGCCGAGCTGGGCCCTGGTCAGGGGACCCCGGGTCAGCAGCAGGTCCAGCGCGGCGCGGTCGTTGAGGGCGCGCAGCAACCGGGGCGTGCCCGGAAGGCGAGTGGCGGCCATGACTCGATCCCCTAATACTAAAGATTCTTTCCTGTTACAGTGTCGGCGCTCAACACGCAGCCGCAGCGTAACGGTCGGCAATGTTGCCCGTCCGTACGGTGGCTATCGACTCCGAGCGATCATGGCAGCTCGCGGCCCCTGGTGGCCAGAGCCTCGTCACCGGAAGGACACCATGGCCATCGACCCGGGGCTGCGCCGGCTCGCCCTGCGCACCCTGCTCGCCGCTTTCCCCGGACCGTCCGCGCCGGGCTGGGCGCTGGACCTGCTCGCCGACGGCCTGGCCGGGCACACCCTGTTCGGCACGAACGTCGTCGATCCCGCACAGCTCGCCGCGCTGACCGCGAAACTGCGCTCGGCCCGCCCGGACGCGCTGATCGCGATCGACGAGGAGGGTGGCGACGTCACCCGGTTGGGTCACCGCCGCGGCAGCGCGTACCCCGGGAACGCCGCCCTCGGCGCGGTCGACGACCCGGATCTCACCCGCCGGGTGTACGCCGCGATCGGCGCCGACCTGGCCGCGGCCGGCGTCAACCTGAACCTGGCGCCGACCGTCGACGTGAACACCGCCGCGGAGAACCCGATCATCGGGACCCGCTCGTTCGGCTCGGACCCCGCCCTGGTGGCGCGGCACACCGGTGCCGCGGTGACCGGCCTGCAGTCGGCCGGGGTCGCGGCGTGCGCCAAGCACTTCCCCGGCCACGGCGCGACGGTCACCGACTCGCACCTGGAGTTGCCGACCGTGGACGCGCCCCTCGACCTGTTGCGCACCCGCGACCTGCCCCCGTTCGCGGCGGCGGTCCAGGCCGGGACCCGCGCGATGATGAGCGCGCACATCCGGGTGCCGGAGCTGACCGGCGACGGCCCGGCGACGTTCAGCCGCGCCGCCCTGCAGGGCGTGCTGCGCGACGAGTACGGCTTCCGCGGCGTGATCGTCACCGACGCACTGGAGATGCGCGGGGCGGCCGGCGCGGCGGGCGGCATCCCGCAGGCCGCGGTGCTGGCCCTGGCGGCCGGCGCCGACCTGCTGTGCATCGGCGCCCTGGTGGACCGGGACCTGGTGCTCGCGGTCGCCGACGAGGTGGCAGCAGCGGTCCGGGACGGGCGGCTGGCGCTGGAGCGGCTGGAGGAGGCCGCGGAACGCAACGCGGAGCTGGCCTCATGGGCGGCACTGTCCCGGGTCACCCGGGCGGGCGCTCCCGCACCCCTCACCGCCACACCCCTCACCGCGGCACCTCTCGCCGCCACATCTCCCGCCGCCGCGCCCCTCGCCGCTGCGGCTGCGGCGCTGCCGGGTGTTCCGGCAATTGCCGGGGCGGCTGTCGCCGCGGCTCTTCCCGGCGTGCCGGCGGTGGCCGGCTCGGACCCCGCCGAGGCCGCTCTCACCTCTGCTGAGCTCGGGATCGTCGCCGCGCGGCGGGCGCTGCTGGTCGAGGGTGACCCGGCCGCGGTGACCGGGCCGATGGTGGTCCAACTGATCAGCGGGTTCTCGATCGCCGAGGGCAAGGTGCCGTGGGGGTTGCGCCCGTTCCTCGACGGGGTCGAGCAGGTCGACGCCGTCGCCTCGGAGATCACCGCGGACGAGCTGATCGCCCGGGCCGCCGGTCGGCCGATCGTGCTGGTCGGCCGCCGGGTGCATCAGGCCGCGGCGAGCCGCGCGCTGGCCGAGAAGCTGTCCGCGGCCTGGCCGACCGCGATCGTCGAGATGGGCTGGCCCTCACCCTGGCGCCCGGACGGCGCCCGGGCCTTCCTGGTCACCCACGGCGCGAGCCGGGCCAGCGCCCGGGTCGCCGCCGAGGCCCTCGGCTTGATCACCCAACGTTACGCCGACGTGCCGTGACGCTCCGTATTTAATATCCGAAAAAACGGGCTACCGACGGATAAATACACTCATCCGAACGGCCAAAGCCCACGCTCAGCACTTCCTCGCCGGAGCGTGAGTCACGTAGCGTCATGTCCGCAGGTGGATCTGGGGAGTTCGCGGGATCGCCTCGGGACAAGTGCGCCCCGCGACGCTATGGGTGAGCCGGGCACGGCGGACTTCGGGAGCAGTCCACCGCCGCCCGGCTCACCTGCGCCACGTTCTTACGTCCATCTGCCCGCGGTGCCGCCACCCGCACGCCTCTTTCTTGCACCACAGCACCCCCAACACCCCACCCCCTGCACCCCCTGAGCACCCGCAACCCCAGCGTGTGAAATTTCGGCGCCCTCCGCACCCAAACTCCCCACGCAGCGCCCGCCACCACCGAGCGTGTGAAATTTCGGCGCGCTCCGCACCCAAACTCCCCACGCAGCGCCCGCGACCACCGAGCGTGTGAAATTGAGGCGCGCACCGCGCCCAAAATCCCCACGCAGCCGGTGAGCGTCGCGCACCTGAGCCGCTTCTTGCGCCGCGCTGCTCCCCGCACCCCGCTCCGGCGCCCGTTTCTTGCGGTCGCCGCTGCACGAGGAGCGGTCGGTGCCGTGCGTTCTTCCGCAGCGGGTTTTCCACAGTTCGCGGTTGTCCACAGGGGTCGGGGCAGACTCCCGCCGCGCGCAGAAGAGTGCTGGGCATGCGACAACTCGACGAGATCAGCCGACGCCAACGCGGGGTGGTGACCCGGCAGCAGGCGCTGAAGGCCGGCATCAGTTCGGACGTTCTGCGCGGCCGGGTGATGACCGGACGCTGGCAGCGGCTGATGCCCGCTACCTACGCGACTTTCCCCGGCCGGCCGCCACCCGCCGCCCTGCGCTGGGCCGCCGTCCTGCACGCCGGCACCGGAGCGATGCTCTGTCACCGTTCCGCGGCGGAGGAGGCCGGGCTGATCTTGGAGGAGGCCGCGCAGGAAGCGGGAACGCTGACGATGGGCTGCCGGCGCGGCCCGGTCCACGTGCTCATCCCGGAGAGACGGCGGATCCGCCCGGTGCCCGGCATCGTGGTGCACCGTTCCCGGCACGCCTCGATCCGGCGCCATCCACGGCGGCGCCCGCCGCAGACCCGGCTGGAGGAGACCGTCCTCGACCTGGTCTCGACCGCGGCCGACGTGGAGGAGGCGATGCACTGGATCACGGTCGCCTGCGCCCGGCGGCTCACCACACCGGATCTGATCGCCGAGGCCCTGACCCGCCGCTCCCGGATGGCCCGGCGAGAAGCGGTGACCACCCTGCTGGCCCACGCCACCACCGGCCACACACCGGCGCCGCCCGATTGGCCGGCGCCCTGAACCCGCGCGGCCCACCACCACCGGCCGGCCCGCCGTGCCCGCGCGGCCCACCACCACCGGCCGGCCCGCCGTGCCCGCGCGGCCCACCACCCCCCGGCCGGCCCGCCGGGCCCAGCACCCCCGGCCGAGCCTCCGTGCTCGCGCGAGGCAGCACCGCCGGCTGGGCCTCCGGGTCCGCGCGAGCCCAGCACCGCCGGCCGGGCCCGCGCGAGCCGGCAAGTTGCGCACACGCGGACCAGCACACAAGCCGGACCGTCAAGCCACAAGCCGGGTCGCTTGACGAGAAGCGGACGAGCACCGCCAAGCCGCAAAGCTGGACCGCCGAGTCTCAGCACGAGCCGGCCGTCCCCGCGCTGTCCCGCCGTGGCGCCTCCCCCTGCCAAGCGCCACGGCTCGTTCCGCGAGACCAGGAAAGGAGCGAGCAGAACTGCCGGCGGCAACCGGCAGGCCCGGCATCCGTGCGCCGGGCAGCAACCCGGGATCGGGACATCCCGGGCGGTCGGTCGGGGCTCGCGCCCCGGCCGACCTCAAAGCCCCGGCCACCGGCGAGCGGATCAGCTCGCTGACGAGGTTTTCACCAGCGTGCGGATCTGGCGGAGCAGGACCGACAGCGCCGCCAGATCTGCCGGTGAGTCGTCCACGTCGCCCATCGCGTTGGAGGCCCGGGCGATCGACGCCGCGTTCACCTGCTCCCACTGGGAGACGCGGTCCTCCGGGGCCACCGTGGCCTCGGTCGACTGCAGGACCTCGGCCGTGAGTGCGGCCAGGGCCGCGTACAGGTCGTAGCGGAGGGCCATCCGGGCCAGGGTCTGCCAGCGGTCGCCCCGCGGGAGGCGGGAGATGTGCGACAGGAGCGCGTCGACGCCGAAGCGTTCCGAGAGCACGAAGTAGACCTTCGCCACCTCGGTGACGTCCCGGTCGATGCCGGCCGCCGTCTCCAGGATGTCCAGCAGGCCGAAGCCGTAGAACACCCGGCTGATCGCGTCGGCGATGTCGGACGGCACGCCCTTCTCGGCCAGGGTCGCGACGCGCTGCTCGAACGAGCGGCGTTCCGCGCCGACGAGCACCTCCGGCAGCTGGGGCAGCAGGGTCGCGACGCCGGGGCGCAGCTTGGCGATCTCGCCGGCCACGTCGACCGGGGAGCGCCGGGTGCTGACCAGCCAGCGGACCGCGCGGTCGAGCAGCCGCCGGGTCTCCAGGAAGACCAGCGTCTGCGCGGGCGTCGGCACCCGGTTGTCCAGCGCCTCGGCGGCCGCCCAGATCTCCGGGAGGCCGTAGACGTCGCGGATCACCACGTACGCGCGGATCACGTCGGCGGCGGAGGCGCCGCTCTCCTCCATGGCGCGGAAGACGAACGACGTGCCGCCCCGGTTGACCACCTCGTTGACCAGCGAGGTCGAGATGATCTCGCGGCGCAGGCGGTGGCCGGCCATCCGGGCGGCGTACCGCTCGCGCAGCGGGGTCGGGAAGTACCGGTGCAGCACCTGGGTGGTCCAGGCCTCGTCGACCAGCTCGTCGGCGAGCACCTCGCGCTCCAGGTTGATTTTCACGTACGCGAGCAGCACCGCGAACTCCGGCGCGCTCAGTCCCTCGCCGGCCTCGTGCCGGGCGGCCAGCTCCTTGTCGGTGGGCAGCGCCTCGAGCTCCCGGTTCAGCACACCCCGCTGCTCCAGGGTGGTCAGCATCCGGCGGTGCACCGGCAGCAACGAGTGCGCCTGCGACCGCGCGTTGCCGAGCGCCGTCGCCTGCTCGTAGTTGTCCCGCAGCACCAGCGCGCCGACCTCGTCGGTCATCGCGGCCAGCAGCTCGTCCCGCTCCGGCATCGACAACTCGCCGTCGGTGACCGCCCCGCCGAGCAGGATCTTGATGTTGACCTCGTGGTCGGAGCAGTCCACCCCGGCCGAGTTGTCGATGAAGTCGGTGAACACCCGGCCACCGGCCCGGGCGAACTCGATCCGCCCGCGCTGGGTCAGCCCCAGGTTGCCGCCCTCGCCGACCGCCTTGACCCGCAGTTCGGCCCCGTTCACCCGGATCGCGTCGTTGCCCTTGTCGCCCACGTCGGCGTGCGATTCGGCGGCCGCTTTCACGTACGTGCCGATGCCGCCGTTGAAGAACAGGTCGACCGGCGCCTTGAGGATGGCCCGCATCAGCTCACCGGGGCTGATCGCGGCGGCCTCGCCGGGCAGGTCGAGCGCCGCCCGGACCTCCGCGCTGACCGGGATCGACTTGGCCGTCCGCGGGTAGATCCCGCCGCCCTCGCTGATCAGCTTGGCGTCGTAGTCGGCCCACGACGAGCGCGGCAGGTCGAACAGCCGCTGCCGTTCCGCGTACGACAGAGCCGCGTCCGGCGCCGGATCCAGGAAGATGTGCCGGTGGTCGAACGCCGCCACCAGCCGGATGTGCCGCGACAGCAGCATGCCGTTGCCGAAGACGTCGCCGGACATGTCGCCGACGCCGACCACGGTGAAGTCCTCGGTCTGGGTGTCCTTGCCCAGGTCGCGGAAGTGCTTCTTGACCGACTCCCAGGCGCCCCGGGCGGTGATCCCCATCTTCTTGTGGTCGTAGCCCGCGGAGCCCCCGCTGGCGAACGCGTCGCCGAGCCAGAACTCCTTGCGGACCGAGATCTCGTTGGCGATGTCGCTGAACGTCGCGGTGCCCTTGTCCGCGGCCACCACCAGGTACGGGTCGTCGCCGTCGTGGCGCACCACGTCGTGCGGCGGCACGATCTTGCCGCTCAGGATGTTGTCGGTGACGTCCATCAGCGCGGTGATGAAGCGCTTGTAGCACTCCACCGCCTCGTCCCGGTCGCCCGGCTTCTGCTTGAGCACGAAGCCGCCCTTGGCGCCGACCGGCACGATCACCGAGTTCTTCACCATCTGCGCCTTGACCAGCCCGAGCACCTCGGTCCGGAAGTCCTCCCGGCGGTCCGACCAGCGCAGGCCACCGCGGGCGACGGCGCCGAAGCGCAGGTGCACACCCTCGAAACGGGGTGAGTAGACGAAGATCTCGTACTTCGGGCGGGGCTGCGGCAGGTCCGGGATGGCCTCCGGGTTCAGCTTGAACGCGACATAGGACTTGGGCCGCCCGTCCGCACCCCGCTGGAAGAAGCTGGTCCGCAGCGTCGCCTCGATCAGGGTCAGGTACGACCGCAGGATCCGGTCCTGGTCGAGGCTCTCCACCTGGTCGAGCAGCTCGGTGACCTGCACCGCGACCTCGGACGACCGGCGCACCCGCTCCGACTCGCCGATCTGCAGCGCGGGCGAGAACCGCACCTCGAAGAGCTGCACGAGCAGCCGGGCGATCTCCGGGTACGCGATGAACGTCGATTCCAGGTACCGCTGCGAGAAGACGCTGCCCGCCTGGCGCAGATATTTCGCGTACGCCCGGAGCACCACCACCTGCCGCCAGGTGAGCCCGGCCCGCAGCACCAGCTCGTTGAACCCGTCCACCTCGGCCTCACCGCGCCAGGCGGCCGCGAACGCGTTCTCCACCTGTGGTCGCACCTCACCCAGCTCCCGGTGCACCTTGGGCGGGGTCAGGCCGAAGTCGTACAGGTAGACCAGCCCGTCGTCGCGGCGGATCTCGTACGGCCGCTCGTCGCTGACCTGCACGCCCAGCGAGTGCAGCACCGGCAGCACGGCGGAGAGCATCATCGGCTCGCCGAACCGGTACACCTTGAACCGGATGTCGTGCTCGTCGGGCTCCGGTGCCCCGTCGGCGCCGAGCTTGCGCCGCCGGTAGAGGTGCATCTCCAGCTGGCCGGGCTCCTCGAGCAGCTCCAGCTTGGCCAGGTCCTGCATGCCCTCGTACGGCGTGTGCCCGTTCTTGTAGCTCTCCGGGTAGGCGTGCGCGTACCGGGTGAACAGGTTCTTGGCCGGCTCGTCGCCCAGCTTGCGCTCGAGCACCAGGGAGAAGTCGTCGTCCCACATCCGGGTGGCGTCGGCGAGCAGCTCGGCGAGCGTGTTCGGGTCGAGGTTCCCGGGCGGCGCGGCCGGGTCGGTGCGCACGATGAAGTGCACCCGCGCCAGCATCCGCTCGGTCACCCGGGTGGTGTAGTCGACGCCGACGCCGTTCAGCTCGCGCAGCAGGATCTCCTGCATGCGCAGCCGGTTGCCGGTGGTGAACCGGTCCCGGGGCAGGTAGATCAGGCAGGAGATGAACCGCCCATACCCGTCCCGGCGCAGGAACAGGCGCAGCTGGCGGCGGCCGGCCATCCGCAGCACGCCGATGACCGCCTCGTACAGATCATCGGTTTTGATCTGGAAGAGCTCGTCCCGCGGATAGGTCTCCAGGATCTGCAGCAGGTCCTTGCCGGAGTGCCCGCGCGGCGACAGGCCGGAGCGGTCCATCACCTCGGTGACCTTGCGCTTGACCACCGGCAGCTGCCGGACGCTGGTCCGGTACGCCGAGCTGGAGAACAGGCCGAGGAAGCGGCGCTCGCCGGTGACGTTGCCCTCGCGGTCGAAGACCTTGACGCTGATGTAGTCGAGATAGGCGGAGCGGTGCACGGTGGCCCGCGAGTTCGCCTTGGTGATCACCAGCAGCCGCTTCTCCATGGCCCGCTGGTACGCCTCCGGTGCCATCGTGTCGAGCCGCCGCGGCCGGCTCTCGCCGCGCAGGATGCCCAGACCGGTGCCGTGCACGGCGGTCAGGACCCCGCCGTCGAGCCGGTACTCGCGGTACCCGAGGAACGTGAAGTGATCGTTCGCCAGCCACTTGAGCAGCTCGATCGAGTCGGTGACGTCCTTCTCCGGGACCGGGAGCCGCTTCTCCGAGCCGCGGGCGGCAGCCAGTTCGTCGGAGATCACCAGGGCCCGCTGCTTCATCCGCGGCCAGTCCTCGACCGCCTCGCGCACGTCGGTGAGCACCCGGCGGACCTCGTTGAGCAGCTGCTCGCGGGCCTCGGCACGGCGGACCGGGTCGATCTCGATCCGGATCCAGCTCTCCACCAGGTCGCCCTCGATGGCGTCGTCCGGTTCGACGTCCGACTCCAGCTCGCTGAGCGCGCCGAGCGGCTCACGGCGCACCACGATCAGCGGGTGCACCATCAGGTGGACCTGCAGGTTGTGCGCGGTCAGCAGCGCTATCACCGAGTCGACCAGGAACGGCATGTCGTCGGTGACGATCTGCAGCACGGTGTGCGACTGCGACCCGGTCGGCTCGGTGAGCGCGAGCTTCAGCTCACCCGGCAGCCGGTTGCGGGCCAGGTCGCGGTGCTCGACCGCGGCCCGGTACATCTCCTCCGGGGTGTACCCGATCAGCTCCTCGTCGGGTGCGAACCGCCAGAAGCGGCCGACCAGCAACGCCGTGCCGTGATCCTCGCCGGCCCGCTCGACCGCCTGAGCGACCATCCGCTCGGCGTTCGGCAGCGGTTCGTCGAGCTCATCGGGGTCGCTGGAGGTGCCGAGCCGCCCGGTGAGGGCGAGCCCGGGACCTGGCCCCGGTAAGTCGGGCACAGAGTGATCAGAATCGGCCCCTGCCTGATCGGCGACAGCCATGGTCCGGCGCTCCCCTCACCCACCGCACTGTGGGTTCTGAACGTGTCGGGCACAGCGTAGAACGCCCGGGTGCGACTGCTTCACACCCAGGGTGTGCCAGCCCGACAGGTGGGCTGATATGCGAGGTATCGACCGGTGCGGGGCGGCGCGAACCGCGTTGCGGCGGCTACCGTTCCGGGAAGTCCTGCAAGTCGTACCCTCGGGGGGAAACCTCATGCGCCGCGCCACCATCGGATTGACGACTCTGCTCGTGCTGGTCACGAGCGGACTGGCCGGCTGCTCCGAGGACGAGCCACAGGACACCGTCGTGGACTTCCTCAACGGCTGGAAGAACGGCGACCTGAGCAAAGTCGGCTTTCTGACCGCGGCCGGCCAGAAGATCGCCGCGACCGAGGTGCTGACCGGGATCACGTCGTTCTACGGCGACCTCAAGGACCAGCCGCTGGAAGTCGCGGTGGCCGGCGACGCCGAGGTCACCGGCGACGACTCGACCACCCCGATCGACGTGAAGTGGACCCTGCCCGGGAACGTGACCTGGGCGTACCGGTCCGCGGTCCGGATGACCAAGGGCAAGGACGCCTGGCAGGTGATCTGGGAGCCCGCCGTGCTCCAGCCCAACCTGCAGCCCGGCGAGAAGTTCCGGCTGCGCCGGGTCGCCGCCCAGCGCGGCACCATCCTGGACGCCACCGGCAAGGCGCTGGTCGGGCCGCAGGAGGTGGTGGTGGTCGGGGTCAGCCCCGAGAAGATCAAGGATCTGCCGTCGCTGACGACGTCGCTCGCCGCGGCGTTCAAGAAGATCGACGTGGATGTCGACCTCGCCACGCTCAAGGCCCGGGTCGCCAAGGCCGACGACGGCGCCTTCCTCGATCTGGTCAGCCTGCGCCGGGCCGACTACAACAAGATCAGAGATATCGTACGACCACTGCCGGGCACCGTCTTCCGCGAGGAGACGCGCCAGCTCGCGCCCACCCGCGTCTTCGCCCGGGCCCTGCTCGGGTCGGTCGAGCCGGCCACCAAGGACGACCTGGACACCCGGCCCGACGAGCTGGCCGCCGGTGACCAGGTCGGGCACGGCGGCCTGCAGGGCAAGTACGACAAGCAGCTGCGCGGCGTACCCGGTCTGGCCGTGGTGATCTCCGCGGAGGCCGCCGACGAGTCGGTCGAGGAGTCGCCGGTCTTCACCTCGAAGCCGGTCGACGGCACGTCCGTGAAGATCACCCTGGACACCGCCACCCAGAACGCGGCCGACCAGGCGCTCGCCATCCAGAAACAGCCCAGCTCGCTGGTGGCGCTGCGGGTCAGCGACGGCGCGGTGCTCGCGGTGGCGAACGGGCCCGACCCGGGCGGGGTGAACACCGCGCTGACCGGCCAGGTGCCGCCCGGCTCCACCTACAAGATGATCTCGGCGTACGGGCTGCTGGCCTCGAAGAAGGTCACCGCGGACACGGTGGCCGACTGCCCGAAGACCCGGACCGTCGACGGCCGGACGTTCAAGAACTCGCACGACGAGGCGCTCGGCAAGGTGCCGTTCCACGTCGACTTCGCCAAGTCGTGCAACACCGCGTTCGTCGGGCTGTCACCGACGCTGGGCGCGGACGGGCTGGCGAGTGCGTCCAGCGCGCTGGGCATCGGCGGGGGCTGGGACATCGGGCTCGACGCGTACACCGGAAAGGTCTCACCCGGAGCGACGCCCACCGAACTCGCGGCCGCCACCTTCGGTCAGGGCAGCACCGCGGTCAGTCCGATCGCGATGGCCGCCGCGACCGCGGCGGTCGCCAAGGGCGCGTTCCAGGCGCCGAAGCTGGTGCTGGACCCGGCGCCCGCGGCCGGCGCCGCGCCCGGCGCACTGGACGCGGGCGCGCTGGACGCCTTGCGGTCGATGATGCGCGAGGTGGTCACCTCAGGCACCGGTACGGCGTTGACGAGCGTCCCGGGCAAGCCGGTCTACGGCAAGACCGGCACCGCCGAGTTCGCCGACGACTCGGAGGAGACGCACTCCTGGTTCATCGGCTACCAGGGTGACGTCGCCTTCGCCGTGATGGTGCAGAAGGGCGGCGCGGGCTCGGAGGCGGCGGTGCCGATCGTGAAGCGCTTCCTGACCACCCTGGCCAAGTAGCGTCAGGCGACGCTGGGCGGAAAGGGCGGCCCGAAGCGCGGGGTGTGCAGGGTGAACCCGCCGGGCGCCGGCGGGTCGGCGGGCGTCCGGGGGCGCAGCATGCCGGGCCGGGTGGCCGGCAGCGGCTCGGAGTCGAGCAGCGGCGCCGAGCCCAGCGGCCGGGACAGCAGCCGGGACGTCGGGGAGAGCGGACCGGCCGTGACCGGCTGAGGCTCCTCCTCCGCGTCGGGTGACGGGTCCGGTTCCGCCGGTGCCGGCTCGTGATAGTCCTCGTGCGGGCCGGTCGGGTCGAGGACCGAGGGCTCGGGCTCGACGCCGGCTTCCCCGGTGTCCGGCCCCTCGGTACCGGGCTCCTCGGTACCGGGCTCCTCGGTACCGGGCTCCTCGGTACCGGGCTCCTCGGTACCGGGCTCCTCGGTACC
>NZ_BOMS01000020.1 GCF_016862315.1 Actinoplanes palleronii | reverse complement strand
CCGGGCTCCTCGGTACCGGGCTCCTCGGTACCGGGCTCCTCGGTACCGGGCTCCTCGGTACCGGGCTCCTCGGTGCCGGGCTCCTCGGTGCCGACTTCGTCGAGGCCGGCGGCTTCTGCTTCGGCTTCCCCGGACGTGGAGTCGTGCACGTCGGGGTCGGCGATGCCGTCCGGGGAGTGCTCCACCGGCTCGTCCGGCGCAGCCTCCGGCTCCACGTCGGCGGGGACCTCCACCGACTCCGGAACAGCCTCGGGCTCCGGCGCGATGTCCGCGGCGACAGCTACGTCAGCGATGTCCACGACAGCCGCGGCCGCCGCCGGGGCGGCCGGGACCACCGGGACCACCGGGATCCCGATCCGCCGCCCGTCCGGCTGAGCCGCCAGGTCACGCCGCGCGGCGATCAGATCCGGTCGCGGCGTCACCGTCCGGACCGGCGCCAGCCCGCTCACCACCGCCGAGGTGATCTCCTCGGCGTAGCGGCCGTCCGGGTCGTAGTCCGGGTCGAAGACGGTGAGCTCCACGCCGAGGCAGTGCGGGGAGTCGACCAGTCCGGCCAGCAGCAGCTCCAGCTCCGGGAACGCGATGCCACCGGGATCCGGCGCGTCCACGGCCGGCATCACCGCCGGGTCGAGCACGTCCACGTCCACGTGCACCCAGTACCCGGCGCAGTCGACGAGCTGCTCCTTGGCCCACTGCGCGCTGCGGGCCGCGCCCTCGGCACGCAGGGCCGGCACCGGGCGGGTGACGATCCCGGCGGCCTGCAGGTCGAGGCGGTACTCGTCCTGGGCCCGGATGCCGAGCACCACCACGTCGATGTCCCGGAAGTACGGCCGGCGGCTCTCGATCGCCGCCAGGTTCGCCTGACCCCGGCCGGTCACCAGGGCCAGGTCCTCGCCGGCCGCCGCGCCGACGTACGACGCGTTGCCGGGGTGCCGGAAGTCGGAGTGCCCGTCCACGAAGACCAGCCCGATCCGGCCGCCGACCGCCTCGCCCAGCCGGTGCATGGCCAGGCCGGAGCCGATGAGTATCGAGCAGTCCCCGCCGAGCACGACCGGGAACTCCCCGCCGTCGATGATCGCGCCGATCCGGTCGGCGAGCGCCCGGGAGTACGCCGCGATCTCGGCGGCGTGCGCGACGCCGTCGCCGGGCCGCCAGTCACCCGGGTCGTACCGGGGCGGGGTGAGACAGCCGGCGTCCCGGGCGGCGAGCCGCGGCAGCAGGCCGTGGTCGCGGAGGGCGCCGGGCGCCTTGGCACAGCCCGGCACCGACGTCGCGGTCGGCGGACGCAGGCCGAGGTTGGACGGCGCGTCCAGAACGGCGATGCGTCGCACGACGCCCTCCCGCTTGTCTCGAAAAAACTGTTGGGTCAGAAGAGTGCGCTGGCCAGCGCCCGTCGTGCTCCCGCGACGGCCGGGTCGTCCGGTCCGGCGACGGCGAAGAGCGACAGCAGGTGCTTGCGTACCGCGTCACGATCCTCTCCGGCGGTCCGCTTGACCAGCCGCACCAGCCGGGCATATGCCTCGTCGGCCTGCCCGTTGAGCACCTCGACGTCGGCAGCGAGCCGCTGCGCCGCCAGGTCGTCGGGGTCGGCGTCGGCCCGGGCCAGCACCGACGCCGGGTCCTGACCGCTGATCCGGCGGTACAGCTCGACCTGCGCCAGGCCGGACTCGGCGGCGGCGTCGGCCGGCGACTCGGCCAGGATCTTCTTGTACGCCGCCTCGGCCGCGTCCAGGTCACCGACCATCAGCGCGTCGTCGGCCGCGTCCAGCCGCGGGTCCTCGGGCGCGGTCACCGCCGCGCCGACCCCGGCGACACCGGCGGCCTTGAGCACCGCGTCGATGTACTGCTTGATCTGGCTCTCCGGCAGCACGCCGGTGAAGCCCTCGACCGGCTGCCCGCCGATCACCGCGAGCACCATCGGGATGCCCTGCACCCGGAACGCCTGGGCGAGGCGCGGGTTGGCGTCCACGTCGACCTTGCCGAGCACCCAGGCGCCCTGCGCGGCGACGGCCAGCTTCTCCAGGATCGGGGAGAGCTGCTTGCACGGACCGCACCAGTCGGCCCAGAAGTCGAGGACCACCGGGGTGGTGAGCGAGCGCTCCAGAACCTCGGTCTCGAAGTTCGCCTCGCTGACATCGATGATCGTTTCCGGGGCGAGGCCCGGTAGGGTGCCGGGAACCGTGCCGGTCGGGGTGCCGTCGGAAGCGGCGGGACGGCTCGGCGCGGCCGGTTTGGCGGGTGCCGGGGCACGCAGCGCGCTGAGGTCGACCGCGCCGCGGGTGAAGATCGACGGAGTGGTCCGTGGGTCGCTCATGGTTACCTAGTCTTGCATGCTGTCCGGCCTGTTCGCGCCGACGCCGGGCGGCCGATATCGGACGTCACAACCCGCCCGCCCGGACCGGCCCCCGGCACGGCCGCCGCGTCAGAATCGGGCCGGCTCCCGGTACACGCCCCACTCGTCCTTCAGCACCCCGCAGATCTCGCCGAGCGTCGCCTCGGCCCGGGCCGCCTCGAGCATCGCCGGGATCATGTTGCCGGTGGTCCGGGCGACCGCGACCAGCTCCTCCAGCGCGGTCTTGACCCGCGCCTCGTCCCGCTGCTCCCGGCGCTCCGCGAGGGCCCGGTTCTGCTCCACCTCGACCTCGTGCGACACCCGGAGGATCTCCAGGTCCTTGGCGATGGTCTTCATGTGCGCGTTGACGCCGACGATCCGCTTCGCGTTCGTCTCCACCGACTGCTGGTGCACGAAGGCCGCCTCGGCGATGTGCGCGGTGAACCAGCCGTCCTCGATGCCGCGCAGGATGCCCGAGGTGATGCTGCCGTCGTCGCCGAGCCCGCGGATCCGCTCGAAGATCTCCTCGGCCTCCGCCTCGATCCGGTCGGTGAGCGCCTCGACATACCACGAACCGCCGAGCGGGTCGGCCACGTTGACCACCCCGGTCTCCTCCATCAGCACCTGCTGGGTGCGCAGGGCGATCTCGGCGGACTCGTCGGTGGGCAGCGCGAGCGTCTCGTCGAGCGCGTTGGTGTGCAGCGAGTTGGTCCCGCCGAGGATCGCGGAGAGCGCCTCGACGGCGGTGCGCACCACGTTGTTGACCGGCTGCTGCGCGGTCAGCGACACCCCGGCGGTCTGCGTGTGGAACCGCAGCCAGAGCGCCTTCTCACTGGTCGCGCCGTACTCGTCGCGCAGGTGCCGGGCCCAGATCCGCCGGGCGGCGCGGAACTTGGCGATCTCCTCGAAGAAGTCGATGTGCGCGTCGAAGAAGAAGCTGAGCCCGGGCGCGAACACGTTGACGTCCAGGCCCCGGGACAGGCCGAGTTCGACGTACCCGAAGCCGTCGGCCAGCGTGTACGCCAGCTCCTGCGCGGCGGTCGCCCCGGCCTCGCGGATGTGGTAGCCGCTGACCGACAGCGGCTTGTACTTCGGGATCTCCCGGGCGCAGTACTCCATCAGGTCGCCGATCAGGCGCAGGTGCGGCTCGGGTTCGAAGAGCCACTCCTTCTGCGCGATGTACTCCTTGAAGATGTCGGTCTGCAGCGTGCCGTCGAGCTTGCTCAGGTCGGCGCCCTGCCGCTCCGCGGCCACCAGGTACATCACGAAGACCGGGACGGCCGGGCCGGAGATGGTCATGCTGGTCGTGACGTCCTGCAGCGGGATGTCGGCGAACAGCACGTCCATGTCGGCCGCCGAGTCGATCGCCACGCCGCAGTGGCCGACCTCGCCGAGCGCGAACGGGTCGTCGGAGTCGCGGCCCATCAGGGTCGGCATGTCGAACGCCACGCTGAGCCCGCCACCGCCGGCCGCCAGGATCATCTTGTACCGCTCGTTGGTCTGCCGCGCGTTGCCGAACCCGGCGAACTGCCGGATCGTCCAGGTCCGCCCTCGGTACCCGGTCGGGTAGAGCCCTCGCGTGTACGGGAACTCGCCGGGCCAGCCGATCCGCTCGAAACCGGGGTAGGTCGCCCCGGGCTGCGGCCCGTAGACCGGCTCCACCTGGTTGCCGGAGAGCGTGGTGAAGTCGGCGTCCCGTTTGCGTGCGGCGTCGTAGCGGCGCTGCCAGCGCTCGCGCCCGGCCTCGATGTCGGATGCGTCCATGGGCACCATCCTAATCGCAGAACTGAACGATTACTAAGGTCCGGAAGCCGACGAGGACAAGGGATTTCCCTACTACCGCCGGGTAACCGGAACGGGGAGAGTCAGGCCGGGACATTTCCATCCCCCACCAGGCCCCGGCAGCGCCCGCCACGTTGCCGGGGTTTCCCGTCTCACCCGGCCGCGGGCAGCGGGGGCAGCCGGTGGTCGAGGATCCAGGCCTGCGGATCGCCCTTGCGCATCAGCAGCGTGAACAGGGCCGGCATCATCGCGTCCCGGATCGCCGCGCCGACCGGGCCGAGCACCTTGCCGCTGTTGCCGCGCCGGCCGTGTGCCGCCACCTTCCGCACCCGGGGGCGGCGGGCCGCCGCGTATGCCGCGAGGCCGGCCGCCGGCTCCCGGTGCTCGCGCAGGCTGTGCCCGAGCACCACGGCGTCCTCGATCGCCTGCGAGGCACCCTGCCCCGAGGTCGGCGCCAGGGCGTGCGCCGCGTCACCGACGAGCACGGTCCGGGTGTCGTGCCACACCCGTACCGAAAAAAGGTCTTCGGTGTTCCAGGGTCCGACGATCTCGTCGCTGGCCTTGATCAACTCGGCGGCCGGCGACGACGGGTCGTCCTCGAACAGCGTGATCAGGTGGGCCCGCCAGGACGCCGCGGTGAACGTGCCGGGCCCGATCGGCTGCTTCGCCGGCGGGTTCGCGAACCACCAGACCGAACCGTCCGGCGCGGTGGCCCAGCCGAAGAACGCCCGCTTGCCGAACGCCATCTGCATCACCCCGGGCGGCGCGGCCAGGCCCGGGGCGACCGGTCCGGCGGTGAACCCGCCCGCGTTGAGCAGGCCCAGGTAGTGCGGCTCGGGCCCGGCCGGGTCCAGCGACCGGCGGGTCCGCGAGCGCAACCCGTCCGCGCCGACGAGCAGATCGGCGTGCACCCGGCGGCCGTCGGCGAACTCCGCCTCGACCCGGTCCGGCCCGGTGACCGCCCGGGTCAGGGCCGCGCCGTAGACGATCGGAATCCCGCGCGCCTCGACCTCGGCGCGCATCGCGGCGTAGAGGTCCGAGCGCCGGATCGTGGTGGTGGCGAGCCCGGGGCCGGAGCGCGGCCCGCCCAGCGGCAGCTCGGCGAGCACCCGCCCGGACGCGCCGCGCAGCGCCATCACCGGGGTCGGGAAGCCCTTGGCCAGTACCTTGTCCGGGTCCAGACCGAGGGAGCGGAGCGCGTGCAGCCCGTTCACCGCGACGGTGAGGAACGCGCCGCGCTCGTCGGCGGCACCGCGCTCGTGACGCTCGTGGACGACCGGGGCGAACCCGGCACTCTGCAGGGCGATGGCCGCGGCGGTGCCGGCGATGCCACCCCCGATCACGGCAGCTTCTTTAGTCATAGTATGACTATCCATACAATGACTATGCGGCGTCAAGAGATCGTAGGCTGCTTGGCATGAAGCGCTCCCCACTGGCGACCCTGTTGCTGGCTCTGCTCGTGGAGGCGCCGATGCACCCGTACCGGATGTTGCAGGTGATCAAGGAGCGCGGTCAGGACCAACTGGTCAACGTGGCGCAGCGCAACAGCGTCTACCAGGCCCTCGACCGGCTGGTGCGTGACGGTCTGGCCCGCGCCGGGGAGACCACCCGGGAGGCCGGGCGGCCGGAACGCACCGTCTACGAGGTGACCGAGGAGGGCGCCGCCACGCTGCACCGCTGGCTGCTCGAGATGCTGCCGGCCCCGGCCCGCGAGTTCCCGGAGTTCCCGGTGGCGCTGGCGTTCCTGGCGCTGCTCGGCCCGGCGCAGACCCGTGACCTGCTCACCCGCCGCGCCGATGCGGTGCAGGAACGCCTCACCGCGATCGAGGCACAGGCCCCGCCCGGCCTGCCCCGGCTCTTCCTGCTCGAGGACGAGTACCGCGCCGCCGTCCTGCGCGCCGAGCTGACCTGGCTGCGCGGCGTCGTCACCGACCTGGAGAACAACACCCTGACCTGGGACCGCGCCCTGATCGAGCAGACGCTCACCCAGTTCTCCGGCTGAGACCACCCGGCACGCGCGAGGCCGCCCGCACTTCCGCTCAACCCTCTTCCGGTACGGATACGGAGCGCTCGTCCGCAGGCTACGAGCCACGTCCCGCCCGTGAGGCCGGCGCGACGCCCGCGAGGATGCCGGACCGCGGCGCGCCTCCCGGTCCCCGGCTGGTTCTCAGGGGTGTCTCCGGGCGGTTGAGGCACCCCTGAGGACCAGCCAGGAGCGGTGAGCGCGTCGTGGTCCGGGCCGGCTGCGGTCGTGCGAGCGGTCAGCGGGTCGCTTCGAGGCCGGCGACCAGCTCGCCGGCCGCGGCGTACGGATCGATCGCCCCGTCCGCGACCCGGGCCGCGAGGTCCACGAGTGCCGTGCCCCCGCGGAGATCGCCGATCCGGGCCCGCAGCGTGCCCAGCGCCAGCGCCGAGATCTCCGCGGCGGCCCGCCGTTCCCGCCGGGTCCGCAGCTCACCGGTGTCGGTCAGCCAGGCGCGGTGCTTGCCGATCGCGGCCACCACGTCGTCGATGCCCTCGTTCTTCACCGCGACCGCGCGGACCACCAGCGGCCGCCAGTCCCCGGCGGTGCGCTCGCCGAGCGCCAGCATCCCCTGGATGTCCCGGTACGTGTTGTCCGCGCCCGGCCGGTCCGCCTTGTTGATCACAAAGACGTCGGCGATCTCCAGCACGCCGGCCTTGACCGCCTGGATCGCGTCGCCCATGCCCGGCGCGAGCAGCACCAGCGTGGTGTCGGCCAACGAGGAGATCTCCACCTCGGCCTGACCCACCCCGACCGTCTCGACCAGGACCACGTCGCAACCGGCACCCTCGAGCACCCGGACGGCCTGCGGCGTGGCCGCGGAGAGCCCGCCGAGCTGACCGCGACTGGACATCGAGCGGATGTAGACGCCCGGATCCGCGGTGTGTTCCTGCATCCGCACCCGGTCGCCGAGGATGGCACCCCCGGTGAACGGGCTGGACGGGTCCACGGCCAGCACACCGACCCGGTGCCCGGCCAGGCGCAGCGCGCGGACCAGCTCGTTCGTGGTGGTCGACTTGCCGACGCCGGGAGCGCCGGTGAGGCCGACCACCTGGGCCCGGCCGGCGTAGGGCGCCATGGCCGCGGCGACCTCGGGCAGCGCCGGGTCGCCGTTCTCCACCAGGGTGATCAGCCGGGCCACCGACCGCGGGTCACCCTCCCGAGCCTTTGCGACCAGGGAGGGGACGTCACGCAAACGACTCACACTGGGCTGCCTTTGTCGTGCTCTCCCGGCCCTCGCCTGCGAGACCGCCGGTCAGGGCACGGTGAGTGCCGCTCGGTGCAGTCGATCACGACGGTACTTTAATGATCAGGGCGTCGCCCTGACCACCACCGCCGCAGAGACCCGCCGCGCCGGTCCCCCCGCCGCGCCGCTTCAGCTCCAGAGCCAGGGTGAGGACCAGCCGGGCGCCGGACATCCCGATCGGGTGACCGAGAGCGATCGCCCCGCCGTTCACGTTGACCTTCTCCTCGCCGACCTTCAGCTCCCGCATCGACTGGATGACCACCTGCGCGAACGCCTCGTTGATCTCGATGAGGTCGAGGTCGTCCACGGTCAGCCGGGCCTTCTCCAGCGCGTGCTTGATCGCGTTGGCCGGCTGCGACTGCAGCGAGCTGTCCGGGCCGGCCACGTTGCCGTGCGAGGTGATCTCGGCGAGCCAGGTCAGGCCCAGCTCCTCGGCCTTGGCCCGGCTCATCACCACGACCGCGGCCGCGCCGTCGGAGATCGGCGACGCGGTCGCCGCCGTGATCGTCCCGTCCGGGGCGAACGCCGGCCGCAGCTTGGCCAGCGACTCGGCGGTGGTGCCGGGCCGGACGCCCTCGTCGGTGTCGATCGGGCCGGGGGCCTTCCGGTCGCCGGACGGCACCGGGGCGATCTCCTCGGCGAACCGGCCGGTGTGCTGCGCCTGCGCGGCCCGCCGGTGGCTGAGCGCGGCGAACTCGTCCTGCGCGGCCCGGCTGATGTCCAGGCTCGCGCCGCTGGTCTCGGTGGACTCGCCCATCGAGACGCCGGCCCACGGGTCGGTCAGCCCGTCCAGCGCCATGTGGTCGCGGACCACGACGTCGCCGAACTTGGTGCCCTGCCGCTGGTTGATCAGGTGGGGGGCGTTCGTCATCGACTCCATGCCGCCGGCCACCACGATGTCGTACTCGCCGGCGCGGATCAGCTGGTCGGCGAGGGCGATCGCGTCCAGGCCGGAGAGGCACACCTTGTTGACGGTGAGCGCCGGGGTGGTCATCGGGATGCCGGCCGCGACGGCGGCCTGGCGGGCCGGGATCTGCCCGCAGCCGGCCTGCAGCACCTGGCCCATGATGACGTACTGGACCTGGTCGGGGGCGACGCCGCCACGGGACAGCGCGGCGGCGATGGCGTGCCCGCCGAGGGCGGTGGCGGGCAGGTTCTTGAGGTTGCCGAGCAGGCGCCCCATCGGGGTACGGGCGCCACTGACGATCACGGAGGTGGTCACGAGTCATGTCCGATCTGCGACGGCCGGGTGACGGGAGCGGGCACCCGGGGCAGCCTTAACGATGGGTCAGGTCAGAGACTAACGGCATGACAGACCACGCATCGAGTGCCACCCATCCCGAGAATGTCACATTCTCCGGAGTCGAATTGTTGCGGATCGACCACGTCGGGATAGCCGTGGCGGATTTGGACGAGGCCATCCGGTTCTATGGAGAAACGCTTGGTTTGCGGTGTGTGCACCAAGAAACCAATGACGAACAAGGCGTACGGGAAGCCATGCTCGCGGTCGGCGACGACACCGGTCCCCGGATCCAGTTGCTCGCCCCGCTGCGACCGGATTCGGCCATCGCGAAGTTCCTCGACCGCAGCGGTCCGGGGCTGCAGCAACTCGCCTACACGGTGGCCGATGTGGAGGTCGCCGCCGACGCCCTGCGGGCCCGCGGCCTGCGGTTGCTCTACGACACGCCGCGGCGCGGCACCGCCGGATCGCGGATCAACTTCGTCCACCCGAAGGACGCCGGCGGCGTTCTGGTCGAGTTGGTCGAGCCGGCCGTGGGGGGTACACCGGTCGGGTGATTCAGCCTGACGTGAGCCCGGTCTCCTGGCAGGATCAGCCCCATTGAGCAGGGCCGACCACCCCGAACGCGGGGTTGCGCTCACCCGAAACCCCGAGTCAGCAGGTGGCGACGGGACGACGCCGGACCGGCCGGTGAGTGACGGGCGTCCCCCGAACGGCCCGCCACCCGACTGCGGTCCAGGTCAAAGCTGATCTACATTGGGGTTCGACTGCCGTTCCGCCCTTGCATGTCCGCTCCCTTCTCGCCAGGATGGCGCAATGCCCCAGCAGCAGGATCAGAACCTGGCCTTCTTCGAGACCGCGAATACGCAGCACGACTTCACCGTTGTCCTGCGTGGTTACGACCGCCACCAGGTCGACGGACACATCGGCCGGCTGCTCGCCGCGCTGAACCAGTCCGAGCAGGCCCGCGGTGAAGCCGAGCAGCGGATGAACGACGCCCAGCGCCGGCTCCGCCAGGCTGAGCAGCGGCTGAACGTGCTGGAGCAGAAACTCGCCGACAGCAACAAGCTGCTCGAGGAGAACAACCGGCCGACGCTCTCCGGGCTGGGCACCCGGGTGGAGCAGATCCTGCGGCTCGCCGAGGAACAGGCAAACGACCACCGCAGCGAGGCCAAGCGGGAGAGCGAGGGCATCCTCTCCGCAGCTCGGCTGGAAGCGCGGGAGATCACCGACAAGGCTCGCGCCGAGGCCGCCGCCATGAAGGCGACCGCCGAGCGGGAGGCCGGTCAGGTCCGCACGCACGCCGAGCGCGAGGCCGCGGAGGCCCGGGTCCAGGCCCGGCGCGAGGCCGACACGCTCCGCTCGGACGCCGACCGCGAGACCAAGCAGCTGCGTACGGTCACCGCGCACGAGGTCGCCGAGCTCAAGTCGACCACCGAGCGGGAGGTCGCCTCGCTGCGCGCCACCGCCGAGCGGGAGATCACCCAGGCTCGGGCGAAGGCCGGCCGGGAGGCCGAGGAGAAGCGCGCCGAGGCCACCAAGCTGCTCGCCGACGCCCGCGACAAGCGCGACAAGGACCTGCAGGCACTGGCCCTGGAGATCGCCGAGCGCCGGGAGAAGGCCGAGACCGAGGAGTCACAGCGGCACGCCGCCCAGGTCGCCGCGACCCAGAAGATGATCTCCGAGGCCGAGCAGCGGGCCCGCGCCGCCGAGGACCGCGCCAAGGAGATCTCGCAGCACGCCGAGAGCCGCCGGATCGAGTCCGAGCGCACCGCCGGTGAGACCATCGACAAGTCCCGGGCGCTCGCCGAGAAGACCGTCTCGGAGGCCCGCTCGGAGGCCAACCGTCTGCTCAGCGAGGCCCGGACCGAGTCCGAGCTGACCACCCAGGCGGCCCGCCGCGAGGTCGAGGACCTCACCCGGCAGAAGGACGCGGTCACCAACCAGTTGGGCCAGATGTTGTCCGGCCTGTCCGGTCTGGTGCCCGGTGTCGGTGCCGCTCCGGCTGCGAAGGCGGCCACCGAGGCGGCCAAGCCGGCTCAGCCCGCGCCGCAGGCCAGCGCGCCGCAGGCCGCCGCTCAGCCGGCCGCGCAGACCGAGCAGGACGCGGCCGAGGCCGGCGACGAGCCGGTGGCGGCACAGACCAATTCGTGACCGGCTGTCCCGGTCCCTGAAGTTGCGGACTCCCCGGGAGTGCGCGACGGTGAGTCAGGCCGGGTGGTTTTTGTGACTCAGGCCGTACCGGAGTTTCTCCGGTACGGCCTGACTCGTTGGGGCGCGTAGCCTAGGTTTCGCGCCCGTCCGGTCGGACAATTTGGTAACTACCCGCATGGTCCCCATCAGTCCGGTGTGTATCACCACGCTCCGGGACCATGCGTATGTGAGGATGGAGAGCATGTCGCACGGCGGTGAAATCTTCGGTCTTGGCGGAGAATCGGCCCCCGAGCCCAGCTTCGAAACCGCCCTACGTGGTTACGAACGCAAGCAGGTCGAGCGCTACGTCGCCCGCGCCGAGAACGAGATCGCCGCCCTGGCCGCCGAGCGCGAACAGGCCTATTCGCAGATCCAGGCGATGGCCGCGCAGATCGAGCGGCTCCAGCAGGAGATCACGCAGACCCGGCGCAACACCGGCATCACCGGCGAGGTCTCGTTCCGGCACCTGGGCCCCCGGGTCGAGCAGATCCTGGCGCTCGCCGAGGAGCAGGGCGAGGCGATCAAGGCGTCGGCCACCGACGACATCGCCGGCCGGCTCGCCGAGGCGGAGCGGATCCGGGCCGAGGCCGAGGCGCACGCGCACGACGGCATCCGGGACTTCGAGATCGCGCTGGCCGCCCGCCGCGCGGAGGAGGAGAAGGTCGACACCGCCAAGCGCTCCGCCGCGGACAAGGCCGTCGCCAACGCCCGGCAGTCCGCCGAGCAGATCCGCGTCGAGAGCGAGGCCCTGCTCGCCCGGGCCCGGGCCGAGGCCCAGCACCTGGGTGACAAGGCCGCGAGCGACGCCCAGCGGGCGCGCGCCGAGGTCGACGGCTACGTGCAGTCCACCCGCATGCAGGCCGAGCAGGAGCTCAAGGCGCTGCGGGAGAAGACCAACCAGGAGATCACCACTCGCCGTGCCGACGCGGACCGGGAGCACGCCGACCTCAAGGCCGCCGTGGACCACGAGCTCGCGCTGCGCCGGCACGCGGTGATCGAGGAGCTCGGCCAGATGCGCTCCGGTGTCGAGAAGCAGTGCGCCGACCTGCGCAGCGAGGCCGACAAGTACGCCGAAGAGGTGCTCCGCCGCTCCGACGAGCAGGCCACCGCCACCCGCAAGGAGCTGGCCGCCCACCAGGACAAGATCGCCAAGGCGGTCAGCGAGTTCGAGGCCGCCCAGGCCAAGGTCGCCGAGGCCGACCAGCGACTGGCCGCCGCTCAGGAGCTGGCCCAGGCCGGCGAGCGGGAGACCGAGCAGGTCAAGCAGGGCCTGGCCGAGGCCACCAAGGAGCTGGAGAGCACGCTGCAGCGGGTCACCGAGGCGAAGCGGGCCGGTGAGGCCGCCGAGCGGCACGCCGCCGACGTCCGCCGTCAGGTGCAGCGCGAGGCGAAGCGGGTGGCCGAGCTGGCCGCCGCCGCGGTGATGGCCGCCGCCGCCTCACCGGAGGTGCCCGACCCGGAGGCCGGCCGGCACGACGAGTTCTACGACGCCGAGCCCACGCCCGCGACTCCCGCACCGGCCACCCCTGCGGCTGCCACTCCCGCACCGGCCGCCCCCGCGCCTGCCACGCCGTCCGCTCCCGCGGTCGGCACGCACGCGGTGCCCACCGAGAATCCCGGCTCGCACGCCGAGAAGACCGGCACCCACGCGGCCACCGAGGCGCAGCCGGCCAAGGTGACCGCCTCGGCCAAGGTCACCGTCCCGCAGGCGAGCCGGGTGTCCGCGGACGCGGAGTAACCGGGTCGACGACCGTCGCCCGGCGGGGTTAGCCTCCGGGCTTCGGCGGTCTGCTGTGGAGGTCCCGCGATGTCATCCGAACCGGCCACGCCCCCTCTCGAGGAGCCTGCCGAAGAGATTGCCGAGGAGGAGCCGGCGGCCCCCACTCAGCGGTTCGGCGCACCCGGGGAGCCGCTGAACCGGCGCAGCCCGTTCCTGTTCGGCTTCCTGTTCGGGCTGGGCGTGATCGTGGCGTACGCGCTCTTCCTGGGCTTTCGCAACGCGGCCTCGATCCTCGTACTCATCTTCATCGCGCTGTTCCTGGCGATCGGCCTGAACCCGGCGGTGGTCCGGCTGCGCCGGTGGGGCCTGCCGCACGGGCTGGCCGTGGCGATCGTCGCGCTGACCGTGGTGGCGCTGCTGGTCGGCGGGATCATCGCGCTGATCCCGCCGCTGGTCACCCAGACCACCGAGCTGATCAACAACGCGCCCGAGACGATCGAGAACCTGCGCCGCAGCGAGACGGTCAACGAGCTGGTGCAGCGCTACGACATCGTCAACAAGGTGCAGAGCGCGGTGAACGCGAGCACCATCGGCAACACCCTCGGCGGGGTGGTCGGCGGCGCCAAGCTGATCTTCGGGACGATCTTCAACGTCCTCACCGTGCTGGTGCTGACGATCTATTTCATGGCGTCCTTCGAGCGGCTGAAAGAGGGCGGGTACTCGCTGGTGCCCGCGTCGCGCCGGGACCGGGTGCGGCTGCTCACCGACGAGATCCTGACCAAGGTCGGCGCGTACATGGTGGGCGCGCTGGCGATCGCCATCCTGGCCGGGCTGAGCACGTTCGTGCTGGCCGTGCTGCTGGAGCTGCCGTACCCGTTCGCCCTGGCCGTGGTCGTCGCGGTCTGCGACCTGATCCCGCAGATCGGCGCCACCATCGGCGCCGTGATCGTCAGCGTGGTCGGGCTGGCCTCGTCGGTCTCCGACGGCGTCGTCTGCATCGTCTTCTTCATCATCTACCAGCAGATCGAGAACTACCTGATCTACCCGAACGTGATGCGCCGCTCGGTCAAGGTCAGCGACGTCGGCGCGGTGGTCGCGGCCCTGCTCGGCGTGGCGCTGTTCGGCGTGGTCGGCGCACTCGTCGCCATCCCGATGGTCGCCGCCGTCCAGCTGATCGCCCGAGAGGTCATGGTCCCCAGCATGAACGACCGCTGACCGACCGCTTTTCCCTTAACCCCCTTTGGTACGAATACCGAGCGCCCCGCCGCAGAGCCCGAGCGTGGGGAGTTTCGGTGCGCTCCGCACCCAAAATCCCCACGCAACCGCCACGACAACCGAGCGTGGGGAGTTGGGGTGCGGTCAGTCCTTCAGCGGGGTGGGTACCTCGACGTCGGCGAAGGCGGCGACGGTGCGGTTGGCGTAGGCGTTCATGTCGCCGGTCTCGATCGGGCCGTCCCAGGTCTGCGGCAGCGGGGTCGGCACGGCGGGGGCGACGCGCTGGACGACCGCGTCGAGGACCTTCTCGGCGTCGCCGACCCAGAGGTGCTTGGCGCCCGGGACCGGCACCACCTCGGCCTGGGGGATCGCCGCGAAGCGTTCGGCGGCTTCCGGCGGGCGCAGGTAGTCGTCGAACTCCGGGATCAGCGCGGTCACCGGTTTGCCGTCGGCGGCCCAGGCGGCCAGGTGCTCGGGGCGGGAGAAACGCAGCGGCGGGGAGAGCAGGATGGCGCCGGTGACCGCGGGTTCGAGGCCGTACATCAGGGTGAGGTCGGTGCCGAAGGACCAGCCGAGCAGCCAGAGGTTCGGCAGGTCGGCGAACTCCGCGTACTCGATCGCGGCGGCCACGTCGAAGCGCTCGTCGACGCCGGACGCGAACGTGCCGCCGCTGGTGCCGCGCACACTGCTCGTACCCCTGGTGTTGAAACGCAGGACCGCGAGGCCGGCCAGGGCCGGGAGGCGCCAGGCGGCCTTGCGGAAGACGTGGCTGTCCATCATCCCGCCGTGGGTGGGCAGCGGGTGCAGGCAGATGACGGTGGCCACCGGGTCGCGGTCCAGCGGCCGGGCCAGCTCGCCGACCAGGGTGACGCCGTCCGCGGTGTGCAGCTCGATGTCCTCCCGGTGCGCGGGGAGGATCGAGTTGGCACGGATCTGGTTGCTCATGCCCCGATCATTGCCCACGGGGACGGCCTATCCATACCGCGGGGCGTTCCGCGACCGCTCCACCCCGGGGCCGCGCCGGTCGCGGGCGCGCCAGCACCCCGTGTGCCAGTGCCGGCGGTCGGTCTCGTCGCCGCGGCCGTCGATCGGCCAGGCCACCACGTGCGCGACACCCGGCCGGATCTCCTGCATGCAGCCGGGACACCGGTACGTCTTGGCCGCCGCCCCGCCGAAGATCGAGCGCACCATCCACTCGCCGTCCTGCCACTGCTGGACGCCCTCGATGCCTTTGCGCACCCCCTCACCGGCGAGCTGGGGGCGGTCCGGCTGGTCCGGGTTCTTACGGCGTGGGTGATTGCGGCGGGGGCTCACGGATCAAGCGTACGGATTCATCTGCGTCTCCCTGGTGACTGGCCGGTAACTTACCGCCTAGACTCCGGACATGACGGCGACTCACGTTCCCGGCCTGCCCGTGATCGAGGACGGCCACCTGATCTCCACGAACCCGGCCAGCGGCGCCGAGGCGGGCCGCGTGCCGGTCGCCGACGAGAAGGCGGTGATCGCCGCCGTCGAGCGGGCTCGGGAAGCCGCCCTGTGGTGGCAGAGCCTCGGGTGGGACGGCCGCAAGACCCGGCTGCTGCGCTGGCGCACCCTGCTGGTCGAGCGCATCCAGGAGCTGGCCGAGCTCGCCGAGCTGGAGAGCGGCAAGCCGGTCAACGACGGGATCATCGAGGTCACCGCGGCCGTCGAGCACCTGGACTGGGCCGCCAAGAACGCCAAGCGGGTGCTCGGCCCGCGCCGGATGCGCACCCGGCTGCTGCTCGCCGAGCACGTCGGCCACCTGGAGTACCAGCCGTACGGCGTGGTCGGCGTGATCGGCCCGTGGAACTACCCGATCGTCACCCCGATCGGCCCGATCTCCGGTGCCCTGGCGGCCGGCAACGCCGTCGTCTTCAAGCCCAGCGAGTACACCCCGGTGGTCGGCCAGTGGCTGGCCGACACGTTCGCCGAGATCGTGCCGGAGCACCCGGTGCTGCAGGCCGTGCACGGGCTGGGTGACGTCGGCGGGGCGCTGTGCCGCTCCGGTGTGCAGAAGGTCTCGTTCACCGGCTCCACCGCCACCGGCAAGAAGGTGATGGCCGCCTGCGCGGAGAACCTGGTGCCGGTGGTGATCGAGGCGGGCGGCAAGGACGCGCTGATCGTGGACGCCGACGCGGACGTGGCGGCGGCGGCCGAGGCGGCGGTGTGGGGTTCGATGACCAACGCCGGGCAGACCTGCATCGGCATCGAACGGGTCTACGCGGTCGAGTCGGTCTACGACAAGTTCGTCGACGCCGTGGTGGAGAAGGCCGGCAAATTGCGCACCGGCCAGGAGATCGGCCCGATCACCATGCCGAAGCAGCTCGACATCATCCGCGACCACATCGAGGACGCGCTGGCCAAGGGCGGCCGGGCGGTGCTCGGTGGCGCCGATGCGGTGCAGGCGCCGTACGTGTCGCCGACCGTGCTGGTGGACGTGCCGGCGCACTCCTCGGAGATGCGTGAGGAGACGTTCGGGCCGACGCTGACCATCACGAAGGTGCGCGACGCCGACGAGGCGGTGCAGAAGGCGAACGACTCCCCGTACGGGCTGGGAGGTTCGGTCTTCGGCAAGAAGGACGCCATTCGGATCGCGCGGCGGCTGCGGTCCGGGATGGTGGCCGTCAACGGCACGCTGACCTTCGTCGGGATGGGCAACCTGCCGTTCGGCGGGGTCGGCGAGTCCGGGTTCGGGCGGATCCACGGCGAGGACGGGCTCCGCGAGTTCGCCAGGGCCAAGGCGATCACCGTACGCCGGGCCCGGTCGCTGCTGCCCGCGATGACCTTCGAGCGCACCCCGGCCCAGGTCCAGCAGATCGTCAAGGCCCTGCGCTTGCTCTACGGACGCAAGCCCTAGTCTGATCGGGTGGCTGACCACCCCGCGGTTGAGGTAAGTGATCTCACGGTGAGCTACGGCTCGATGCCGGTGCTCGAGAGGGTCGGGTTCACCGTCCCGGCCGGCACCGGCATCTGCGTCACCGGCGAGAACGGCATCGGCAAGTCCACCCTGCTGCGCTGCGTCAGCGGCCTGCAACAACCGGACGACGGCCGGATCCGGGTGTTCGGCGCCACCCCCGGCTCGAGCCCCGAGTTCTGGGCCGCGGTGTGCACCACCGTGGAGCCGCCGACCTGGTATCCCGGGCTGACCGTCCGGGAGCACGCCGAGCTGATCTGCCGCGCGCACGGGCAGAACCCGGACGAGGCCGGCATCGGTGAGGCGCTGGAACGGTTCGGCCTGGCCGGGCACGCCGACGCCATCCCGCCGTCGCTCTCCTCCGGGCAGAAGCAGCGGCTCACCCTGGCCCTGGTCCTGATCCGGCCCAGTTCGCTGCTCATCCTGGACGAGCCGGAGCAGCGCCTCGACCCGGAGGGCCGGGCCGCGGTCGCCGAGATGCTCGTCGAATACCTGAGCACCGGCGGCTCGCTGCTGATGGCCAGCCACGACGACAAGTTCGCGGTGGCCTCCGGCAGCGAACTCACGACCATGGAGTCCTTGCACCCATGACCGTCATCGTCGAGCTGCGGCCGGTCCGCCGCTGGCTGCACCAACGGCAGGTGGCCCACCGGGAGCGCGGCGCGACGCTGGGCAACCTCTACTTCGCGACGCTGTTCTGCGCGGTGGTCGGCGCCATGCTGCACGAGAAGCTGGCCGCGATCTTCTGGCCGGACACGCTGGACCTCGGCGCCTGGCCGGCCCTCGGGCTGATTCTGATCATCGGTGGCTTCCTGCTGACGGCGATGCGCGCGACCGGGCCGGTCACGCTCGGCCGGCCCGCCGCGTATTTCCTGCTCACCGCGCCGGTGAGCCGACGCCGGCTGCTGCTGCCGTCGCTGCGCCTGGCCGCGCTCACCGCCGCGCTGGTCGCCGGCCTGGTCAGCACCGCGATCGCCGGGCACGCCGCCCCGCACCACCTCGCCGCGCCGCTGATCATCGGGGGCGCGCTGCTGGGCGTCGTCCTGCTCCTGGTCGCCGTGGTCGCCCAGCGCTCCGACCGATGGGCCGCCGTCACCGACTGGTTCGCCACCACCGCGGTCACGCTCGGGCTCGCCACGCTGATCTTCGACACGATCGGCGAGGTGGCGCCACCGGATCCGGGCGCGTGGCCGGCGAGACCGATTCTGGTCACCGTGGTCGCTTCGCTCGCGGTTCTGGTCGCGGCCTGCGGCGCCTTGATCGTACGAAATCTGGCTCGCACCCCGGACGCTCGCATCCTGGACGCCGCGAAGATCACCGGGACCCTCTTCGACAGCGCGTTCGGTATCGAGCCGTCGTTCGTGATCGACATGGTCGCGCGGCACCGCTGGTCGCGGCGGCGGCTCACCTCGGCCCGTCCGTCGGCCCGCCTCCCGGTCCTGACCGGCCAGGATTTCCTGATGGTCCGCCGCCGGGGCGCCCGGCTGCTCTGGCTGCTCGCCGCCACACCGGTCCCGATGCTGCTCGCCCCGGCGCCGGACTGGGTGCTCGCGCTGGCCCTGCCGATCGGCGCGATGATCGCCGGCGGCACCACGACCGCCACGGTGAACACCGACGCCGGCAACCCGGTCCTGCTCCGCCTGCTCGGCCTCAACTCCCGGCAGGCCCTGCTGCAGCGGCTGTGGATCCCGGCCGTGCTGGGGTTCGCCTGGTCGCTGATCGCGCTGCTCCTGCTGCAGACCGGCGACCGGCTCCCGGCCGGCCCGTGGTGGCTGCTCAGCGTGCCGCTGGGCATCACCGGCGGTGTCGCCGCGGTCCGCCGGGCCCGCGGCGGTTTCGTCCGTAACGACCTGCTCCCGCTGGACACCCCGATGGGCACCCTCTCCACCGGCCCGCTGGTGCACGCCGTGGCCGGCCCGGACGCGCTGATCCTGGCCGTGCCGACGGTGGTCGCGATCCTGCAGGACACCCCGCTGTCCTGGACCATGGTGCTGTTCCAGACCGCGCTGGCGGTCCTGGGCACCCGCGCCTACCTGGCCGGCACCACCGACCCGGAACGGGTCGAACTCAACGTCCGCTGACCCACCCCACCCCCTCACACCCGCTGCGTGTGAAGTTACGGTCCGCTCCGCACCCAAACTCCCCACGCAAGGTCTGAAACGGCGCT